>NZ_JBSFYW010000055.1:51244-58970 GCF_053599975.1 Streptomyces sp. NPDC005141 | reverse complement strand
CGCGACCCACTGCGCGGATGCCGGGCTGAGCGGCGCTTCGGCAAGGCCCCGGTCTCCCCTCCGGCCGCACGCGCCCGTCCGCGCCGTCCGCGCAGAACGCCTGCGTCGCACAGGCGACTTCGGCGCCGCGTGGGAAGTTCGGCGCCGGTCCGCGAAATTCCACCCTTCAACTCTTTCCCCGAAGGGCCATCCCCGCCACTATGGGCACCCCAAACTGGCTGGTACGTCAGGACGGGGCGAGTGGAGTACCACGTGCAAGGAGGCGGACGAACATGGCGCAGGGCGACCCGGCCGACAGAGGCGACGCGGCCGAGGGCAGCGGACTGCCCACGGACGCGTCCGACACACGGCTGACCGAGCTGCTGCGCGGATCCACCTCGACCGCGTACGCCGCCCTCCAGGAACTCCGCGCACGCCACCGCGCCTCGGTCCTCGCCTACGCGCGGCTGTGCACCACCGGTGAGTCCGGAGCCGGACAGCTCGCCGCGCAGACCTTCACCCTCGCGGCCCGCGAGACGGCGCGCGGCATCGACCCGAGCGTCCCCTGGCGGCACCAACTCCTGCTGCTGGCCGGGCGGGTGGCCGCCTCGTGGGCCCGGGACCAGCGCGCCGCGGGGCTGGACCCCGGCCTGCTCCTCGTCCTCAGCACGGCGGGCCCCGACGGTCCCGTCCCGTCCCTGCTCCCCGCCTTCCAGTCCCTCCCGGCCCGGGCCCAGGGCCTCATCTGGTACGCCGTCGTGGAGCGCGAGCCCGCGGAGCGCACGGCGCTCCTGCTCGGTCTCGCCCCCAGCGACATCACCTACGGCACGGACCAGGCGCTCCAGGCGCTGGGCCAGGCCTGTCTGAAGTCCCGGCTGGCCGCCTCCGACGATCCGCGCTGCGGAGACTTCCGCCGGCTGATCGAGGAGTCGGTGCGGCCCGACAACCCCCGCTCCAGCAAGGACCTGCACGCCCACATGGCGCACTGCGGGCACTGCTCGACCGCGTACGGGGAACTGTCCGCCCTGCGCGACCACCCCCGCTCCGCCCTGGCCGAGGGCCTGCTGCCCTGGGCCGGTACGGCGTACGCCGCGTATGCCATGGACGACGCGTCCGGGACACGGCCCGCCCCGCCCGTACCCCCCGCCGGACACAGGGCGTCGGTGCTGCCCTGGCCCCCGTCCCGCCGGTTCGTCCTGACCTCGGCCGCGGCGCTCGGCGTGGCCCTGGCGCCGGTCCTGTTCTTCCTGCTCTCCACGACCGGCGCGCCCTCCACGGGCACGGCGGGCTCGGTCTCCACACCGTCGGGCCGGCCCCCGGTGACGGTGACGGCGACGGTCCCGGTCACCCCGTCGGCCACCGCGCCCTCACCCTCGGCAACCTCCGCGTCGCCCTCCCCGGCCCACCGTTCGAAGTCACCGAAGCCGCCGAAGCCGTCGAGTCCGAAGCCGACCCCGACCGTCACGTTCCGGCCTCCGGGCAGCGGCTACGCCCAGGTGGTGAACGTCGCCTCGGGCCTGTGCCTGGACATCCGGGACGGTGATCCGGAGAAGGGCACGGACGTCGTCACGGCGCCCTGCACCTCCTCCTCCACCCAGCGCTGGCGCGTCGACGCCGACCTCGGTGCGCTCCGGTCGGCCGCCGACGACGACTTCTGTCTGGACAGCCGCGGCTCCGTCGACAAGGGCGTGGGCATCTGGGTGTGCTCGTCGCTCCACGGCGACCACGGCGACAACCTGCGGTTCACCGTCGACGGCGACGGCGTCATCCGCCCGGCCGTGGCCATCGAGACAGCGGTCACGCCGGACGGTGACGGCGGGCTGTCGCTGGTGCCGCTGAACGGCGGCACGGGGCAGCGGTGGCGCGCGGGCGCCACCTGACGGACGCCCCTCGCCCCTCAGACCTCGGACCGCGCCCCTTCAGATCTCCGAGTGTCGGACCTCGACGCTCAGAGCTCGACGTTCGGAGCTTCGCCCCTCAGACCTCGCGGACGCCGCGCCGCCAGACGCCGGTGACCAGCGGGACGCCCGGACGGTAGGCGAGGTGGACATGGCTGGGAGCGTCCAGCAGCGCCAGGTCCGCGTACGCGCCCGGCGCGAGCCGGCCGACGTCGTCCCGGCGCAGCGCCTTCGCACCGCCCGCCGTCGCCGACCAGAGGGCCTCGTCCGGGGTCATCCGCATGTCCCGTACGGCGAGCGCGACGCAGAAGGGCACGGACGAGGTGAAGGACGAGCCGGGATTGCAGTCGGTGGACAGCGCGACCGTGACGCCCGCGTCGATCAGCCTGCGGGCGTTCGGCCACTCGGCGCGGGTGGAGAACTCGGCGCCGGGGAGCAGGGTCGCCACGGTCTCGCCGCTCGCGAGGGCGTCGACGTCCGCGTCCGTCAGGTGCGTGCAGTGGTCGGCGCTCGCCGCGTCCAGCTCGACGGCGAGCTGGACTCCGGGACCGTAGGAGAGCTGGTTGGCGTGCACACGCGGGTGCAGGCCCTTCGCCTTGCCCGCCGTGAGGATCGCCCGCGCCTGGTCGCCGTCGAAGGCGCCCTTCTCGCAGAAGACGTCCACCCAACGGGCGTACGGGGCACAGGCGTCGAGCATCTCGCCGGTCACCAGGGCGACATAGCCGGCCGGGTCGTCGGCGTAGTCCGGCGAGACGATGTGCGCGCCGAGGTAGGTGACCTCGTCGGTGTGCGACGCGGCGATACGCAGCGCGCGCGCCTCGTCCTCGACGGTCAGGCCGTAGCCCGACTTGGTCTCGAAGGTCGTGGTGCCCTGGCGGAGCGCCTCGCGGAGGTAGCGCGTGAGGTTGCGCTCCAGCTCCTCGTCGGAGGCGGCACGGGTGGCGGCGACGGTGGTGCGGATACCGCCCGCGCTGTACGCGCGGCCCGACATCCGGGCGTTGAACTCCTGGGTGCGGTCACCGGCGAAGACCAGGTGCGAGTGGGAGTCGACGAAGCCCGGGATCACCGCGCGGCCACCGGCATCGACCCGGTTGTCAGTGGCGGGTGCTTTGCTTGATTCACCGGTCCACGCGATGCGGTCGCCTTCGATGACGACGGCCGCGTCCTGGATCAGACCGAGCGGGGAGCCGTCGCCGAGGGAGGGATCGTTGGTGACCAGACTGGCGATGTTGGTGATGACGGTCGTGCTGCTCATGGCGTCCTCAGGGGTGGCGGGACTGCTGGTGGGGGGCGTCGGGCGCGTAGGGCCCCGCCCGCGTGCGGGTGTCAGGCGCGCAGGGCTTCGACGGCGTCCGCGAGAGCTGCCGGCACATCCGGTACGAGGGTGTGCGCGCCGTCGCGTACGACATGCCGGCCCGCCACGACCGTGTGCCGGACATCGGCGGCCGTGGCCGCGAATACGGCCGTCTCGGCGCCGAGGCGTGGCACCGGTCCCGCCGTTCTGACCGAGTCGAGGGCGATCGTCGTGAAGTCGGCGAGCGCGCCCGTCTCGATGCTGCCCGCGTCGTCCCAGCCGAGGGCCGCGTGACCGTCGGCGGAGGCGGCGCGCAGCAGGGAGGCGGCCGTCCAGTGACCGCGGGTGCGGGTTCGAAGCCGCTCGTTCAGCTCCATCGCGCGGGCCTCTTCGAGCAGGTCGATGACGGCGTGGCTGTCGGAGCCGAGCGAGAGGGGCGAGCCCGCGCGCTGGAGGGCGACGGCGGGGCCGATGCCGTCGGCGAGATCGCGTTCGGTGGTCGGGCACATGCAGGTGCCGGTGCCGGAGCCGCCGATCAGGGCGATGTCCTCGTCCGTGAGGTGCGTGTTGTGGACGCCGGTGGTGCGCGGGCCGAGGACACCGTGGTCGGCGAGCAGCCGGGTGGGCGTGCGGCCGTGGGTGGCCTTGCATGCCTCGTTCTCCGCCGTCTGCTCGGACAGGTGCACATGGAGCGGGGCGCGCCGCTCCTCGGCCCAGCGCGCCACGGTGGCGAGCTGTCCGGCGGGCACGGCCCGCACGGAGTGGATCGCCGCACCGATCCGCGCGTGATCCCGGTCCTTGAGAAGTGAAGAGCGTTCCGCCCAGGCGTCGGCGGTGCCGTCGGAGAAGCGCAGCTGGTGCGGGTTGGGCGGCTGCCCGAAGCCGGAGGAGAGGTAGGCCGTGTCGAGCAGGGTGATGCGGATCCCGGCCTCGGCGGCCGCGGCGATGAGTGCCTCGCCCATGGCGTTGGGGTCGGCGTACGGGGTGCCGTCGTGGGAGTGGTGCACGTAGTGGAACTCGCCGACGGCGGTGACTCCGGCGAGCGCCATCTCCGCGTACACCGCTCGGGCGAGCGCGTGATAGGTCTCCGGGGTCAGCCGGTCGGCGAAGGAGTACATGATCTCGCGCCAGGTCCAGAAAGTGCCGGAGCCGACCTGGACGGTGCCGCGCAGCGCGCGGTGGAAGGCGTGCGAGTGGGCGTTGGCGAGCCCGGGGAGGGTGAGTCCGCGGAGGATCTCGGCGCCCGGCGGCGGGGTGTCGACGCCGATGCGGACATCGGTGACGCGGCCGTCCGCACCGGCTCCGGAGCCGCCGGTCGACACGGTCACGGCGACGCCCGGCTCGACATGGGTGTCGAGCCAGGCGTGTTCCAGCCAGTACGTCTGCGTCACCTGCAGGCCAGCCCTTCGAGTACGTCGGCGAGTGCGGTCACCCCGGCCACGCAGTCGTCCTCGGCGGCGAACTCGGCCGGGGAGTGCGAGACACCCGTGGGGTTGCGTACGAACAGCATGGCGGTCGGGACGGTGCCGGAGAGGATTCCGGCGTCGTGTCCGGCGCCCGTCCCGAGAACGGGGACGCTCAGCACGGCGTCCCGCTCCTTGCCCAGGATGCGGGCGAGTTCGTCGCGCAGGGCGTGCTCGAACTCGACGACGGGGGTGAACGACTCGCGGATCACGTCGAGTTCGACGCCCTGGGCGTCCGCGTACTCGCGCGCCGCCTTCTCGACACCGGTGACGACCGTGTCGAGGGTCGCCTGGTCGGCGGCGCGGGAGTCGAGCCAGCCGCGGACGAGGGAGGGGATGGCGTTCACCCCGTTCGGCTCGACCGCGATCTTGCCGAACGTGGCGACGGCGCCCGCGAGCCGGGCCTCGCGGCGGGCGGCGAGGACGGTCTCGGCGTACGGCAGCATCGGGTCGTGGCGGTCCACGAGCCGGGTCGTGCCCGCGTGGTTGGCCTCGCCCCGGAAATCGAAGCGCCAGCGGCCGTGCGGCCAGATGGCGCTGGCGATGCCGACCTGGTCGCCGCTGAGGTCGAGGGCGCGGCCCTGCTCGACGTGCAGCTCGACGAAGGCGCCGATCCGGCCGAGCCGCTCGGGGTCGGGGCCGATGGTGCCGGGGTCGTGTCCGGCGCGCTCCATGGCCTGCGGCAGGGTGATGCCGTCGGCGTCGGTCAGCCGGTGCGCCTGCTCGACGGTGAGCTGCCCGGCGGCCAGCCGGGAGCCGACGCAGGCGAGCCCGAACCGGGCGCCCTCCTCGTCGCCGAAGTTGACGATGGCGAGGGGCTTGGTGAACTGCACTCCACGGGCGCGGAGTTCATCGAGCGCCGCGAAGGAGGAGACGACGCCGAGGGGTCCGTCGAAGGCGCCGCCGTCGGGCACGGAGTCCAGGTGCGACCCGGTGACCACGGCGTCCCCGGCGGCGGGGTCGCCGAGCCAGGCCCACTGGTTGCCGTTGCGGTCGAGCTCGTGGGTGAGCCCGCGGGACTCGGCCTGCTGCCGGAACCAGGCGCGGCACTCGGTGTCGGCCCCGGTCCAGGCGAAGCGGCGGTAGCCGCCGGAGGCGGAACTGCGGCCGATCGGCAGCAGCTCCGCCCACATGCTGTGGAAGGTCACGCGGTGCCGCCCTCGTCGCCTTCGCGCATCGGAATGCGCACACCGCGCTCGTCCGCGACGGACTCGGCGATGTCGTAGCCGGCGTCGACATGGCGGATGACGCCCATGCCGGGGTCGTTCGTCAGCACGCGGCGGATCTTCTCGCCGGCGAGCTTGGTGCCGTCGGCGACGGAGACCTGGCCCGCGTGGATGGAGCGGCCCATGCCGACGCCGCCGCCGTGGTGGATGGAGACCCAGGAGGCACCGGAGGCGACGTTCACCATGGCGTTCAGCAGCGGCCAGTCGGCGATCGCGTCGGAGCCGTCGAGCATGGCCTCGGTCTCGCGGTACGGGGAGGCGACGGAGCCGCAGTCGAGGTGGTCGCGGCCGATGGCGAGGGGGGCGGCGAGTTCGCCGGACGCCACCATGTCGTTGAAGCGCTCGCCGGCCTTGTCGCGCTCGCCGTAGCCGAGCCAGCAGATACGGGCGGGCAGGCCCTGGAAGTGGACGCGCTCGCCGGCCAGCTTGATCCAGCGGTGCAGCGACTCGTTCTCCGGGAAGAGGTCGAGGATCGCCTTGTCCGTCTTGTGGATGTCGGAGGCCTCGCCGGACAGGGCCGCCCAGCGGAAGGGGCCCTTGCCCTCGGAGAAGAGCGGGCGGATGTAGGCGGGGACGAAGCCGGGGAAGGCGAAGGCGCGGTCGTACCCGGCGAGCCGGGCCTCTCCGCGGATGGAGTTGCCGTAGTCGAAGACCTCGGCGCCGGCGTCCATGAAGCCGACCATCGCCTCGACGTGGCGGGCCATGGACTCGCGGGCGCGGGTGGTGAAGCCCGCCGGGTCCTTGGCGGCCGCGTCGGCCATGTCGTCGAAGTCGACGCCGACGGGGAGGTAGGCGAGCGGGTCGTGGGCCGAGGTCTGGTCGGTCACGATGTCGATGGGCGCGCCCTCGGCGAGTATCCGGGGCAGCAGCTCGGCGGCGTTGCCCAGCAGGCCGATGGAGAGCGGCTTGCGCTGGTCGCGGGCCTCGACGGCGAGCTGGAGGGCGTGCTCCAGGGAGTCGGCCTTCACGTCGAGGTAGCGGTGCTCGATGCGGCGCTCGATGGCGCGCGGGTCGACGTCGATACAGATCGCGACGCCGTCGTTCATCGTCACGGCGAGCGGCTGGGCGCCGCCCATGCCGCCGAGTCCGGCGGTCAGCGTGATGGTGCCGGCGAGGGTGCCGCCGAACTTCTTCGCGGCGACGGCGGAGAACGTCTCGTAGGTGCCCTGGAGGATGCCCTGGGTACCGATGTAGATCCAGGAACCGGCGGTCATCTGGCCGTACATGGTGAGGCCGAGAGCCTCGAGGCGCCTGAACTCCTCCCAGTTCGCCCAGTCGCCGACCAGGTTGGAGTTGGCGATGAGGACGCGCGGGGCCCACTCGTGGGTCTGCATGACGC
This sequence comes from Streptomyces sp. NPDC005141, assembly GCF_053599975.1. NCBI lineage: Bacteria > Bacillati > Actinomycetota > Actinomycetes > Kitasatosporales > Streptomycetaceae > Streptomyces > Streptomyces sp. NPDC005141. The sequence goes on along the minus strand of NZ_JBSFYW010000055.1, from coordinate 51,771 downwards.
CTACGGGGCGGCCGGACTGGACGAGCATCGTCTCGTCCTGCTTCAGCGTCCGGAGCGTACGGACCATGGCGTCGAAGGAGCGCCAGTCGCGGGCGGCCTTGCCGGTGCCGCCGTAGACGACGAGCTTGTCGGGGTGCTCGGCGACCTCGGGGTCGAGGTTGTTCTGCAGCATCCGCAGGGCGGCTTCCTGCTGCCATCCCAGGGCACTCAGTTCCGTACCGCGGGGCGCTCGGACGGGGCGGGGTCCTGACATGGTCTGCCTCCTAGCGAACTGTTGCTGTAGATATTCACATCCTGACTCTTTGAATAGAGCTAGTCAATAGATGCACGGCCCCGCGCGCGCTCCTCACGGATGTTTGGCTGGGATGTATGGGCGCAGACATGGACAGGGCAGGGGATCCGGCGGGCGACGGGGCGAGCGGGGCTGCGATGTCTTCGGCAGGGGCTTCGGGGGCGCCTTCGGGCGACTCGACGGCACAGAGGGACGGGGCGACGGACGGGGGCAGGACGACGGCGAGCGACGGCGT
>NZ_JBSFYW010000055.1:0-51148 GCF_053599975.1 Streptomyces sp. NPDC005141 | reverse complement strand
GCGGGACAACGGACGAGGCCGGGGCGACGGCAAGCGACGGCGGGACAACGGACGAGGCCGGGGCGACGGCAAGCGACGGCGGGACAACGGACGAGGCCGGGGCGACGGCAAGCGACGGCGGGACAACGGACGAGGGCCGGGCAGCGAGCGAAGGCGGGGGCGGGCCGGACTCCGAGCGGGTCTCCCGGCGGGACGACGCCGTGCGGGCCGCCGTGGAACAGGGCCTCCTCACCCCGGGGCACCCCATCGTCGCGCTCCTCGACGTCCCCGGCATCCGGGCCTCGGCCGCCGCGCTGCGCGCCGCCTTCGACGCGGTGATCGCTCCCGGCACTCCCGTGCTGCACGCCTTCGCGGTGAAGGCGACGCCCCTCGTGCCCGTGCTGCGGCTGCTGCGCGAACAGGGCATCGGGGCGGAGGTGGCGAGCCCCGGAGAACTCGCGCTCGCCCGGGCGGCCGGGATACCGCCGGCCCGGACCGTGCTCGACTCACCCGCCAAGACGCCCGGCGAACTGCGCGAGGCGCTGGCCCTGGGCATCGCGGTCAACGCGGACAATCCGCAGGAGCTGGACCGCATCGACGCCCTGATGCGCTCGGCGGCCACCGGCTCCCCCATCGGACTCCGGGTGAACCCGCAGGTCGGCAGGGGTTCGATCGAGGCGCTGTCGACGGCCACGGCGACCTCCAAGTTCGGGGTCGCGCTGCGGGACGAGGGAGCCCGCGCGTGGATCGTGCGGGCGTACGCCGACCGCCCCTGGCTGACCCGGCTGCACGCGCACGCGGGCTCGCAGGGCATGCCGCTCTCCCTGATGGCGCAGGGCGTGGCGGAGACGTACGCGCTGGCGGAGGAGATCAACCGGCATGTCGGGCGGCGCCAGGTCGACACGATCGACATCGGCGGCGGGCTGCCGGTCGACTTCACCTCCGACACGACGGCCCCGACGTACGCGCAGTACGCGCGGCTGCTCTCGGAGGTGGTGCCGGGACTGTTCGACGGGCGGTACGGGCTGGTCACCGAGTTCGGGCGTTCACTGCTCGCCAAGCACGGGACGGTTCTGACGCGGGTCGAGTACGCGAAGTCCGCCGGGGGCCGCTCGGTCGCGGTCACCCACGCGGGGGTGCAGGTCGCGACCCGTACGGTGTACGCGCCGGAGGCCTGGCCGCTGCGGATCGCCGCGTACGACGGGAAGGGCCGCCCCAGGACGGGACCGGACGTCGTCCAGGACGTCGCGGGCCCCGCCTGCTTCGCGGGCGACCTGCTCGCGAGGGGCCGCGCGCTGCCGCTGCTCGAGCAGGGCGACCACGTGGCCGCGCTGGACACCGGCGCGTACTGCTTCGCCCACCACTACGCGTACAACTCCCTTGCCCGTCCCGGCATCTACGGCTTCGCACCGGCCGGCGACGGCACGGACGGCGTGCGCTTCGCGGTCGTACGGGAGCCGCAGACGCTCGACGAGATCGTCACGGAGTCGGGCGGGGCGCACGGGCCGTCGCTCACCGCGCTGTAGTCACCGCCCGCCCCGGAGACGGGCGGGCACGCGCCAGGGCCCCGGGGCGCATCCGAATACCGCGTGCGCCACAACGCACTCACGAGCGCCCCTGCGACGCACCCTGGGGCAATACAAATCAGCCACCGGTGGTTTCCGCGCGCCGGAAAATGTGGTCAGTTGACCCACCTTAGCCATCAGGGGCATGTTCCACAGGAAAATGCCCGATCACTCCCCTCCCGTGCACACAGTGCGTAACTTCGGCGTCACTCGGCCGAACCCTTGGCGGGAGGGGAGACACGGTGCCCGGAATCGACGAGTGCCTACTGGAAGCCATGACACTGCCCGGTGCGCGGGGTGCCTCGGTGGTCGACTGGACCAGCGGCCTGGCCCTGGGCACGGTCGGCGACGCGCCGGGCGACGACCACGAGACGACCGCGGCGGAGGCAGCCGAGCTGGCCCGGCTCGCCGCGGAGAACCGCTCGTTCGCCCCGAAGGACGGCTCCGACTGGTCCGAGTGGTCGGACCAGGAGACCCCGATCGAGGACTTGATCATCAGCAACCGCGACAGCTATCACGTCCTGCGGTTCGTCCGGACCACCTTCGACAGCAGCGTGTTCCTGCACCTGTGGCTGGGCCGCTCGGACGGCAATCTCGCCCTGGCACGCATCCGGCTCGGCGAGATGGCCGGACGGCTGGTGCTCGTATGACGACGGTCAGAACACCTCCCCCGCCCCGGCTCCCGGTCCGGGACAGGGCACCGAGTGCTCCCGTCGGTGTCTCGCCGATGCTCAGCCGGCTCGCCGACGAGCGGGCCACCGGCGTCCTCATCCGCGAGCGCGGCACCCTCTATCTCGCCGACGGCGAGGTGGTGCACGCCGAGAGCCCGGCCACGCCCGGACTCGACGTGCTGTTCTCCGTCCGCGGGGTGCTGGACGCCGAGGTGTGGCGGGAGGCGGTCGCCACGGCCGGAGCGCGCCGTCGGGTCGGCCGGTTCCTGATCGACAGCGGGCGGATAGCGGAAGGCGCGCTGGAGCTGTGCCACCTCGGCTCGCTGTACGACGCGGCGTACTTCGTGCTCGGACCGAGCAGCACCCCGACCCGCTTCCGGTACGGCGCCGCGCACTGGTTCGGCCCGCTCCGCCCCGTCCCCGTGGCCGCGCTGGAGCGCGAGACGGTACGCCGGCGCGAACTGCTGCACCGCATATGGCCCGACCCCGCGACCGACACCGCGCCGCTGCGGCGTGCCTCGCTCACCGGGGGGCCGGCGGTGCCGCAGCGCCAGGAGGCGGTCCTCGGGCGGGTGGACGGCGTCCGCACGGCGGCGGACGTCTCCCTGGCGCTGGGGCGGCCCGCCTTCCACACGCTCGTCGACCTGCGCCGACTCGCCGCCGCCGGGCTCGTGACGGCCGCGCCCGCGCCGCAGCCGCTTCCCCCTCCCAGCGTGCTCACCCAGACCTCCGCCGATCCCGACGTCGCGTTGTTGCGACGACTCAGAGACGCGCTGGAGGCCTTGTGAGTCCCTACCCGCGGGAGGCCTTGTGATCCGCGCGCTACGACAGCGTGCCGAGAGGAGACTGCTGATGGCGGCGGAGCCCGAAGTCCTCGACGAACTCCATCGGTTGAGGGCCCGTGTGCCCCAGCTGACCGGAGCGCTCGCGGCCAGCGCCGACGGTCTCGTCCTCGCCCACGACACGCCCGGTGTGGAGCCGGACGGACTGGCCGCGCTCACCGCCGCCGCCCTGGGGGTCGCCATACGCATGGCCGAGTCCACCGGGCACGGCGACCTGCGCGAACTGCTGGTGCGCGGTGTGCACGGCTACGTGGCGACCTACGCGGCGGGCGGCTCCGCCGTGCTGACGCTGCTGGCCCAGGACCGTGTCAATGTCGGCCGCCTGCACCTGGAGGGGCGGCGATCCAGCACCCGGATCGGCGAGCTCGTCGACGCCGCCACGGCGCGCGGCGAGCCGGTCACCGAGCCGGCCAAGACCTCCGCGAAGCCCTCGTCGGGCACTTCGCGCACACGCACCGCGCGCGGCACCGCCGCCGCACGCACCACATCTACCCCTGCCACCAACCACCCGAGAACATCAGAGAGTTGAAGGAGCACCGCACCATGACGAACACCGAGACCGCGCTCAAAGAGGCACTGGCGTCCATCGAGGGCGCTACCGGAGCCGCCCTCGTCGACTACACCAGCGGAATGGCGCTGGGCACGATCGGTGGCAGCAAGGGATTCGACCTCACCGTCGCGGCCGCCGGCAACACCGACGTCGTCCGGGCCAAACTCCGGACCATGGAACACCTGGGGCTGAAGGGCGACATCGAGGACATCCTGATCACGCTCTCCGACCAGTACCACCTGATCCGGCTCATCAAGGGCCGCGGCGGAAACGGCCTCTTCCTGTACCTGGTGCTCGACCAGAAGCGCGCCAACCTGGCGATGGCCCGACACCAACTGAAGAGGATCGAGGCCGACCTGGAGGTTTAGTTCCGGCCCGGTCAGCGACGCCGCGCCCCGCCGGGCGCGGCGTCGCCCGCCGCCACTCCGGTGGCCCGGACGGCCCGGACCGGTTTGCCCACGGGGGCACCGGCACGCGGGCCGAGCCAGTCGACGCGTACCCAGATCAACGCCTGGTCGGCACGTTCGAGTTGCCCGAGCCGACGGGCCTTCAGCCACAGTCCGACGCCCGCGCCGGCGAGCAGCATGCCACCCGCGGCGGGCACGGCGAACGAGCTGCCCAGCGCGGCGGCGAAGCCGAGAAGGAGCCACCAGCGGTGGCCCCGGCGCCAGTTGCGAAGCGTCACGGCACGGTCCTGGAGCACATCGTGCTTGCCGGCGCGGTCGGCGGAGCGCACCAGGGCGGCGTACCGCTTCCCGCGCCAGTACGCGACCACGGCCGCCGCGACGACAAACAGCGCGGCGCCCGCGAGGACGCCGATCCTGCGCCCGGTCAGTCCGGGAACCAGCAGCCCGACTCCGCCGGCCAGCACTCCGCACCACCACAGTGGTGCGGCTCCGGCCCTCACCACGACGGCCATCCGGGCCAAGCCCTGTCCTCCGCGTCCCACGATCTGCCTCCCGTCTCAGCGCTTTCGCGTCCACGGGCCCGTCGCCGACCGCCGTCGCGCCCGTGTGTCTCTGGGCGCGCAGGCTAGCCACGGAAGGTGAGACGAGTCTGAGAAACGCCGAAGTCCGGACCCGGCAGCCGCTCCACGGACAGCCCCCGCACGGCGGCCGACGCCTCGCCTACTCCACGAACAGTCCCCGCACCGCGGCCCGCGCGTCGAACTGTTCCAGCCGCGCCTGCGCGTCCGGCAGGTCGTCGCACATGGCCTCCAGCAGGACGCGGCCCAGCAGCATCGGCGCGCAGGCCGTGTCGAAGGCGAGACCGGTGCCGACAGCGGCGGGGAGCAGCAGGTCGGACACCTTCGCCACCGGCGCGAACGCGGAGTCCGCGACCGTGACGACGGTCAGCCCGGCCTCCTTCGCGTAGCCGAGGGCGTCGACGACCTCGCGCGGATGCCGGGGCAGCGCGAAGCACAGCAGGGCCGTGGCCCCGGCCCGGACGGCCGCGTCGACGCGGTCCTGGAGCATCGTGCCGCCCTCGTGCAGCAGCCGTACGTCGGGGTGGACCTTGGCGGCGAAGTAGGCGAAGCCGTAGGCCTGGGAGGCGGCGGCGCGCAGTCCGAGGACGGGCAGCGGACGGGACGCGGCCAGCAGGCGCCCGGCCCTCGCGACCGGGCGCGGGTCGGCGAGCACCTCGGCGAGGTGACGCAGGTTCTCGATCTCGGCCTCCACGGCCTGCTGGTACTCGTTGTACGAGGCGGTGTCGGTGGCCGGTTCGGCGGGCGCGACCTCGCGCAGGTGCTTGCGCAGCGCCGGGTAGCCGTCGAAGCCGAGGGCGACCGCGAAGCGGGTGACGGAGGGCTGGCTGACTCCGGCGAGTTCGGCGAGTTCGACGCTGGACAGGAACGGCACATCGGCGGCGCGCCGCACCATGCTGTGCGCGATGCGCCGCTGGGTCGGGGTGAGCCGGTGCCCTTCGAAGAGGGCCTGGAGACGCCCGGCGGGGCTGTCGCTCACCGTCGCGTCACTCTCCACGGCAGCGTCCCCGTTCACGTCGCCGTTCACGTCCCCGTCCCCGTTCACGTCCCTGCTCGCGTCGCTGTCCGCGTCCGCGCTTCCGCCCGCGTTCCTGTCTGTGCCCGCGCTCATGGCGTGCTCCCCCTCCAGATGTCCGTGAACCGGTCGAGCAGTGCGGCGGCCGCCGACACGTCGTCCGTGAGCGGCCGGTCGGCCTGCTCCGCGTCGAGCACCGCCTCGGCCAGTTCCAGTGCCCGCCCGGCCGGCAGCTCGGGGTCGGGCCGCAGATCGCGCTGGCGCAGCGCCCGTACCGCGGCGACCAGTTCGCAGCCGACGACGAGACGGTACGCACCGCACGCCCGCAGCGTCTGGCGTGCGGCGAGCGAGGCGAAGCTCGCCTGTTCCTCGACGCCCCGGGAGAGTACAGCGTGGCCGAGCGAAGCGGGCGCGGAGAAGGCCCGCAGGTCACCGAGTGCGGCACCGGCGGCGTACTCGAGGATCATCACGCCGGAGGACGCCGGCTCGTGGTCGGCGAGGAAGGGGCGCAGCCGTGTGTAGGCGGGTTCGTTGAGGGTGGACAGGCGGGAGGTGGACAGGCGCGCCACCTGGGTGACCGCGAGTCTGAAGTGGTCCAGGGCGAGGGCGAGTTGGGCCTGGTAGAAGCCGCCATGGTGGTAAGCGGTCATGTCCTCGGGGCAGATGAGTGGGTTCTCGGCGGCGGCGTTGATCTCCACCGTGAGGACCGTCTCCAGCGCGTCCGCCGCGTCGTGCGCGGGGCCGTGTATCTGCGGGAGGCAGCGGAAGCCGTACGGGTCCTGGATCCGCCCGAGCGGTGGCGTGGGCCGGTCCGCGGCCCCGATCAACTCCCGCATCCGGCGCGCCACTTCGACGGACCCCCGGTGCGGCCGGGCCGCGTGCACGGGCGCCGCGTAGGCCTCGTGGGACCCGTCGACCGCCAGCAGCGACAGGGCGGCGACGACCTGCGTGGCGCCGATCAGCCCGCGCAGTTCGTGCAGCGCGAGCGCGGCCTGCCCGAGGGTGAGCGCGTTGCTGCTGATGAGCGCGAGCGCGTCGTTGTTGTCGAGCGGCTGCGCCTCCGGGGCCGCCCACCCACCGGACCGCGCACCCGGCACCACGGAACCCTCCGCGAGCCGCCGGGACCACTCCCCCGCCGCCGAGCCCTCCGTACCGCGCGGGGACCACTCCCCCGGCCGCGGCGCCCTCACCACCGCCCCACCGGCTGCCGGGCCTTCCGCGCCCTGTCGGGGGTCCTCTCCCGCCGGCAGCTCCTCCACCACCGAGCCGTTCACCCCCGCGCCGCCGGACACCGAACCGTCCGGCCCCCGCCAGGGGTGCTCCCCCGCGAGGGCCAGGCCCACCTGGGCCAGTGCGGCGATGTCCCCGGTGCCGACCGAGCCGAACTCGTTGACGACCGGGTACGCGCCGGCCTCCAGCGCCTCGCACAGCGCCGTCACGACGGTGGGCCGCAGTCCGGCGCCACCCGCGAGGAGCTGGTTCGCGCGGACGGCGAGCATGGCGCGGACCTGGCGGGCGGGCAGTTCCTCGCCGATGGCGCCGGCGTGGCTGCGCAGCAGGCGCAGTCCGTGGTCGGCGGCAGCCTCGGAGGGCACGTCCTCGTTGCGGTTCGCTCCGACACCGGTGGAGCGGCCGTAGACGCGGCCGGTGGCGGCGATCTGCCGGGCGGCGCACCAGGAGTCCTCGACCCGCTTCATCGCATCGGTGCCGGGAACCGGCCGCGCGGCACCGTCGGCGAGCCGTACGACGTCGTCGACACCGGTGCTGCGACCGTCCAGGACCACGAGAGCGACGTGCGCCGGAGGCGTCGGCGGACGCGACGTTTCCCTGCTCCGAGACGACACCACTCGCGCACCCTTCTCCGTCCGGACACGGATCGTGCCCGGTTGCCGCAGGCCCCGGCGATCGAGGCCGGTCATCGACAATCTATTCAGGTACCGAGAACTCTGCATGACGGTATGCAGAGCGGGCAAGGGGCATCTTCCGGCACCCGCCCGGGGGCTCGGCCCAGCCGCAAAAGGGGGGCTATCCCCAGTGCCCCGCGGACCGCGGCTGCCTAACGTGAAGGGCATGACCGGTATGGAAGCCCGCCACGGCGACGCCGAACTGAAGAAGGAACTCGACGCCACCTTGCACGCGCGCAGGGAGCTCGGCGACGAGTACGAGTCCGCGCTGGTCGACTCGTTCCTGGAGAAGGTCGAGCAACGCCTCGACGGCGCGGTCGACCGCCGGGTGCGGCGCCAGCTCGCCGAACAGCAGATGGTGGTGGCGCGCGGCGCGCGCTCACCCCAGTCGTCCGACTCCTGGGGCGAGCGCTTCGGCTTCGGGATCGTCTCGCTCGTCCTCGCGATCCCGCTGTCCGCGATCGGCGGCGGGGTCGCGCACCTGCCCGGACTGCTCGTCGCCTGGGGCGGCATCGTCGGGGTGAACGTGGTCCAGGCGGCGCGCCTCTCCCCGAACTTCTTCCGCCGCCGCACGACCCGGCCGGAGTCGGACTGGGAGGACTAGGGCTGCCGGAACGGGACCTCGCGGGGAACGGGCGCCGCGAAGCGCCATCACCACGGGGGAAACTGTGCCGCGCGGGACGACGGCGCTGGACGTACGAAAGGGCCCGGCACTTGAGACAAGTGCCGGGCCCTTCGACGTGTTGCGCGGGGACCGCCGCACCCCCGTTACCGGGGGGCGGGACGACGGCGGTCCCCGCGAGGGACGCGGGCCGGGTCAGGACCGGGCTTACGCGTCCTAGGCGTCCATGGAGGTCCGGGAGCCGCTCCGGAGGTCCTTGGCGCCGTTCTGGCGTCGGCCCGGGCGGGGAGCCGCTCCCGCCCTGCCGACACCCACTAATCTGCCGGACCCGTGTTAAGCGGGTGCTGCGCGGACGTGACGCGCTCGTACCACTTCCGCGAAGTTCACCCCGGCCGGAGCTGGAAGATCCACCACGGATCCGACACTTCGAACAAATATCCTGCCGCGAGCGCGGACGGCCGGACGTTGTGCGCCCGGCGCCACCCCCGGCCCTCACCCGTGCGCCCCCGGGCCCCGTCGGACGCCGTCAGGGCGGCACCCGCGCAACCCGGCTACGCCCTGGTGCCGCCCTTGGCCAGGAAGGACAGCAGGTCCTGCCGGCTGACGACACCGGTGGGCTTGCCCTCGACGAGCACGATCGCGGCGTCGGCGCCACCGAGCACGGACATCAGGTCGCCGACCGGCTCACCGGAACCGACCTGCGGCAGCGGCGACGACATGTGCTTCTCCAGCGGGTCCTCCAGAGAAGCCCGCTTGGTGAACAGCGCGTCGAGGAGCTCGCGCTCCACGACCGACCCGATGACCTCGGCGGCCATCACGTCCGGGTGACCGGCGCCCGGCTTGACGATCGGCATCTGCGAGACGCCGTACTCGCGCAGCACCTCGATGGCCTCGCCGACGGTCTCCTCCGGGTGCATGTGGACGAGCGAGGGGATGGAGCCGCCCGCCTTGTCGTTCAGCACGTCGGCGACCCGGGCGCTCGGGCCGGTGTCCTCCAGGAAGCCGTAGTCGGCCATCCACTCGTCGTTGAAGATCTTGCTGAGGTAGCCGCGCCCGCTGTCGGGGAGCAGCACGACGACGACGTCGTCGGGGCCGAGACGCTCGGCGACGCGCAGCGCGGCGACCACGGCCATGCCGCAGGAGCCGCCGACGAGCAGCCCCTCCTCCTTGGCCAGCCGGCGCGTCATCTGGAAGGAGTCCTTGTCGGACACGGCGACGATCTCGTCCGCGACCGTGCGGTCGTACGCGGTGGGCCAGAAGTCCTCGCCGACGCCCTCGACGAGGTAGGGCCGGCCGGAACCGCCGGAGTACACGGACCCCTCGGGGTCGGCGCCGACGACCTGCACCTTGCCGTCACTGGCGTCCTTCAGATACCGGCCGGTGCCGGAGATCGTGCCGCCGGTCCCCACCCCCGTGACGAAGTGGGTGATCTTCCCCTCCGTCTGCTCCCACAGCTCGGGGCCGGTCGAGTGATAGTGCGAGAGGGGGTTGTTCGGGTTGGAGTACTGGTCGGGCTTCCAGGCCCCCGGGGTCTCCCGCACCAGCCGGTCGGAGACGTTGTAGTACGAGTCCGGGTGCTCGGGGTCGACGGCGGTGGGGCAGACCACGACCTCGGCCCCGTACGCGCGCAGCACGTTGATCTTGTCGGTGGAGACCTTGTCGGGGCACACGAAGATGCACTTGTACCCCTTCTGCTGCGCCACGATGGCGAGCCCCACACCGGTGTTCCCACTGGTCGGCTCGACGATCGTGCCGCCGGGCTTGAGGGCGCCGCTCTCCTCCGCGGCCTCGATCATGCGCAGGGCGATACGGTCCTTCACGGATCCGCCGGGGTTGAAGTATTCGACCTTCGCCAGGACGGTCGCCTGGATGCCCGCGGTCACGTTGTTGAGCCTCACCAGCGGGGTGTTGCCGACGAGACTGATCATCGAGTCGTGGAATTGCACCGTTGTCTCCGGAGCTGCGTTTTCAACAGGAATGGTCCCGTCAGCCTACGGCCCTGCGCAGCCGTTCACGCGCCGTTGAGATTGGCCGACCCGCCCTTCGGGGCAAGCAGTGGTTGTACGGCTACACGGAGGTGGCGGCGACGGATGTCGAGCTTGTCGAGGGCGAGGGTGGCCCGGCGGATCGCTGCGGGAGCGGCGTACGGCGGTGGCGGGGTCGGGCTGGTGGGTGCGGCGGCCGTCGGCCTGGTGCTGGCCGAGGTGCAGTTCGTGAAGAGGCATGTGGGCAACGGGCACGCTCCCTACGCCCCGCGCGCGGAGGGTCTCTACGGGTACGACTACGCCGGCGCCTCCCCTGACGAACCCCCGCTGCGCCTGACGATGCTCGGCGACTCCACGGCCGCGGGCCAGGGAGTGCGCCGGGCCCGCCAGACGCCCGGCGCGCTGCTGGCCTCCGGGCTCGCGGCGGTGGCCGAGCGGCCTGTGGAGCTGTGCAATGTGGCGCTGCCCGGCGCGCAGTCGGACGACCTGGACCGCCAGGTCGCGCTCGCCGTCAGCGACACCGCCCGGCTGCCCGACATCTGCGTGATCATGATCGGGGCGAACGACGTCACGCACCGGATGCCGCCGACGCGCTCCGTACGTCACCTGTCCGCGGCGGTACGCCGGCTGCGCACGGCCGGTGCGGAGGTCGTCGTCGGCACCTGTCCCGACCTGGGCACGGTCGAGCAGGTCCAGCAGCCGCTGCGCTGGCTGGCGCGGCGCGCGTCCCGTCAGCTGGCGGCCGCCCAGACGATCGGAACGGTCGAACAGGGCGGCCGTACGGTGTCGCTGGGCGACCTGCTGGGCCCGGAGTTCGCGGCGAACCCGCGCGAGCTCTTCGGTCCCGACCACTACCACCCCTCGGCGGAGGGGTACGCCACGGTGGCCATGGCTCTGCTGCCCACGGTCTGTGCGGCGCTCGGCCTCTGGCCGGCGGAGGAGGAGCGTCCGGACGTCGCGCGCCACGAGGGGTTCCTGCCGGTCGCCCGGGCTGCCGCCGAGGCCGCCTCCGAGCCCGGCACCGAGGTCGCGGCCGCCATGCCCACGGGCCCCCGCGGACCCTGGGCCCTCCTCAAACGCCGCCGACGCCGCCGCCTCCCCGCCACAGACCCGGCCCCGTCCCCGTCCCCCTGACTCCCCGGGGGGAACGGGTTCCGGGCCCCGGGGGGAACGGGTTCCGGGCCCTGGGGGAAGGGGGCTCCGGGTCATAGGGCGGCGTGCTCCGGGCCCCAGGGGCGGGGCTCCGGGGCGCGTTCCCGGGCGCGGGTGCGTGGGGACGGTCGCGCGATTCCCGCGCCCCTGGGCGTCTCACCGGGGCCGGCGCTGCCGAGCCGGGCCGGAATCCAGTCCCGGCCGGCAAGGATTCAGCCCCTCCGGCGCTTGAGGAGCGGGGTCCGGGGCGGAGCCCCGGGAGGGCGCGGCCTCGGGAGGGGGCCCACCCCTCGTCCCGCCCCACCTCAAGTCCCGCCCCACCTCAAGGGCCCCACCCCCTCAAGGCGTCCCCGCCAGCAAAAAGCAAGCGCTTAGAAAAGTGCGTCCGGTGTCACACACCAAGACCGGTGACCTCGACGGTACGTACGGGTAACTTCCCAACCAGCCCTGCACACTTCCCGTACGCCAATGGAGCCGTCATGCCCGAAGCCGTGATCGTCTCAGCCACCCGCTCCCCGATCGGCCGCGCCTTCAAGGGCTCCCTGAAGGACGTGCGCCCCGACGACCTGACCGCCACGATCATCGAGGCCGCCCTCGCCAAGGTCCCCGAGCTGGACCCGAAGGACATCGAAGACCTGATGCTCGGCTGCGGCCTCCCCGGCGGCGAGCAGGGTCACAACCTCGGCCGCATCGTGGCCGTGCAGATGGGAATGGACCACCTCCCGGGCTGCACCATCACCCGTTACTGTTCCTCCTCCCTGCAGACCTCCCGCATGGCCCTGCACGCCATCAAGGCCGGCGAGGGCGACGTCTTCATCTCGGCGGGCGTCGAGATGGTGTCGCGGTCGATCAAGGGCACCTCCGACGGCATGCCCGACACCCACAACCCCCTCTTCGCCGAAGCCGAGGCCCGCACGCTCGAGATCGCGCAGTCCGAGGGTTCGACGTGGCACGACCCGCGTGAGGACGGCCTGATCCCGGACGCGTACATCGCGATGGGTCAGACCGCCGAGAACCTGGCCCGCCTCAAGGGCGTCACCCGCCAGGACATGGACGAGTTCGGCGTGCGCTCGCAGAACCTCGCCGAGGAAGCCGTCAAGAACGGCTTCTGGGAGCGCGAGATCACCCCGATCACGACCCCGGACGGCACGGTCGTCAGCAAGGACGACGGCCCGCGCGCGGGCGTGACACTGGAGGGCGTCCAGGGCCTCAAGCCGGTCTTCCGCCCCGACGGCATGGTCACCGCGGCCAACTGCTGCCCGCTGAACGACGGCGCCGCCGCCCTCGTGATCATGTCCGACACGAAGGCCCGCGAGCTCGGCCTGACCCCGCTCGCCCGCATCGTCTCGACCGGTGTCACCGGCCTCTCCCCCGAGATCATGGGCCTCGGCCCGGTGGAGGCCAGCAGGCAGGCGCTGCGCCGCGCCGGCCTCACCGTGGACGACATCGACCTGTTCGAGATCAACGAGGCCTTCGCCGCCCAGGTGATCCCGAGCTACCGCGACCTGAACATCCCGCTGGACAAGCTGAACGTGAACGGCGGCGCCATCGCGGTCGGCCACCCCTTCGGCATGACCGGCGCCCGCATCACCGGCACGCTGATCAACAGCCTCCAGTTCCACGACAAGCAGTTCGGTCTGGAGACGATGTGCGTCGGCGGCGGCCAGGGCATGGCGATGGTCATCGAGCGCCTCAGCTGAGAACAGTGACCCGTTGACCCGCTCCCGTGACGGGAGTTGAACCCACCGTGACCGAATCGGCCCAGAAGCCCGTAACCACCGGGCTTCTGGGCCGATTTGTGATCCAATCCCTTCCAAGATGTGACCTATGTCCCTTCGAAAGGGGATTCCAGCAGGTCAGAGTGGTTGAGCAGCTAAACCCCAGGCCCAAAGTCCTGTCCTATTCGTGACGTTACGCACTGACAGTTTGATGGTTCTCCCTTCAAGCTGATGTAGGAAGTCGGGGGCCGACTTGAACCGGGAGTACGTCAGTGAGCGCCATGCCGATTGCTTTGCTGCTCGCCGTCGCCGCCACCGCGGCCGTGGGCGTCGCCGTTCTGCGCACCCTGCAGGGTCTGCGTCGCCAGGTCGCGGCCCTGCACAGCGAACTCGCCGAGAGCCGTGCCGGTGACGCGCGGGGTCTCGTGCCCGCGGCGCGCGGAGCCGCCGACGCGAACGAGATACGCACGGCCGTGGCCGAGGCGCTCGCCGAGGAGCGGGAGCGGGAGCTCGCCGAGGCGCGGGCCTTCTGGGCCGCCCAGGAGGCGCGTGACGCCTCCGACGCGCCGTCGCTGCTCGGACTCCCGGACAGCGAACTCTTCCTGCCGCGCCACTCGGACTTCGTGGGCCTGGAGCACCTGGAGCCGGTGGCCGAGGCCCTGGCCGAGCCGGACGTCGAGGAGTTCCTTCAGACCGGCACCGCCGGCGATTCCCCCGAACTCGCCGCCGCCCGCCGCCGCCACCCCTCGCACCCGGACTTCGTCCCGGTCCAGTCACCCGTGGTCAACGACCACGAACGCACGGTGGCCTGCCTGGAGGAGCTCGCCGAGTCCCGTACGGAACTGGCGGACGTCCGCCCCGGCCCGCTCGGCACCCTCGACGTCTACGTCTTCGCCGACGGTACGACCCTGTGCATGACCCCGGGCCACCGCGAGACCGCCGAGCGGCTCGCCGCGGCTCTGGACGCCGGTGAGACCCCGGTCCTGCTCGGCGGCTCCGGTGTGTCGGGCGCGTACGCCCTGACCTTCGCCTTCGGCGAGGAGAGCGTGTACATCCTGGCGGACCGTGTCATAGCGTCGCTGTGACCCAGGGCGTCATGGCTTCGCCGTGACCGCGCCCCGAAGCGGCGGCTCGGAGCGGCGGGCCGACACACCCGGGGGGCCGGGCGACCGCGCCGGAGTCGATCGACGGATCAGACCCCGGCGCGTTTCTGCGCCTCCGCCACGAGCGTGACCGCTTCCGCCAGTTCCTCCTCGTTCTTCAGTACGAGCGCCAAGTCGTGCGCGGCGACCGTGATTTGATCGGCGGCGGCGAACATCCCGGCGTCGGGCATCTCCCGGGGCTCCCCCGACGGGTCCTCGACCCGCTGGGTGCGCAGCGCGAACTCCCTGGCCAGCCCTAGTGCCTCAGCCGCGGCACCTCGCTGCAGGCGGCTCTGCGGTGCGGCCCGCAACCGGTCGGCGAAGTGGTCCACGGCACGGGTCAACGGCGTCGTATCCAGCACGCCGCGAGACTACGCGCAGCTGCGGGACTGTTGCCAACAACCCAACCCTCAGGCACGGTGGCGTGAAGGACCGGCTTACATCCCCTTTGCGTTCGGAGGCGCCGATGTCCCAAGTCTTCTCCGAGGAGACCCATCGCAACCTGCTCGCCCGCATCCCTCATTGCACCGGTCGTGAGATCTCCGACTGGCTTCGCACCGTCGACGAAGGACCCGCCCTCTTCCGCTTCGAGGAGAAGGTCAGCTGGCTCCGCGCCGAGCACGATCTCGCGTACGGCCACGCCAAGGCGATCATTCACGAGTACGACCTGAGGAGGGCCGCGCGCAAACTGCTGTGAGCGCGCACCACCGAGACACCGGCACCCGACGACGAAGGGCCCGCGAACCGGTGGTTCGCGGGCCCTTCAGGTCATCTGACGGCCTGCCGGCCGTCGGCGCCTCTAGTCGTCGCCGCTGAAGATGGCGACCAGCCGCAGCATCTCGACGTAGATCCAGACGAGGGTCATGGTCAGGCCGAACGCGGCCAGCCAGGCCTCTTCCTTCGGCGCACCGTAGGCGATGCCGTCCTGGATCTGCTTGAAGTCCAGGGTCAGGAAGAACGCGCCGATCAGGATCGCCAGGATGCCGACGATCGCGCCCAGCGGGCCGTTGCTGCGCAGTCCGCCGTCCGGTGCGACACCGAAGGCGACCAGCAGCAGGTTCACCGCCATGACGACGATGAAGGCGATGGCGATGGTCAGGCCGATGCGCGCGTACCGCGCGGTCACCCGGATCCAGCCCGCCTTGTAGACGAGCAGGGTCGCGCCGGTGACCGCCATGGTGCCGAGCACGGCCTGGAAGGGCGCGCCGGACCACTGCGAGTTGTACATCTCGCTGATGACCCCGAGGAAGACGCCTTCGAAGGCGGCGTAACCGAGGATCAGCGCGGGCGTGGCGGTGCGCTTGAAGGACTGCACCATCGCGAGGACGAAGGCGACCAGCGCGGAGCCGATGGCCAGGCCGTAACTCGTGGACGAGACCGGCAGCAGCGCCCAGGCGAGGACGGCGCCGACGACGACGGTGCCGAGCGTCATGGCCGAGCGCATGACGACGTCGTCCATCGTCATACGGCCGGTGGTGACCGGGGCCTGCGGCGGAGCGCCGTGCTGAAGGTCCTGCTGTGCGTACGGGTTCTGCGCGTAGGGGTTGCCGCCCTGCTGGGCGTACGGGTTCCCCTGCGTGCCGACAGCGGGTCCCCCGGCCTGCGGCGCCGCGTTGAATCCCGCGTAGCCGTTGTCGCGGCTGAACCCCCGTCGCGAGAAGACCGGGTTACTGCTCCTCATTTCACTCCTCCATGGCCACCCTGAGTGGGCCTTGGCTCAAGAGTAATAGGTAGGCAAAGGATTGACCCTAGTGCTTGGGGAGGATCTTTCCCTTGTTGTGCCACCGTACGCGCGCGCCCCCAAGTACGCCCGCACTGGTACGAAGCCGTGACACCGGCTTCCGAGAGCTCTCGTGCCCTCTCAAGCCGCCTTGATCCCTTCTTATTCCTGTCGTCCTACTGCCGGTCCCCGAGGGGAAACCCCGTGTACCCCTCCGCGAGGTCCCTCGCGGCCGCGCGGGAGCTCGTGATCCGCTCCAGGCGGGCCGCTCGGATCCGGTCCTCGAAGGGGGTCGCTGCGGGGTCGCGGTGCAGCAGGGTCGTCATGTCGTACGAGAACCGCTCGGCCTGCCAGACCCGGCGCAGACAGGTCTCGGAATAGGCGTCGAGCCGCTCGGCCGATCCGGTGTCCCTGAGGTGGACCAGGGCGCCGGCGAAGGTGACGACGTCGCCGACGGCGAGGTTGAGGCCCTTGGCTCCGGTCGGCGGCACGATGTGGGCGGCGTCCCCGGCGAGGAAGAGCCGGCCGTGCCGCATCGGCTCGTGGACGTGGCTCCTCATGGGCGTGACTGACTTGGCGGTGATGGCGCCCCGCACCAGCCGCCAGTCGTCCGCCGTCTCCAGTCGCCGCTCCAGCTCGTCCCAGATCTCCTCGTCGCTCCACGCCCGGGCATGCGTGCCCTCGGGCACTTGGAGGTAGAGGCGGGAGACGGCGGGCGACCGCATGCTGAGCAGGGCGAAGCCGCGGTCGTGGCGGGCGTAGACGAGTTCGTCGTGCGAGGGCGGGACATCGGCGAGGATGCCGAGCCAACCGAAGGGGTACGACCGCTCGAAGGTGCGGGAGAGCTCGGCGGGCACGGCCTTGCGGGCGACGCCCCGGAAGCCGTCGCACCCGACGACGTAGTCGCACTCCAGGGCGTCCTCGCGCCCCTCGTACGTGAACCGCACGCGGGCCCGGTCGCCCTCGGCCCCCTCGACGGCCAGCGCCTCGGCCCCGAAGAGCAGCGGCCCGCCCTCCTCGAGCTGCAACGCGATGAGGTCCTTGCACACCTCCGTCTGCGCGTACACCATCACGGAGCGCCCGCCGGTGAGCGCCGGGAAGTCGATCCGGTGCCGTTCTCCCCGGTACCGCAGCTCGATCCCGTCGTGCCGCAGCCCCTCCCGGTCCATCCGCTCCCCGGCTCCGGCGGCCCGCAGCACGTCCACGGTCCCCTGCTCCAGGATCCCGGCCCGCTGCCGCTGCTCCACGTACGCGCGGTCCCGGCTCTCCAGGACCACGGACTCGATCCCGGCGCGGTGCAGCAGCCGGGCCAGCAGCAACCCGGCCGGCCCGGCCCCGATGATCCCCACGGTGGTACGCATCACCACTGCCCTCCTCCCGCCGTTCGCCTGGTGAACTTTCTTTCACCTGATCACCCCCGCGAGTCTCCGTCGCCACGGAGTCACTGTCAACGGTCGGGGTGCCCACCGGGTGGGCCCCCAGGAGGGACGGACGGAGCGCCGTCGTTCCTGGGATCAGCGTGCGGCCGCGAAGGGCGGGACGCATGTCGTGCCCACCCGTGACGACCGGGTGGTGCGCGTCGGTGAAGATCGGAAGTGCCCGGAACCGGACTTGAACCGGTACGCCCGCGAGGGGCAGCGAGGTTTAAGCTCGCCGTGTCTGCATTCCACCATCCGGGCAGGCCATGGGCTCCGCATCGAGGTTCCGAGCCTATCGGGGTGCATCCCCCGAACAGCGGGCAGGCGGACCGATGTTGTCTTATTTTATTGACGTCTGAGGGTGCATCAGCACCCGGTACGGGCCATCAGCACTTGCCAACAGCCTTTCGGACGCGCTGGGCCCGTGTACGTGGATTGACGGAATTTCACCGTCCGAACAAGGTCGGGACGAGCCGCGGACGACGCCCGCTACCCGGAGAGCCCTCAGGGGAGGTCCGTCATCCCCAGGTATGACTCCACGGCTCGCGGTCCGACCGCAGTCTGCCCCCGGAACCGGAACAGCGGCTGACTACATTCCACGGATCGGCACGGACGATGGAACACGACCCCATCAACGTCATCGACGTCGTCGTACCGACAGGAGCACCCTTCCGTGACCACCACTCCCCTCGCCGGCACAAGCACCGCGGTCGCAGCCCGCGCCACGGAACTGTCGAAGGTCTACGGGCAGGGCGAGACCCAGGTGGTCGCCCTCGACCGGGTCAGCGTCGGCTTCCGGCAGGCCGAGTTCACCGCGATCATGGGCCCGTCCGGGTCCGGCAAGTCCACGCTGATGCACTGCGTGGCGGGACTGGACACCTTCTCCTCCGGCTCGGTGCGCATCGGCGACACCGAACTCGGCTCCCTGAAGGACAAGCAGCTCACCAAGCTGCGCCGGGACAAGATCGGTTTCATCTTCCAGGCGTTCAACCTGCTGCCGACCCTGACGGCCCTGGAGAACATCACGCTCCCGATGGACATCGCGGGCCGCAAGCCCGACAAGGAGTGGCTGGACACGGTCATCAAGATGATCGGCCTCGCCGACCGTCTGGGCCACCGGCCCTCCCAGCTCTCCGGCGGCCAGCAGCAGCGCGTCGCCGTCGCCCGCGCCCTCGCCTCCCGCCCCGACATCATCTTCGGCGACGAACCGACCGGGAACCTCGACTCGCGCTCGGGCGCGGAGGTCCTCGGCTTCCTGCGCAACTCCGTACGGGAGCTGGGCCAGACCGTGGTGATGGTGACCCACGACCCGGTGGCCGCCGCCTACGCGGACCGGGTCGTCTTCCTCGCCGACGGACGGATCGTCGACGAGGTGTACGAGCCGACCGCCGACTCCGTCCTGGACCGCATGAAGCAATTTGACGGTAAGGGCCGCACCAGCTGACGCCCCGCCGGACGGCTCGCCCCGGCACCCCGCGCCCCGGCTCCCCCCGGGCGTCTTCCCGCCCCCTCCGCACCCTTCCGCACGCTCACCGTGCCCGCCCGTGGCCGTCCGCGCCCTCTGCGCGCCCGCCCGTGGCTTCCCGCGCCCTCCTGCGACTCCTGGACTGAGAAGACCCATGTTCCGTACCGCCTTGCGCAACGTATTCGCGCACAAGGCCAGGCTCCTGATGACCGTGCTCGCCGTGCTGCTCGGCGTGGCGTTCGTGTCAGGGACCCTGGTCTTCACCAACACCATCTCGGACGCCTACCAGAAGAGCTCCGCCAAGGGCTTCGGCCAGGTCGACGTCGCCATCCGGCCGGAGAGCGCGGCGGACGCGGGCGACACCCTCGGCAAGACGCGGAAGCTGACGCCGCCGCTGCTCGACAAGGCGGCCGCGGCGCCGGGAGCCGCCTCCGCGGTCGGCGTCGTCAACGGCTTCACCGCCATCGCCGACAAGGACGGCAAGCTCATCGGCGGCGGCTTCCAGTCGCAGGGCGGCAACTACTGGAGCGGGAAGGACGGCGGGAAGGACCCCCGCTACCCGCTGACGACCGGGCACGCGCCCCACGGCACGGGCGAGGTCGCGATCGACGCCGAGACCGCGAAGCGGGCCGGCTACAAGGTCGGCGACACCGTGCGCCTGTCGGTCGACGGCCCCGTCCTGAAGCCCGTCGTGACCGGCATCTTCACCACCGACGACGGCAATGTGGCCGCGGGCGGCAGCCTCACCCTGTTCGACACGGCGACCGCGCAGCGGCTGTTCCACTCGGTCGGCTCCTACGACGAGATCGACGTGAAGGCCGCACCGGGCACCAGCCAGACCGCGCTGCGCAACGCCCTCGACGACGTCGTGCCGAAGGACGTCGCCTCCACCACCACCGGCCGGCAGCTCGCCGACGACCAGGCCGAGCAGATCTCCTCGGCGATGAGCGGCATGAAGACGGGTCTGCTGGTCTTCGCCGGGATCGCGCTGTTCGTGGGCACGTTCATCATCGCCAACACCTTCACCATGCTGGTCGCCCAGCGCACCAAGGAGCTGGCGCTGCTGCGCGCCGTCGGCGCCTCGCGCCGCCAGGTCACCCGGTCGGTGCTGATCGAGGCGTTCGTGGTCGGCGCGGTCGCCGCCGTCGGCGGGCTCGCGGCGGGCATCGGCATCGGCGCCGGAATGCGCTCCCTGATGGGCACGCTCGGCGCCACGGTGCCGGAAGGGCCGCTGGTCGTCTCGCCCGGCACGATCGCCACGGCGCTGCTCGTCGGCGTCCTCATCACGATGCTGGCCGCCTGGCTGCCGGGCCGCCGCGCCGCGAAGATCCCGCCGGTCGCCGCGATGAGCAGCGTCCACGCGAAGGCCACGACGAAGTCCCTGGTCCTGCGGAACACGCTCGGCGCCCTGTTCGCGGCCGCCGGTGTCGCCGTGGTCCTCTACGCGACGACGATGGACGGTTCGGACGGCCAGGCCCCTATGGGCCTCGGCGCGGTGCTGCTCATCATCGGCGTCTTCGTCCTCACCCCGCTGCTGTCCCGCCCGCTGATCGCCGCGGCGGCTCCCGTCCTGCGTGTCTTCGGGATCTCCGGCAAGCTGGCCCGGCAGAACTCGGTGCGCAATCCGCGCCGTACGGCCGCCACCGCCTCGGCGCTGATGATCGGCCTCACCCTGATCACCGGCATGACCGTGATGGCGGGCAGCCTGCAGAAGTCGATCGACGAGATGGCCAGTTCGGCGATCAAGGCGGACTACGTCGTCTCGATGGCTAACGGCAACTCGCTCTCCCCTGACGTCGAGAAGAAGCTCGCCGCGGTCGACGGGGTCACCGACGCCAGTTCGCTGCGCAACGCGCCTTCCCGCATCGACCGTCGGACCGAGTTCCTGACCGGCGTCAACGGCGCGGCCATCGGCAAGCTCACCGATCTCGCCGTCACGGACGGCTCCTTCGAGGTCGGCGGCGCTAGGGTCGTGGTGGACGCGGACACCGCCGAGTCCCACGGGTGGAAGGCCGGTTCGGACTTCCAGGTCTCCTACGAGGACGGCAAGAAGGGGAGCCTGACCGTCGCCGGGGTGTACGAGGGCAACGAGATGATCCAGGGCATCATCCTGGACAACGCCACGCTCACCCCGCACCAGAGTGAGGCCGCCGACATGCAGGTCATGGTGAAGACGGCGGGCGGTGCCTCGGCCGCGGCCAAGGACAGGCTGGAGAAGGCCCTCGGCGACAACCCCGCGATCAAGGTCCAGGACAAGCAGGACCTCTCCGACAGCATCGCGCAGATGTTCACGCTGATGCTGAACATGCTCTACGGGCTGCTGGCGATGGCGGTGATCGTCGCCGTCCTCGGTGTCATCAACACCCTCGCGATGTCGGTCTTCGAGCGCTCGCAGGAGATCGGGATGCTCCGCGCGATCGGCCTGGACCGCAAGGGCATCAAGCGGATGGTCCGTCTGGAGTCCCTGGTCATCTCGCTCTTCGGCGGGGTCCTCGGCATCGGTCTCGGCGTCTTCTTCGGCTGGGCGGCCGGCGAGCTGCTGGGCAGCAGGATGTCGACGTACGAACTGGTCCTCCCCTGGGGCCGGATGGCGGTCTTCCTGCTCCTCGCGGCAGGGGTCGGCGTCCTCGCGGCGCTGTGGCCGGCCCGCCGGGCGGCCCGCCTGAACATGCTGACGGCGATCAAGTCGGAGTAGCGGGACCGGGCAGCGGGCCGGTCCCGCAGCCCGGGACACGCGGAGAAGGGGTCCTGTTCCGGACGGAACGGGGCCCCTCGCCTTTCTCCGGCCGTTCCGCGTCAGTTCCAGGTTCGCGCCCGCAGCGGCATCCCGGACGCGCCGGTTCCGTCCGGGGTCTTCACCGCCAGGACCTGGTTGACGCCGATGTCGTTGCGTTCGAAGGCGACCGCGCTGGCCGCCATGTACAGGCGCCAGACACGGGCCCGGCCGGAGCTGGTGAGCCGGACGGCACGGGACCACCCGGTCTCCAGGTTGGCCACCCAGCTGCGCAGGGTGAGCGCGTAGTGCTCGCGGATGGACTCGACGTCGCGCACCTCGAACCCGGCCCGTTCCAGCTGCGTCACGGTCGTCCCGACGGGCGCGAGTTCGCCGTCGGGGAAGACGTAGGCGTCGATGAACTCGTCGACGGAGTAGGTCGATTCGTCGCGCTGAGGCCGTCGCGCGATCTGGTGGTTCAGCAGCCGCCCGCCGGGTCTGAGCAGGCGGTTCAGCACCTCGGCGTACTCCAGGTAGCGCTCGGCGCCGACGTGTTCGGCCATCCCGATGGAGGAGATCGCGTCGTAGGGCCCGTCGGTGACGTCCCGGTAGTCCTGGACCCGGATCTCCACCCTGTCGGTCAGGCCCTCGTCGGCGACCCGTTTACGGGCGTACGCGGCCTGTTCCTGCGACAGTGTCACCCCGACCACCGTCGCGCCGTGGTCGCGGGCGGCGTGGACGGCCATCGAACCCCAGCCGCAGCCGACGTCGAGGAGCCGCTGACCAGGCTTCAGGGCCAGTTTCCCGGCGATGAGTTCGAGCTTGTCGCGCTGGGCTTCCTCCAGGGTGCCGCCCTCGTCCCAGTAGGCGCACGAGTAGACCATGGACGGGCCAAGGACGATCTTGTAGAAGTCGTTGCCGACGTCGTAGTGGTGGCTGATGGCCCGCCGGTCGCTGCGCTTGGTGTGCAGGTGGCGGCGTCTGCGCACCTCCTCGACGGGCGGGGCCGGCGGCAGCGGCGGCCCGGCCATCCTCACCAGCCCGCGCACGGCGGCGCGCACCTCGGGGTCGCGCAGTGCCTCCCCGAGCCCCCGGGCGTCCTCGCCGCGATCCCACACGAGCCCGGAGATCAGGTCCAGGGCGGTGAACAGGTCGCCCTCGACGCCCAGGTCGCCGGAGACCCAGGCGCGCGCGAGACCCAGCTCGCCCGGTTTCCACAGGAGACGGCGCAGGGCCCGCCGGTTGCGGACGACGAGCGCCGGAGCCCCGGGCGGGCCCGCTTCCGAACCGTCCCAGGCGCGGATGCGCAGGGGGAGCGGGGCTCCCAGCAACTGTTCGACAAGGCTGTTCAGCCGCGGCGCGGCTTCCTGCATGGCGTACACCTCCGAGACGACACTCCCGAACGCTCCGACACCACGTAAACACCTACCCGCCCTGCGCGCAGTCCCCTCTCCGCGTCATGAATTCGCAAAATGCGTGTACACACCATGTTTTTCGTGCCGGAAACGCCGAAGGGGCCGCCCGCACCACGGATGGCGGGCGGCCCCTTCGGGGCGTTCGGTGACCGGAGGTCAGGAGGCCTTGGCCTTCTCCTCGGTCTTGACGGCGGGCGCCGGGGCGGCCGCTGCCGGAGCCGGCTTGGCGGCCTCGTAGAACTCCTCGCGAGGAGACTCCATGGCGCCCAGGGAGACGACCTCGCGCTTGAGGAACATCGCGAGCGTCCAGTCCGCGAAGACGCGGATCTTGCGGTTCCAGGTCGGCATGGCCAGACCGTGGTAGCCACGGTGCATGTACCAGGCGAGACGGCCCTTGAGCTTGATCTTCATCTTGCCCATGACGATCATCGCGACGCCCTTGTGGAGGCCGAGACCGGCCACCGCACCCTTGTTGGCGTGCGCGTACTCCTTCTGCGGGAAGCCCCGCATACCGGAGATCACGTTGTCGCCGAGGGTCTTGGCCTGACGCAGCGCGTGCTGGGCGTTCGGCGGGCACCAGGCGTTCTCGACACCGGCCTTGCGGGCGGCGACGTCCGGCACCTGGGCGTTGTCGCCCGCGGCCCAGATGTAGTCCGTGCCCTGCACCTGGAGGGTGGTCTGGGTGTCCACGTGACCACGCGGGCCGAGCGGCAGACCGAAGCGGGCGAGGACGGGGTTCGGCTTGACGCCGGCCGTCCAGACGATCGTGTTGGAGTCGACCTCGAGGCCGTTCTTCAGCACCACGTGACCGTCGACGCAGGAGTCCATGGAGGTGGAGAGGTAGATCTCCACACCGCGGCTCTCCAGGTGCTCCTTGCCGTACTGGCCGAGCTTGGGGCCGACCTCGGGAAGGATCTTGTCCGCGGCGTCGACGAGGATGAAGCGCATGTCCTCACGGGACACGCTGCTGTAGTACTTGGCCGCGTCCCGGGCCATGTCCTCGACCTCGCCGATGGTCTCGGCGCCGGCGAAGCCGCCACCCACGAAGACGAAGGTCAGCGCCTTGCGGCGGACATCCTCGTCCGTGGTGGAGTCGGCCTTGTCGAGCTGCTCGAGGACGTGGTTGCGCAGGCCGATGGCCTCCTCGATGCCCTTCATGCCGATGCCCTGCTCGGCGAGGCCGGGGATCGGGAAGGTGCGGGAGACCGCGCCCATCGCGATGACGAGATAGTCGAAAGGCAGCTCGTACGCCTCGCCCACGAGGGGGGCGATCGTGGCGACCTTGCGGTCCTGGTCGATCGTGGTGACCCGGCCCGTGAGGACCTCCGCCTTGGGAAGTACGCGTCGCAGCGGGACGACGACATGCCGCGGGGAGATGCTGCCTGCGGCGGCTTCGGGGAGGAAGGGCTGGTAGGTCATGTACGACCGGGGGTCGACGACCGTGACGGTCGCCTCTCCGTAGCGCATCTGCTTGAGGATGCGCCGAGCTGCGTACAGGCCTACGTACCCACCGCCTACTACGAGGATCCTGGGACGCTCCGTGGTGCTCATGCCATCGAGTATCCACCCGCTCAGGGGGGGTCGCTCGTGCGCCCCTTCACAAGCTCGGGCAGGGGCTCTGCTACACTCCGCCGCCCACGTGATCGAGGTCATGATGACCGGGGGGAACCACCGTACGGTTCGTACCGTTGTCAACACCGCGTGAGCTGCGGTCCAACCCGTTCGGCCCAGTGGACCACACCCTTGATCCACCGCCCGGAAACACGGCCGCAACGCTCCGTCGAGCATGCTCCCGGACCGCCAGGGCCCCATGGAAGGGCCCAAGTGGCCCCTTCCTCGCCCAGCAGGGCCCTTTTCCTTGTGAAGAACTTCACGAAGTTCCTCGCGAGGCCCGATCGAGGGGGTTCCGCGACCCCCTCGGGCGCGCTCATACGTTATCCGACCTGCTCAGCCGAGGCTACTGATCGGTAGCGAACGAGAGCTAGGCCACCGACCACGCGATGCCGTCGAGGATGTCGTGCTCGCTCACGACGACCTCCCGGGCTCCGGTCCGCTCCATGATCGAGAGCAGTACGAGCGCACCCGCGGCGATCACGTCGACGCGCCCCGGATGCAGGGAGGGGACCGCCGCGCGCTCGGCGTGGGTGGAGCGCAGCAGCCATTCGGTGATCTCGCGGACCCGGTCGACCGAGACCCGGGAGTGGTGGATCCTCGCGGAGTCGTACGCGTCGAGCTCCAGCGCGATCGCCGCGATCGTGGTGACCGAGCCGGCCAGCCCCACCAGCGTCCGCGCCTCGCGCAGCGGGACCGTCTCCCCGGCGAGGTCGAGGGCCGCCTCGATGTCGGCGCGCATGGCCGCGATCTGCTCCGCGGTGGGCGGGTCGGTCACGGCACCGTCGTGCACGAGGTGCCGTTCCGTCATCCGTACGCAGCCGATGTCCACGGAGCGTGCCGCGTCCACCCGGTCGGCCCCGACGACGAACTCGGTCGAACCGCCGCCGATGTCCACCACCAGGTAGGGCCTGGCCAGGTCGTCCCGACCGGTCAGCTCCTTGGTCGCCCCGGTGAAGGAGAACTCCGCCTCCTGGTCACCGGTGATGACCTCCGGCTCGACGCCGAGGATGTCCAGCACCCCGCGCACGAACTCGTCCCGGTTCTCCGCGTCCCGGGAGGCGGAGGTGGCCACGAACCGCAGCCGCTCGGCGCCGTGCTCCTTGACGACCGCCGCGTACTCACGGCACGCGGCGAACGTCCGCTCCAGCGCCTCCGGCGCCAGCCGCCCCGTCCGGTCGACGCCCTGGCCGAGCCGCACGATGATCATCCTGCGGTCCAGCTCGACGAGTTCCCCGGTCCGCGGGTCCGCGTCCGCGACGAGGAGCCGGATCGAGTTCGTACCGCAGTCGACGGCGGCGACCCGGGTCACTGCCCCTCACCCCGCACGACGTCCTGCGCGGCGTCCCCGGCGTCCTGCGCCTCGCTCTTCGAGCCGCCTTCCGCCGGGAGTGTCACGCACGCCCCCTTGCGCCACCATTCCGGCAGCATCGCGATCGCCTCGTCGCCGAGCGGGTTCACGCCCGGCCCCGCGGCCAGCGAGTGGGCGACCAGGACGTGCAGGCACTTCACCCGGTCCGGCATGCCGCCCGCGCTCGGGAAGCCCGCCAGGACCTCGATGGCGTCACGGCGCGCGATGTAGTCCTCGTGGGCGGCGCGGTAGGCCGCGGCCAGTTCGGGGTCGGTGGCCAGCCGGTCGGTCATCTCCTTCATGACCCCGTTGGCCTCCAGCGTCCCGATCGCCGACGCGGCCCGCGGGCACGTCAGGTAGTACGTGGTCGGGAACGGCGTCCCGTCGGGGAGGCGGGGGGCCGTCTCCACCACGTCCGGCTGACCGCAGGGGCAGCGGTGCACGATCGCGCGCAGCCCGCGCGGCGGCCGGCCGAGCTGCTGCTTGAAGGCCTCGACGTCGGCGTCGGTGGGCTCGGTGCGCGGGGTGGTGGGCGGTGGCGTTTCCATGCCGTGAGTCACGTGTCTTTCTGGTCAGTTCATGGGTCGTCACTGGTCGGCGGCGTCGGACTTGTCCACGCCGTCCCAGACATTGGTGTACCAGGGGCGGTCGGTGGTGCCCTTGTCGGCGCGGGCCTGCTTCGCCGCGTCCGGGTCGATCACGACGTAGCCGGTCTCACCGGGCATCACGTAGTGCAGCCGCTGCCGGATCTGCTGCTCGGCGTACGCGTCGTCCTGCCAGCGCGCCTTGAGGTCGCGCAGCTGCTCGACCCGCTGCCGGGCCTGCTCCCGCTGCCGCTCCAGGTCGGCGACCTCGGCGCGCTGGGAGACGTACTGCCGCATCGGGTACGCGAGGGCGACGATCAGGGAGCACAGGACCAGGGCCAGCAGCGCGGCCCGGCCGGTCAGCCGGGAGCGGCGGGCTTGCCGTTTGGTCTGGGAGCGGTAGACACGGGCCGCCGTCTGCTCGCCGAGCAGCTTCAGCCTGGTCGAGGTGGAGAACCGGTCCCGGTCCTTCACGGCCATGAGTCCCGCCTCCCCAGTACTGGCCCGTCGGTGCGGGCCCGTCACGTGCGTACGTCCCCGCACACGGTACGGGACCGAGTACGGGGACGTACGGACGACGCTTCCTGAGCCTTGAGGGCTCAGTCCTTGAAGCGGGGGAACGCCGAGCGACCGGCGTACACCGCGGCGTCGTCGAGGATCTCCTCGATGCGCAGCAGCTGGTTGTACTTGGCGACGCGCTCGGAGCGGGCCGGGGCGCCGGTCTTGATCTGGCCGCAGTTGGTGGCGACGGCCAGGTCGGCGATGGTGACGTCCTCGGTCTCGCCGGAGCGGTGGGACATCATGCACTTGAAGCCGCTGCGCTGGGCCATCTCGACGGCGTCCAGGGTCTCGGTCAGCGAACCGATCTGGTTGACCTTGACGAGCAGCGCGTTGGCGGCGCCTTCCTCGATGCCGCGGGCCAGACGCTCCGGGTTGGTGACGAAGAGGTCGTCGCCGACGATCTGGACCTTGTCACCGAGCTTGTCGGTGAGGACCTTCCAGCCGGCCCAGTCGTCCTCGAAGAGCGGGTCCTCGATGGAGACGAGCGGGTACGCCGCCACGAGCTCCTCGTAGTACTCGGTCATCTCGGCGGCCGAGCGGGACTTGCCCTCGAACTCGTACTTGCCGTCCTTGTAGAACTCGGACGCGGCGACGTCGAGGGCGAGCCCGATCTGCTCGCCGGGGACGTAACCGGCCTGCTTGATGGCCTCGAGGATGAGGTCGAGCGCGGCGCGGTTGGAGTCCAGGTTCGGGGCGAAGCCGCCCTCGTCGCCGAGGCCGGTGGACAGGCCCTTGGACTTCAGGACGGACTTGAGGGTGTGGTAGACCTCGGTGCCCCAGCGCAGGGCCTCGGAGAAGGACTCCGCGCCGATCGGGGCGATCATGAACTCCTGGATGTCCACGTTCGAGTCGGCGTGCGAGCCGCCGTTCAGGATGTTCATCATCGGAACGGGCAGCAGGTGCGCGTTCGGGCCGCCCAGGTAGCGGAAGAGCGGCAGGTCGGACGCCTCGGAAGCGGCGTGCGCGACGGCGAGCGAGACGCCGAGGATGGCGTTGGCGCCGAGCGAGCCCTTGTTGTCGGTGGCGTCCAGGTCGAACATCGCCTGGTCGATCAGGCGCTGCTCGGTGGCGTCGTAGCCGACGAGCTCCGGGCCGATCTGCTCGATGACGGCGAGGACGGCCTTCTCGACACCCTTGCCCTGGTAGCGGTTCGGGTCACCGTCGCGGAGCTCGATGGCTTCGAAGGCGCCGGTGGAAGCGCCGGACGGAACGGCGGCACGACCCGTGCTGCCGTCGTCGAGGCCGACCTCGACCTCGACCGTGGGGTTGCCTCGGGAGTCCAGGATTTCCCGGGCTACGACGACGTCGATGGACGGCACGAGCATCTCCTTCTGGGATGTGACGCGGGTACGCAGGACTTGCCAGCCCTGCGGGATGAGCCTAACCGGCCCGGGGGGATCGGCCAGCCGATCGACCACCCTTTGGGCAGAACTGAGGGTACATATTGTTCCTGAACGGAACAAAAAAAGAAATGAAAAACCCCGCTCCGGTGCATGCGGGGGAACAAGCACCGGAGCGGGGAGCCCGTGGGGACGGGGACCCTCACCGGGCCTTCCACATGGAGGCCCGGCCTGTGAGGGGAGCTGTCATTCAGCGCGGGTGAGGCTGCGCGCGGCCGGGATGCGGTCGCCGTCCGCCGAGGGCGACCACGTCGGGCCGGTACGCGGCCACGCTCAGCCGAGGTGCAGCTGCTGGCCCGGGTAGATGAAGTCGGCGTCGGCGACGATGTCCTTGTTCAGCTTGAACAGCTTCTGCCAGCCACCCCTGACGTGCTTCTTCTCGGCGATCGAGCTGAGGGTGTCACCCTTGACGACCTTGTACTCGCCGTCACCCTTCTTGACCTTCTTGCCGGTCGGGGTGGTGACGGTCTTCTGGGCGGCCGGACGCTCCGAGGAACGGGAGGCGGGCTGCTCCGTCGTACGGGTGGTGGTGCCCTGCGAGGCGCTCGACGAGGAGGAACCGGAGGGGGTCGACGGGGTCGAGGTGCCACCGCTGTACGCGGCGCTCGACAGTCCGGTGCCGCAGGTCGGCCAGGCGCCCTTGCCCTGCGCGGCGAGGACCTTCTCGCCGATGGTGATCTGCTGCGACTTCGACGCCTGGTCGGCGGTGGAGGCGTAGGCGGTGCCGCCGTACGCGGCCCAGGTGGAGGACGAGAACTGCAGGCCGCCGTAGTAGCCGTTGCCGGTGTTGATCGACCAGTTGCCGCCGGACTCGCACTGGGCGACGGCGTCCCACTCGGAGGCGGTGGCGGCGGAGGCGTTGCCGGCCGCCATCAGCGGAGCGGCGATGGCGACACCGGTGACACCGGCGAGCGTGGCGACGCGGGTGGCCTTGTTCGGACGGCGGTGCTTGCCCTTGCTGGAAAACAGCATGGAGTGATCCCCTCACCGACGCCTGCGAGGTGAGCTGTCGGGTTCGGGCCGGTTGAGTTGCCCGGCCGCGTGTCTTCGGCCCCGTCTCCGGGACGTCCGACACGCGACTTAACCCCAAGCCGTTCCGGGTGTCTCTCAACTCCCGGACGCGGCGCTTACCTTGGGTCCCCCGCTCCTGCCTACGGCGCATGACGCGACGACTGTTCCCGTACGGCCGCTGGCAGGATTCGGCGTTGTGACCGTCGGGGCCCGCTGTGGCGAGCGGTCACGACCGTAAGCAGTCGATCGGCGGATTTTCAAAGACGATCAGGGCTTCTGAGACCCATCTCTCACTCGCGCCAAACCGGACATTCCACAGCGAACCGTGACGTGAACTCCCGCTACTTTTCGACCGTTTCGGTAGTAACAGACAGGCTCTGACCGGGAACGATGAGGTCGGGATCGGCGCCGACCGTGTCCTCGTTCACGACGTACAGATCGGCCCATCCGCCCTCGAGGTCAAGGGCGTCGGCGATGCTCCAGAGGTTGTCCCCGGTGCGCACGACGTACGCGTCGTCCGCGGTGTCGCGCGAGGCGCTCGAGCCGCGCGAGGCGTGCCGCCCGGCGGCGCTGTCGGTACGGTCGCCGGCCGCGTCGTCCACCGCGTCCTCGTCGGCGCTGCCGCCGCGGTGCCGTCCGGCACTGGCGCTCGCGTCGTCGGAGGCATCCGAAGAGGTGCCGTTCTGCCCCGACTTGTCCGACTCGCCACCCTTGGCGGTCGCCTTGTCCGAGCTACCGGAACCCTTCGAAGCGCCGGACTTCGCGGTGTCGTCGGTCACGTCGGAGGAGTCGCCCTTCTCGGACGAACCGGACGAGGTGGAGGAAGGAGACGAGTTTGGCGAAGTCGACAATCCGGACGAAACGGAGCCACTCGAGTCGCTCCCGCCGGCCGACGAGTCTCCGGCCAGGCCCGTGTCGACATGGACCTCGCCCGAGTCCGCGCTGAGCCCGGAGAGCGGTCCGCAGGTCGGCCAGGCCGCGAGCCCCTGGTCGTCGAGCACCTTCTCGGCCACGGCTATCTGCTGCGAACGGCTGGCCTGGTCGGCTCTCGGGGCGTACTCGAGACCGCCGTGCGCTTCCCAGTCGTCCTGGGTCACCTGGAGCCCGCCGTAGTACCCGTTGCCGTTGTCGGCGCTCCACGCGCCGCCGCTCTCGCACTGTGCCACCCGGTCCCAGGTGGTTCCGTCGGCCGCGCTCGCACTCGTCGCGCCGAGCAACGGGATGGCGATCGCCGATCCGGTCACCCCTGCGGCGACAATGAGGGCCGGGGCCTGACGGGGGCGACGGTGACGGCCGTTCCCGGAGAGCATGCGGAAGCCTTTCGCGTGACAGCAGGGGACTACGGGCGCCCTGCGAAGTAAGAAGCGCAGGTGCCGCGTTGATGGGTGAACGTAGCCGGACTCGAACGCTTGTCACAAGTCGATGCAGTACAGATCACGTGAAGATCACAGATTTGATGGATCGTCATGTTCCGGTAGCCGGAAGGGCTCTCTTTCCGGTATTCGGAAGAACCCCTTCGACAGGGGTGGCGAAGGGTCGCCGATGAACCGATCAAGAACTATTTGACCGGGGTGAACTCCACCGGAAGCATGCGCAACCCACGCATAATGAGTCCTCCCCGCCAGCGCAAATCGGCCGGATCTCCCGCAAGTTGGAGGTCGGGGAGGCGCGTGAGGAGTGTGCCGAGCGCGGTCTGCCCCTCCAGACGGGCCAGCGGCGCGCCCAGGCAGTAGTGGATGCCGTGGCCGTAGCCCACGTGCTGATTGTCACGCCGTGCGAGATCGAGCGTGTCCGGCTGCTCGAACCGCTCGGGGTCGCGGTCCGCGGCGGCGAGGACCACGAGCACGGGATCGCCGGCCGCGATGTCCTGCCCGCCGATCCGCACCTCCTCCGTCGCGAACCGCCAGGTGGCCAGCTCGACGGGCCCGTCGTAGCGCAGGAGTTCCTCGACACCCGTCTCGAGCAGTCCGCTCTCCCCGGCCGCGAGGGAGGCCTGGAGACGGGCCCGTTGCTCGGGGTGGGTGAGGAGGGCGTGCATCCCGTTCCCGATGAGATTGACCGTGGTCTCGAAACCGGCGAAGAGCAGGATGAAGGCCATGGCGGCGGCCTCGTTCTCGGTGAGGTGCTCGCCGTGGTCGGAGGCGCGGATGAGTCCGGAGATGAGGTCCTCGCCGGGGTCCGGCACATCGGACAGCGCCTCGCGCTTGCGGTGGATGAGCTCGGCGAGATAGCCGCGCATCTTCTTGACGGACCGGGCGACCCCGCCCCGCGGCCCGCCGCCGTGCCGGATCATCATCCCCGCCCAGTCCCGGAAGTCGTCCTGGTCCTCGCGCGGGACGCCCAGCATGTCGCAGATGGCGTAGATGGGAAGCGGGAAGGCGAACTCGTGAATGAGGTCGGCCGAGCCCCGGGCCGCGAACTGATCGATGAGCTGATCCGTCAACTCCTGCACCCGCGCGCCGAACTCGGCGACCCGCCGGGGGGTGAACGCCTTGCTGACGAGCCGCCGCAGCCGGGTGTGGTCCGGCGGATCGATGTTCAGCAGATGCGTCATCAGCTCGGCCTTGCGCTCCCCGGGAATCCCGGTCTTGCCCTTCGCGTGCGCGGGTTCGTCGTGATGCGCGGGATTCTTGGACAGCCGCTGGTCGGCGAGCGCCTGCTTGGCGTCGGCGTACCGCGTGACGAGCCAGGCCTCCACTCCGCTGGGCAGCCGGGTGCGGTGCACGGGCGCGTGCTCCCTGAGCCACGCGTAGGCCGGGTAGGGATCGGTGGCGAACTCCCAGGTGAAGAGTTCGGGGGCGGCGCTGGCGGGGGATTCGTGCTCGGTCACTCCTCGACGGTATCCGCAGGAGGCGGGGACGCCCGGGCCGGCCGGCGATCGGGGCGGCACCGGGGACGCCCGGCGGCGGCGGAGAGCACCCCTGTCCCTTTCACCCAAGGCTGTCCAGACATGGCCGGCTGTTTGACTCGGCCGCTCGGCACCTCCCTACATTCACGCAGTGGACCCCGAAATACTCAGATCCAGCTTCGCGGTCGTGGAACGACGGGCCGAGTTCGCGGTCAAGTACTTCTACTCGCACCTGTTCCGCCACAACCCGGAGCTCCGCGGGCTGTTCCCGGCGGACCTCCCGCAGGACATGGAACGGCAGCGGGACCGGCTCTTCGCGGCACTCACGTTCGTCATGGACGGCCTGGAGGATCCGGAACTGCCCCGGTACCTGAGGGATCTCGGGCGGGACCACCGGAAGTATCTGGCGCAGCCGGACCACTACGCGGCCGTGGGGGCGAGCCTGATCGCCGCGTTCGCGTTCGTGGCGGGCTCCGCCTGGAGCACCGAGGCCGAGAAGGCCTGGGCCGAGGCGTACGGGACGATCACCCACCTCATGCTGCAGGGCGCCTGGGAGGCCCAGCACAACGGCGAGCCCCGCTGGTGGGACGCGGAGGTCGTCTCCCGCACCCGGCACGGCGACGATCTCGTCGTCCTCACCCTGCGGCCTCGGCAACGGCTCACCTACTCCCCCGGTCAGTACGTCAGCGTCAACATGCCCCAACTGCCGTGCGTCTGGCGCCCCTACTCCCTCGCCAACGCACCCCGCGCCGACCGCACCGTCGACCTGCACATCAGCCGTGTCGAGGACGGGGTGCTCTCCACCGCGCTCGTCCGGCAGACCCGCGTGGGCGACGTGCTGCGGCTGGGCGCACCCGGCGGCGGCCTCACCCTGCGGACCCCGGCCGACCGGCCCGTGACCCTGATCGCGGCCGGGACGGGCTGGGCCCCGGTGAAGGCCCTGCTGGAACAGCTCGACCCATCGCACGAGGCCCGTCTGTTCCTCGTCGCCCGCGACATCGCGTACCTCTACGACCGGCCCGCCGTCGAACGCCTGCGGGTCCGGCTCCCCAAGCTCGCCGTCACCTTCATCACGCCCGCGCCCGGCCGCCCCAAGGCGCAGGCGACGGAACGGCTGCTCACCGCGCTGGGCAACCGGGCCGGCTGGACCCGGCACGACGTCTACATCGCCGGTCCGCCCGATCTCGTCGAGGAGGTCGGCGAGGCCCTTCCCGCCCTCGGCGCACCGGCCGACCGCGTCTTCCACGACCTGCTGCCGCCGACCGGGGAGAGCCGTCCCCGTCCGCTGGGCGCGGCGGAGTGGCTGCTCGACCGCCCCGTGCCGAACTGGCACAACCCGGCGGACCGCGCCACGGGGGCGTAGCTCCGACCGCCGTCAGTCCTCCCCTTCGCCCTCCCCGTCCTCACCCCTCACCTTTCCTCGTCCCGGTCCCCGTCCCGGTCCTCGTGCTGGTCCTCGTGCTGGTCCTGGTCCGTCCCCACGACGCCCTCCGCCACGCGGATCGCGTCCCGGTACGCCCGTGCCGCCGCCCGCAGCGCGGCCTCCGGGTCCACGCCCCCGGCCTCGGCGCGGGCGGCCATCGCCAGCAGCTCGTACCCCACGCCCTCCCCGGCGGGCAGCGGGACCTCGAGTCCGGCCGTACGCACCCGGGACGACAACTTGGCCGACAGGGCCAGGCCCGGCTGACCCAGTGGGACGCCCTCGGTGACGGAAGTACGCCGCTTCTCCTCGGCCTTCGTGCGCAGCCAGTGCGCCTTGACCTCCTCGGGCGTCGTGGCCGTCTCGTCGCCGAAGACATGGGGGTGGCGGTGGATCAGCTTGGCGACGATGCCGCCGGCCACGTCGTCGATCGAGAAGGGGGCCTCCTCGTCGTCCTCGGCGATCCGGGAGTGGAACACGACCTGGAGCAGGACGTCACCGAGCTCTTCGCGCAGCTCGTCCCTGTCGCCCTCCTCGATGGCCTCGACGAGTTCGTACGCCTCCTCGATGCCGTACTTCGCCAGGCCCTTGTGGGTCTGCCGGGACGACCAGGGGCACTCGGCACGGATGCGGTCCATCACCTGGACGAGGTCGAGCAGGCGGGCGCCCGGCAGGTCGTACGAGGCGGGCAGTAGTTCCAGGTCCGGCATCTGGACCCGGCCGGAGCCGGCCAGCCGTGCCAGGCCGTCGGTGAGGCGGGGTTCGCCCTCACCGGTGGCGACGACGACCAGCGAACGGCCGCCGGCGCACGCGTCGACCAGGTCCTCCGCGGTCGGGGACTCCTCGTCGACCGTGATGCCGGCCTCGCGCAGATACGGCACCTGCGGGTGCGCGCCGTCCGCGCACAGGACCCGGTCGGCGCCGTGCAGCGCCTGCCAGGCGGGCCAGGACAACAGCCCGGGCGCGACACGGTGGCTGGTGGTGAGCAGGACGATACGGCCGGGGGCGGAGCCGACGACGGTCGCGTCGGCAGCGGTCCGCTCGTCGCCTTCGAAGCTGCTGGTTGCGTTCACCCCTCGAACGTAACCCACACCGCCGACAGCCCCCGAAGTCGTCCACAGGCCCGGGGGCGCCGTCGGTTCGCGGACGGCCCGGAGACGGTCACGCCGTCTGCTGGGTCCCCGTCGGCGTGACCTCCCGCAGCCACGGCGTCTTCGCGTCGACGCGGCTGCTCTTCTGGACGTCCCAGGTGCCGTAGCGCGGGTTCAGGTCGACGTGGAGCTGCTTGGAGGCGGCGGACATCGCCTTCCAGAAGGCGGCCTTGCCGTCGGTGGTGTTCATGTCGGCACCGAGCGCGGAGGCGAGTTTCCGGGCCTCGATCTCGGTGCGCAGGCTGTCGTCGAGGCGCCGCGGCGCCACACCGTAGTTCGTCAGCCAGGCCGACTCCAGCGCTTCCGAGCCGCCCGCCTGCTGTTCGAGGGCCGCCCGCATCTGCTGGGAGTCCTTGCGGGTCACGCTCACCCCGGCGTTCTTCGCCGCCCGGTCCAGCACCCGGTCCAGGACCATGCCGTGCAGGGTGTCGCGGGTGAGGGTGCCGGTGTTGGCGATGACCTGCTCGTACTGGGCGTCGTCCTTGCTGGCGGCCCGCTGCGCCGTGCGCACCTCGTTCACCCGGCTCTCCAGCTGCGCGACGGTGATCCGCCGGCCGTCGACGACGGCCGCGGCACCCGGATGGGCGTCACTGGCGCAGCCGGTGAGGAGAGGGGCCGCCGCGACGATCGCGGCGGAGAGAACGAGCGCGGTACGACGGCGGCGGTGCAAGGAAGCCTCCCGAGGAGATTGTGCGGCGGTGCACAAAGTCTTGCGGTGATCGATGGTAGGCAGTGGCCCGCCTCTCGGCCAGCCATTCGACCAACGATTCGCGACGACTTCGGGCACCGCCGCACGTCACATCGTCCTCAGCCCGTGATCGCCACGGGCGCGTCCCACGCGTCCCGGTCCACGGTGATCGCGTAACCGCCGCGGCTCTCCTTGCTGTTGACCATGTACTGGTGGGCGCGGCTGTGGTCGGTGAACTGGGTGGCGCCCCACGGCCAGTCGGTGGTCGTGGTGTTCGTCTTGTCCCACAGCGCGTACCAGAGGTTGCCCGGCAGATCCGTCTTGTCGGTCGCGGTCGCGATGGCCTTGGCGCTGGAACTGGTGAAGCCGTAGTACCCGGTGCGGTACGTCTTCGCGTGCAGGGTCTTGTCGAAGGCGCGCACATACGTCAGCACGGCGTCGTTGCACGCCTTGTTCGTGACGTCGTACGACTCCATGTCGAGGTAGATCGGGCTGCCGGCCTTCATGCCGAGGGCGGAGGCCTTGGCGACCGCGTCCGCGCCGTCGGTCGCGCCCAGGGACGCGGCGGTCGCGGTGGTGAGCTTCTCGGGGCTGCTCCCGGTCTGGCAGGACGGCTGGGCGCCGACGTAGAGCGGGATGAGCTTCCAGCCCACCGTGCTCACCGACTTCACCCAGGACGCGGTCAGGTTGGGCTGGCCGCACCCGCGGTTCTTGCCGCCGATGTACACGGCGGCCGCTCCGTAGAAGCCGGTGTGCCAGGCCTTCATCGCGTTCAGCGAGGGCGCGGCGCAGGTGTCGAAGGCGCGGCCCGTGAAGGTCTTCTGCGCGGGCCACGTGGTCGTGGCCATCGAGGTCTGCGCGGCGATCCCCGCTCCGGCGACCACAGCCGCGCCCGCCGCGGCCCATGCCGCGTATCTGCGCTTCTTGGAATGCCGATGGCTGGACATGAAAATCCCCACCCCATGGTTCAAGTGTCGGGTGCGCGGGTCACGCGGGCGTGCGGCGCGCATCGAGTGGGCGCCGCGCGCGTGTGGCGCACGAAAGCGGATCGCACCGTACCGGGCGCGCCGCCACCGTTCGGAAAACTGCGCACCGTGATCACCACAAGCTTCGGCCAAGGTGGCGCAAAGCTTTCGAGGGCCGGAGCGGCAGGACGGCGGACGCGCCCTAGCCCCTCACCTGCCCCAGCCACTGGAGGGTCCGCCGGATCTCCGCCGCCATGGGGTATCCGGGACCGCGCAGCCGCTCCACGTCGTGCAGGAGTCTGGCCAGCATGTCGTGGGCGGCGCCGCGGTCACCGAGGGCGAGCAGCAAGTGGCCCATCCTGCGGCGGACTTCGAGGGAGACTTCCGGGTCTCCGGCGACGTACTGGTTCTCGTAGTACGGCAGCAGGGCGCGGTACTCCGCCAGCGCGGCGGCGGGTTCGCCGAGCTGTTCCAGGCACTGGGCCGCCTCGTAGCGGAAGCGCAGGGACTGCGGGTCGGCCTGGCCCGCCTCGGCGGCGCGCTCGTCGGCGAGACGGCGCAGTTCGGGCAGCGCGCGGCGGTACTGGCCGTCGTCCATGAGCGTGGCCGCGTACTGCTTGCGCAGGGTGCGCACGACGGGCGAGTGCTCCCCGTGCTCGGCGGCGGCCGCCGGGAGGATCGAGCCGAGGATGTCCACGGCCTGCGTGATGCGGCCCTCGCCCAGCAGCCGCTTGACCTCGTCGACGGCGCCCGCGACATCGGGCTTCTCCGCGGCGGGCGCGGCCTGCGGCTGGGGTGCCGGCGTGCGCGCCCGGTCCGGCCACGGCGCGTGCGGGCGCAGGAAGGGGCGCGTGGGGTCCAGGGGGGCACCCGTGGGCATGCCGCGGGCCGGCAGCAGCGGGAGCAGTTGCTCGTACGTCTCCTGCGCGGAGGCCGGCCGGTGCTGCGGGTCCTTGGAGAGCAGGCGCAGCACGAGGTCCTCCAGCGCGGGCGGCACCTCGGAGCGCAGTCGGCGCACCGGGAGGGGCGGCTCGTAGAGGTGCCGGTGCAGCACGCCGAGCGCGGTCGAACCGGAGAACGGCACGTCACCGCTGAGGAGTTCGTGCAGCAGCACCCCGAGCGCGTACAGGTCGGTGTACGGGCCGACCGCGCCGCCCATCGCCTGCTCGGGGGCCATGTAGGCGGGGCTGCCGATGGGCGAGCCGGTGTGGGTCAGCCGGGTGGTGTCGGTGTCCATGACGGAGGCGACACCCAGGTCGAGCACGGTGACCGTGCCGTCCTGCTTGACCATCACGTTCCGCGGCTTGAGGTCCCGGTGCACGATCGGGACGGCGTGCACCGCGCTCAGCACGGCGCACAGTTGGGCCGCGACCGCGACGGCCCACTGCCAGGGGTACGGGTCGTGCTCGGCGAGATGGTCGGAGAGGTCCGCCCCGTCCACGTACTGCATGACGAGGAACAGTTCCTCGCCCACGCTGCCCGCGTCGTGGACCGTGACCAGACCGGGGTGGTCGACCTGCGCGGTCACCCTGCACTCCCGCACGAAGCGGCGGCGCAGCTCGTCGGCCTCCTGGCCGGCCACCTTGTCGGGGCGCAGCAGCTTGACCGCGACACGCCGGTCCAGGCGCTGGTCGTAGGCGGTCCAGACCTGGCCCATGCCGCCCTGCCCGATGAGCGTGGACAGTTCGTAACGGTCCGCGATCACACGGCTCGTCGCCACACTCATCTGCCGTCCCTGCCGTCTTCGTGCTGACCGTCGCGCTTACGGAGATAGTCACTGAGCTCGTCGAGCTCGGCACGCACCTGGTCGATCCGCGCGGGCGCGGGCCGCTGCGGCGGAGGCGGCATCACGGGGGCCTGCCGCACGGGCGCCGCCGGCTGCTGAGGGACCGGGGTCGCGTACGGGGACGCGGGCTGCGGGTACCCGTAGTGCTCGGCCGGGTGGGCGGCCTGCGGATAGACGAACGGGGCCGGCCGGCTGTAGTGGCGGATGTCCGCGAACAGGAAGTAGCCCGTGCAGGCAGCGGCGTTCAGCAGCAGGATGATCATTCCGACGTTGCCGTTCGGGCTGCTGAAGTCGTCGGTGTGGTCGGTGCTGAGGTAGGCGAAGCTGATCCCCATGGCCACGAGCGAACCCACGAAGATCCACCAGTCGGCGGCCCTGCGGGTCACGAGCGCGACGCGCAGCGTGGCGACCCACGCCAGGAAGCCGATGCTCAGGATCGGCACCGCTGCGAAGATCACGCGCAGCACGACCAGCACCCCGGTCGAGGGTCGCTTCGGCGGAGGCGGCGCGTAGCCGTGGCCGTGCATGACTGCTCCTGGAGGCCTGATGGGGACGGACGTACGAGTTGGGAGTCCGAGCGTATAGGCCGACGAGGACAACCGGTCCCGGGTTGTACCGAACCGTTGTCGTGCTGATCGCTTCGCGTGCCCCGGCGGACTTCGGGAGCCCCCGCAGGAAACTCCCGTTCCGTCAGCCCGGCGTGACCGTCCCGTCCGTCAGACCGTCGTACATGCCCCGCACGAGCTGCTCCCCGAGCCGCCCCGCGCGCCGCAGCGCCTCCTCGAACTCGGCGAGCGCGCGGAAGCGTTCCCCGTAGCGGCGCTGGTCGTCCAGCGCGAGCCGGGGCAGTTGCAGGCGCCGCACGTCGAGCCGGGTGGCGGTGGACGCGTAGCTGCTGGCCTGCCGGTTGTTCGCGGTGCCACGCAGGAAGCCCGCGAGGAACCACGGGTCCAGGGAGGCCGGATCGGGGCGCAGGAGCGTGAGGTTGCGCCCCAGGACGGCGCCCGCCGTGTCCTCGTCGACCACCCGCGCCATGGAACCGCCGCCCAGCACGGGGACCACGACATCGCCCGTCTCGACGAGCACGGCTTCCTCTTCGCCTTCGGGGAGGCTTCCGGACGGCGCGATTCCGGCGAGCACGTCGTGGTCGGTGAGCACCGCCGCGCGCGCGGGGGCGCTGCTTCCGCCCGTGCGCAGCAAGAGGGCTCCCCCGCGCGCGAGTTCGCCGACGGTGATCAGCGGCCAGCGCACGGGGGGCATGCGCTGCGCCTCGGCGGGCGTGAGGTCGGCGGTGAGGCGCAGGGTGTCGCCGAGGTGCTCCCGCACGCTCGCGAGCCGCTCGGTGCCGCCTCCGGCGGCGGCCGGCGGAAGGTGGCGCGCGGGGGCCAGGTCGACGTCGTCGTCGAGGAGTTCGATGACCGGAACCGAACGGCTGAGGCCCGGCCGCTCCGGCGCGGTGCCGGTCCGCTCGAAGGGCCGCCACGCATCGAGCACCGCGCCGCGAACGGCCGCCCAGTCGAAGCCGCCGCGGCCCTCTCCGGCCGACACGCCGCTGTCGACGACCAGCAGCTCGGGCTGCGCGGGCGCCTTCTCGGGGCGGCGCAGCACCCAGATGTGCAGCGGGATGTTGTACGGGGGCGCCGCGCCGACCGGCAGGGCGATCACGGCACGCAGGGCACCGCGGCGGAGCAGGTCGGCGCGGATACGGCGGCCCGAGCGGCGTGAGGCGGCGGCCGGCGGCATGAGGAGGGCGGCGGCGCCGCCGTCCTTGAGGTGGGCCAGCGTGTGCTGCACCCAGGCCAGTTCGGACTCCGTACGGGCCGGGAACCCGTACTCCCAGCGGGCGTCGTAGGCGAGTT
Organism: Streptomyces sp. NPDC005141; assembly: GCF_053599975.1. Taxonomy (NCBI): domain Bacteria; kingdom Bacillati; phylum Actinomycetota; class Actinomycetes; order Kitasatosporales; family Streptomycetaceae; genus Streptomyces; species Streptomyces sp. NPDC005141. The sequence continues at coordinate 11,052 of NZ_JBSFYW010000055.1, read as the reverse complement.
CGTCGTGCCCCCAGTTGCGCTCGTTGAACGGCGGGTGGCACAGCACGACGTCGGCCTTGAGCGCGCGGTGCGCGTCCGCGCGGAGGCTGTCGCCGGCGGCGGTGCGGACGGCGGCCTTCCCCTGGAGTGCGAGCCGCAGCCCGGAGAGCGCCGCGAGCTCGGGCGCGCTGTCCTGGCCGTAGAGCTCCTGGTCCGGCCGGGGCGCCACCGCGCGCAGGAGCGCACCTGTGCCGCACGCCGGATCGAGCGCCGTGCGCGCCGGTCCGACGAGCTCGGCCATCAGCTCGGCGAGGTCGCCCGGCGTGAGCGTGTACTGGCGCGGGTTGGCGTCGAGGTGACGCCCGAGCAGGAACTCGTACGTCTGCCGGGCGCCCAGCTCCGCGGCGAGCTCGGCGGCCCCGCGGAGCAGCGGGGCGGAGGTGAGCAGCGCGGGGCCGGTCGGTGTGTTCACAGCGCGCTCGCGCGGCGCGCCGAAACGCGGGGTGATCACCTGGTCGAGGGCGGCGGGCAGCAGGGCGGCGAGCCGTTCGTCGGAGCCCGCGCTCAGCTCCAGCCAGTCGGTGGGGCGGTCGTGGATGAGCAGGAGCACGCATCCGGCGTGGACGAGTGCGGCGACGGGGCCTTCGGGGTGGCCGGCGAGCTGCTGCCAGACGCGTTCGCGCAGCGGAACCTCGGCGAGTTTGCCCTGGTCGCGCAGCCAGGCCTCGACTTCGGCCAGCGCGAACGAGGGGCTGGTCTCGGTGCCGCCGACCGGTTTGGGGAAGTCGGCGTGCCGGCGGCGCCAGTTGCTGACGGCCGCGCGGCCGACTCCGGCGAGCCGTGCGATTCCGGCGGCGGTCACCTCTGTCGCGTTGTGCTGCACCCGCCCGGCTCCCCTCGTTCTGGTCGGCGCCCCCAATGGGCCCCCGTGGCACACCTGCTGCCTGAGACACCCGTTCCCGCTGCGGTGTCCTGGCGTTCGTGGCACCCGTGGCGCCGGTCCGGCCGGCGCCACGCCACGCGGCTCGTGACACCCGTGGCCCACCGTCCGGTCTGTGACGCCGAGCATACCGACGAATGCAAGATCCAACCCTTCACGCACGTGTACACACACTTTCTCGTTCATCGTGTTGACTCGGTTCACACGCTCTGCTGTTATTGACTCATCGAACGGGCAAGTCGCCGGAACGAACCGGTCGCCGTGCGTGTTCACGCAATCTGTTCACAGCAAGGGGAGGGCGCAGTCATGGGCATCAAGGTCAAGCTGGGGCTGGGGGCCGTGGTCGGCATCGTCGTCATCGGCGCCGTGTCGGCGAACGCGGGCAACAACGGCGACAGCGGTTCCGACGGCAACGGCAAGGACACCTCCGCCGCCCAGCACGAGTCCGGCAAGAAGGCGGACACCAAGAAGGGCGGCGCGGCGGACAAGGCCGCGAAGAAGGTCGCCTTCAAGGGGGACGGCGACTTCCAGGTCGGCAGCGACATCAAGCCCGGCACCTACCGGACCACGGGCAACACCGACGGCATGTGCTACTGGGCACGCGCCAAGGACGCCTCGGGCGAGATGGACTCCCTGATCGCCAACGACAACGTCAGCGGCACCAGTTACGTGACCGTCAAGGCGAGCGACAAGCTCTTCAAGACCACCGACTGCGAGGACTGGGAGGCCGTCGACGCGAAGGCGACCGGCTCACCCGCCACGCGTATGAAGGGCGACGGCGGCATGTACAGAGTCGGCGCGGACATCGCCCCCGGCACCTACAAGTCCAACGGCAACGCCGACGACTCCTGCTACTGGGAGCGCGACAAGGACGCCTCGCACTCCATGAACTCCATCGTGGCCAACAACAACGTGTCCGGCACCGCCGTCGTCACCATCGGCGCCGGCGACGCCTACTTCAAGACGGCGGGCTGCGGGGACTGGAAGAAGACGGGCTGACGCCGTCCCGCCACCCCGGAAACCGCTCGCCACCCTCTCCACCACCCGACCCACCCGACACCACGCCAAGGAACTCTCATGCGTCGCACCGCACTTGCCGCTCTCTGCCTCGCCGCCGCGGCCACCGCGGGCCTCACCGGCTGTCTGCCGGGCGAGACCAAAGCGGACAGCAAGCCGAAGGAACCGTTCGCCGGACTGTCCGGGGGCGAGATCGCCGACCGGGCCGTGAAGGCCACCACGGGTGCCACCTCGCTCCGGATGAAGGGCGATGTACCCGACGACGAGGACGGCGGCACCATCCGGATCGACATGGCACTCGACAAGAAGGGCGAGTGCGCCGGAACGATGAACATGAAGGGCCAGGGCAAGGCCGACCTCATCAAGACCGGCGACACCGTCTACATGAAGTACGACGAGGCGTTCCTCCGCGCCCAGAGCGGGGGCGACTCCAAGGCCGAGACGGACGGGGTCGTGGACATGCTGGCCGGCAAGTGGACCAAGATGTCCGCGACCGGTTCCGACGCCAAGGACATCGCGGGCTTCTGCGACCTCGACTCCGTGCTCGCCGACGCGGAGGACGTGAACTCCGATGCCACCCGCGGCAAAACGACCACCGTCGACGGGACCCCGGCGATCGTCCTGCACGAGAAGGACGGCAAGGACCGGTACACCCTGTACGTCGCCACCAAGGGCAAGCCCTACCTGCTGCGGGTCGACAGCACCTCCGCCGAGGACCCGGGCACGATCACCTTCAGCGAGTACGACAAGCCGGTCGCCGCCGACAAGCCCGCCGGGAAAATCCTCGACCTGGACGAGCTGGGCAGCTGACCACGCACCGTTCACCACCCCGCGTCGGGCTCAGACGGAGTGCCGCACCCACACGTTGGGCTCGACGTACACCGCGTAACCTCGCTCCGGTTCGCAGTGCACCGGCACCAGCGCGCCGGGCACCTCGACCAGGCCCTCCGTGTCGAAGGGCAGCCCGGTCCAGTCGCGCCACTCCTCCAGTGAGGCCGCCACCGTCATCGACGCCGGCGCCACCGCCTCGATCCGGCCGCCCGCCCTCACGTGCACGCGCAGCCACGGATCGTGCGGCAGACCGTCGGAACGCTCCCGGAAGGCGTACTCCCGCATCGGGGTGCTCGGTTCCAGATGCTTGGCGCTGGGGCGGACGGGGGCGACGACCTCGTCGAAGCCGCGCGCCCGGGCGTTGTCCCGCATCGCGGAGAGCATCCGGGCCGACAGGCCGCCGCCCTGGGCGTGCGGGGCGACGACGATCGAGATGGCGCTGACCGTGTCGGGCGGGGTGCCACGGCGGCGGTCGGAGAAGGCCCGGGCCAGCACCTCGTCCCAGCCTCGCGCGGGCAACTCGTCCCCCTCCTCGCCCGCGAGCGCGAACGGCACGCTGTAGGCATGCGCGACGACCCGCCCGCGCTCGTCCTCGGCGAAGAGCACATACTCGGGAAGCTCGGTGGCGATCCGGCCGTAGTGCGCGTTCCCCACCGGGTCGTGGAGCAGGAACTCCGGCCAGCTGTCGGCCATCCCGACCACCTCCCGCAGCATCTCCGGGCGCTCGGCAAGGCACGATGTCTTCAGCTCCATGCCGGACACGGTAGGCGCCGACCCGACCCGGATGAAACCGTTTTCCGTATCCGACCGGCACGGCACGGCGGGACGAGGCCGGCCCCGGCGTCGCACCTGTTCACAGCCGGCTCACGCACCCCACCCGGATCGCGTCACACGCCAACGCGTACCCGGTACTACCTAGTTCGCGTGGAACCTCTTCGGCGCGGCCGTCGGGTTCCCGCCCGAGGGAAGCTTCTGGCCCGGGCAGCCGGCCAGCACCTTCTTCATGGCCGCCTTCTCGGCGCCGGTGACCCACAGCCCGTACTTCTTCTTCACGGCCACCTGCGCGGCGACATACGTACAGCGGTACGACTTGTTGGGCGGGAGCCAGGTCGCCGTGTCGCCGTCGCCCTTGCTGCGGTTGGCGCTCGCGCCGACGGCGCGGAGGTTGAGCGGGTCGTTGGCCAGGGCGATCCGCTTGCTCGCGTCCCAGTACTTGGCGCCCTTCTGCCAGGCGTCCGAGAGCGCGACGAGGTGGTCGATGTCGACCAGGCTGCGCCCGCGGGTGAAGGTGACGTCCTTGCCGCCGTACGGATCCGGTTCGAGGACTCCGCTGGACACCCTGCATTTGCCGTCGCTGAACTTCACTTCCCCGAGGTCCCGCTTGAGGATGTCGTCGCGGGTATCGCAGTGGTTCGAATCGGTGTCGGCCCACGCCGTACCGAACCGCTCCCTGCTGTACCCGGTCTTGGGCGCGCGCCCCTTGACGGTCAGCGAGTCCACGGCGACAAGCGCGGCGCCACCGCCGCCGGCCGCCGTCTCCTCCGGTCCCGCGGAACCGATGGCATCCTTCTTGCAGCCGCTGATCCCGGCACCGATGACGACCAGCACCACTGCGGCAGCAGCCGCCCCACCCCTCAGACGCGCCACGACGCCCCTCCCCTTCGCCTCCCCGGGTCCGCCCTGCTCGGGCGTGTTTCCCGTCTGCCCAAGGTAATGGCCGCCATTCCTCGGCCTTACCAGGCATCGATGGGCAATCGGCGCATGCCGGGCGTATCGTCGATCGTGAGTCACCCCCGGAAGGAGCTCTGGATGGGCATCTTCGACAGGTTCAAGAGCAGCCGGGCGGCACAGGACAAGGCAGGAGACATGTCCGACGCCGCGGAGAAGCAGGTCAACAAGAAGACCGGCGACAAATACACGGACAAGGTCGACGACGCGCAACAGAAGGCCGAAGGCGCGATGGGCATGGACCGCGACCGTGACCGGCCCGGACAGCCATAGCCGGAGCGATCCGAAGAATGCGCACCGACCGGCCCATCGTCGGCCGTTGGGCGCACCGCACCGAGGTGCAGCGCGCGGGCGTTGAGCCGTCGCGCACCGCAGCCAGGTGCCGTGTGCAGGCGCTGAGCCGCCCCATACGGAACCGAGGCGGCAGATCGGCTCGCCCGACAGGTCCACCCACCGGCCGATGAGCCGATCGGTGACAGCGAGCGTGATGCGCGCGCTACGACCAGTACGTCCACTTCAGCCCCATCACGGCGCCTCGCCGGGTGGGGCCGGGGTGGTTGCGTCTCCGCGGGGTGGGGCCCTGGATCGTTACGCCCTCGCCGCTGGAACCAGGGGCTGTTGCACCCTCGCCTATAGAGCCTGGGGCCGTAGCGCCCCCGCCGGTGGACTGGGGCCGTAGCGCCCCCGCCGGACTGCCGCGGTCCTTGGCCGGGCAGGCCGGGGGCATTGGGGTGCCCCCGGCCCGAGCCCCGCACCTTCCGACCGTCGACCGCCGCCCCCGTCAGGCAAAGCCGATCGGCTGTCAGACCTTGCCGATCCCCAGCGTCGTCTCCGACGGCAGCAGCCCCGAGCCCAGCACCGCGACCCAGAACTCGCCGAGCAGATCGGCGAGTCGGGCGACGGCGTCCGGGCCGAGCGCCTGCCACGGGGCGGAGGCGAGTCGGTCGGTGTGCTGCTCGACCTGGCGGCGCAGCTCACGTCCGGCGTCCGTGGCGGCACCGTCCTCGTCCACCAGACCACGGGCGAACAGACGGTCCCTCGCGGCTCCCCACTCCTCGGGACTCCAGCCACGGCTCTCGAAACGCTCCACGGAGGCCGCCCCTATCGCCGCGAACGAGACCAGGGACTCGACCGGGTCCAGCCCGGCGACCAGCAGGGCCGCGAGGTGGCCGTCGCCTCGGTGTTCACGCAGGATCGTCGCCGCATGCCACAGCTGGAGGTGCGGGGCCTCGGGCCAGGGCACATCCGCGTTGGCCGCGGCGAGTTGGCGCCCCGCCGTGTCCACGGCCTCGGCTGCGCGGCGGGCCAGCGCGGCGGCCTCTGCGAGCTCGGGGCTGGTGACGCGGTCGCCGAGTATCGCGCGGTACGCCCGGTCGACGGCCCGCTCGCGCGCCGCGAGCACCTGCTCCGGACTCGCCGTCTCCCAGGCCGACTTGATGTTCTCGTCGACCATGCGCGGGCTGAAACTGTAGAAGGCGGAGGCCACTCGCCCGCTGCCGACCACCCCCAACGGCGCCGCACGGTAGGGGAAGTAGCTGGGCCAGCGCTCCTCGATCCCGTATCCGAGCGCCACCGCCTCCTCGAAGGTCTCCGGCGCGTAATACAGCACGGCGTGCAGGGGCTCCAGCAGATGCCAGAGCTGGCGCACCCGGCCGAGCTCGACGCCCGCGCTCTCCTCCGCCACGCCCGCTCCGCCGGCCCCGCTTGTCTCGCTGACGTTCCCCGACATGACTCCACCCCTTGTCACGTAACGACACGCTCCACAACTTGACACTGACAAGATTGCCCGACCCGACTCAACTTGTCAATGACTAGATTCTCCTGGCCGAACCGGGCACCCGAACTTGGCAATGCCTAGATTCGGCGTACGCTGCTGTCATGAATCCCGCGAAGACCAGCGGCTCCGCGCGCCCGTACCACCACGGGGACCTGCGCCGCGCCATCCTCGGCGCCGCTCTCGACGTCATCGCCGTCGAGGGGCCCGCCGCGCTGAGCCTGCGCGACCTGGCGCGCCGCGCGGGCGTCTCGCACGCCGCCCCGGCGCACCACTTCAAGGACCGCACCGGCCTGCTCACGGCCATCGCGGCTGAGGGTTACGGCCTCCTGGCGACCGCGCTCGACGCGGCCGACGACCTGCGTGACGCGGGCGTGCGTTACGTACGTTTCGCGCGGGAGCATCCGGCCCACTTCCAGGTCATGTTCTCCCCGGAGCTGCTCCGCGAGAACGACGTGGAGCTCACCGCGGCGAGAGCGCTCGCGGGAGAGCGTCTGCGCGCCGCCGTCTCCGCACTCCCCTCGGAGGGCCGCGGCCCCGACACCCGCCTCGCCGGCGTCGCGGCCTGGTCCCTCGCCCACGGCTTCGCCACGCTCCTGCTCAGCCACAATCTGGACGCCCAGGTGGGCGAGCAGGACCCCGACGAGGTCTTCCACGCCCTGGCGGGCATGCTGTTCCGCTCCCCGCGGCCCTGACCGGCTGAAGGCTCCGGGGCGAAGTCCCCACCGGAGCCGGACCGCCGGAAACCCCGGTCGCCGGAAATCCCGGCAGGTCGGGTGCCCCAAAGACCCAGGGTCTGGAACCCCAGGGTCTGGGCCTCAAGACCGAAGACCCCAGGACCTAAGACCCCAGGATCGAAGCCAGGAACTCCCCGGTCCAGCCGAGCAGTTCCCGCCCGACCAGCGGCTTTCCGCCGACCTTCGCGGTCTTCGGGCGGGGGACGAGGATCTGGTGGGCGGCCGGCTTGATGATGGTTCCCGGGTACAGACGCTTCAGGCGCAGCTCCTGGGACTCCCTCAACTCCACCGGCGCGAAGCGGATGTTGTTGCCCTGCAGGACGATGTCGCCGACCTCGCAGGCGCGCGCGAGCATCCGCAGGCCCGCCACGAGGAGCAGGTTCTCGACCGGCTCCGGAAGCTTGCCGTAGCGGTCGACGAGTTCCTCCCGTACGGCCTTGACGTCCTCCTCCGTGTTCGCGGAGGCGATGGACCGGTACGCGGCGAGGCGCAGCCGCTCGCCCGGCGCGTAGTCGTGCGGGACGTGCGCGTCGACCGGCAGCTCGATCTTGACCTCGAGCGGCGGCTCCTCCTCCACGCCGCCTTCCAGCGAGGCGCGGTAGTCCGCGACCGCCTCGCCCACCATGCGGACGTACAGGTCGAAGCCGACGCCGGCGATGTGGCCCGACTGTTCGCCGCCGAGCAGATTGCCCGCGCCGCGGATCTCCAGGTCCTTCATCGCCACGTACATGCCCGCGCCCATCTCGGTGTGCTGGGCGATCGTCGCGAGCCGCTCGTGGGCCGTCTCCGTGAGGGGCTTCTCCGGCGGATACAGGAAGTAGGCGTAGCCGCGCTCCCGGCCGCGGCCGACCCGGCCGCGCAGCTGGTGCAGCTGCGACAGGCCGAAGTTGTCGCCGCGCTCCACGATCAGCGTGTTCGCGTTCGAGATGTCGATGCCCGACTCGACGATCGTCGTGGAGACCAGCACGTCGAACTTGTTCTCCCAGAAGTCCACGACCACCTGCTCCAGCGACTGCTCCGACATCTGGCCGTGGGCCGTGGCGATCCGCGCCTCCGGGACGATCTCCCTGAGCCGGGCGGCCGCTCGGTCGATGGACTCGACCCGGTTGTGGATGTAGAAGACCTGGCCCTCGCGCAGCAGTTCACGGCGGATCGCCGCGCCGATCTGCTTCTCCTCGTACGGGCCGACGAAGGTGAGCACCGGGTGCCGCTCCTCCGGCGGGGTGGTGATCGTCGACATCTCGCGGATGCCGGTGACCGCCATCTCCAGGGTGCGGGGGATCGGGGTCGCGGACATCGTCAGGACGTCGACGTTGGCGCGCAGCTTCTTCAGCTGCTCCTTGTGCTCGACGCCGAAGCGCTGCTCCTCGTCGACGATGACCAGGCCCAGGTCCTTGAACTTGGTCTCGGAGGAGAACAGCCGGTGGGTACCGATGACCAGGTCGACCGAGCCCTCGTGCAGCCCCTCCAGGACCGCCTTGGCCTCGGTGTCCGTCTGGAAGCGGGACAGGGCGCGGACGTTCACCGGGAACTGCGAGTAGCGCTCGGAGAACGTGCCGAAGTGCTGCTGCACGAGCAGCGTCGTGGGGACCAGGACCGCCACCTGCTTGCCGTCCTGCACCGCCTTGAACGCGGCGCGGACGGCGATCTCCGTCTTGCCGTAGCCGACGTCGCCGCAGATCAGGCGGTCCATCGGGACCGTCTTCTCCATGTCGTCCTTGACCTCGGCGATCGTGGTGAGCTGATCGGGCGTCTCCGCGTACGGGAAGGCGTCCTCCAGCTCGCGCTGCCAGGGCGTGTCGGCGCCGAACGCGTGCCCCGGGGCCGCCATCCGCGCCGAGTACAGCTTGATCAGGTCGGCGGCGATCTCCTTGACCGCCTTCTTGGCGCGCGCCTTGGTCTTGGTCCAGTCGGCGCCGCCGAGGCGGTGCAGCGTCGGGGCCTCGCCGCCGACGTACTTGGTGATCTGCTCGAGCTGGTCGGTGGGGATGTAGAGACGGTCGCCGGGCTGGCCGCGCTTGGCGGGGGCGTACTCGACGACCAGGTATTCACGGGTCGCGCTCTGGACGGTGCGCTGCACCATCTCGATGTAGCGGCCGACACCGTGCTGCTCGTGCACGATGTAGTCGCCGGTCTCCAGGGTCAGCGGGTCGATCGTCTTGCGGCGGCGGGCCGGCATCCGGACGCCGTCCTTGCCCGCCGCCTTCTGGCCGGAGAGGTCGGTCTCCGTCAGGACGGCGAGCCGGAGCGCCGGGTCGACGAAGCCGTAGTCGATGGAGCCGCAGGCCACATGGACGATGGACGGGCCGATCTCGGTGAGGTCGGTCTCCAGACGGGCGGCGATGCCCTCACCGCCCAGCACCTCGACGGTGCGGGCCGCCGGGCCGTGCGCCTCGGTGACGTAGACCGTGTGCCAGCCGTCGGCCAGCCAGCCCTTGGTGTCGGCGAGCGCGCGGGCGGTGTCGCCCCGGTAGGTCTCGGGGGCGTGCATGCCCAGCTTGAGGGTGTCCCCCGCGGCGTCGTAGGTGTCCGTGAGGTCCCCGTCGGCGGCGAACGGCGACACCGACCACCACATCATGTCCAGCTCGCGCGCCCGGTCCCGTACGTCCGCGATGGACCACAGGGAGGCCGCGCCGACGTCGATGGGCGCCTCGCCGCCCCCGGCCGTCGCGGCCCAGGACGCCTGCAGGAACTCGTGTGAGGTCGCCACCAGGTCCGATGCCCGCGTCCGTACCCGCTCCGGATCGCATACGACGGCCATCGCGTCCTTGGGCAGGACGTCGAGCAGCAGCTCCATGTCGTCGACGAGGACCGGGGCGAGCGATTCCATGCCTTCCACGGCGATGCCCTCGGCGATCTTGCCGAGGAGTTCGCCCAGTTCCGGGTGGGCCTCGGCGAGTGCCGCGGCCCTCGCCCGCACGTCCGCGGTGAGCAGCAGTTCGCGGCAGGGCGGGGCCCACAGGCCGTGGTCGGCGACCTCCAGGGAGCGCTGGTCCGCGATCTTGAAGTAGCGGATCTCCTCGACGTCGTCGCCCCAGAACTCCACCCGGAGCGGGTGCTCCTCGGTGGGCGGGAAGACGTCCAGGATGCCGCCGCGCACGGCGAACTCGCCGCGCTTCTCGACGAGTTCGACGCGGGAGTACGCGGCTGCCGCGAGCGCCTCGACGGTCTCGCCCAGGTCGGCCGTGCTGCCGGTGCGCAGGACGACGGGTTCCAGGTCGCCGAGACCCTTGACCTGCGGCTGGAGGACCGAGCGGACGGGCGCGACGACGACGGACACCGGGCCGGTCTCGGGGTCGTCGGGGCGGGGGTGGGAAAGTCGCCGCAGCACGGCGAGGCGCCGGCCGACGGTGTCGGACCGGGGCGAGAGCCGCTCGTGCGGCAGCGTCTCCCACGACGGGTACTCCGCCACGCCGTCCGGCGGGAGCAGGGAGCGCAGGGCCGCGGCCAGGTCCTCGGCCTCGCGGCCCGTGGCCGTCACCGCCAGCACCGTGCGACCGGTCTCGCGTGCGAGCGCGGCGATGGCGAAGGGGCGCGCCGCGGGTGGGCCGACCAGGTCGACGTGCATCCGGTTGCCGTCGGCGGCGGCCTTCACCGCTTCCTTGAGGGCGGCGTCCTTGACGACGGCGTCGAGCAGACCGTGCAGGCTCATGAAGGGCTTCCATCCCGGGGAGTGGGCAACGCGAGGCGCCCGACACGTGGGACGGGCCGGGGGTATCCAGCCTACGACTCCGCGCCCGCTCGCGCGTGACCGTCCGCCGAGGGCCCGGCCCCACTCCTCGACCCGCCGCACACCCACGGGCCCAGGACCTCTGCCCTCGGGTCCAGGACCCCGAACCCAGCGCCCACGCCCCCTCCCTCCCCCGATCGCCCGCCTGCCGCAGGCAGCGGGCAGCCGGAACAGGGACCACGCGCACTCCCGGAGCGGCCCCGGAACACACTGCGGGCCCGGTCCGGAGGAACAGCGCGGCTGTCCACCACGCCGCCATGAACGGCACGACGAGCCCCACCCGCAGTCCAGTCCGCACCGGACGCCTGGTCGGCAC
>NZ_JBSFYW010000054.1:0-58993 GCF_053599975.1 Streptomyces sp. NPDC005141 | reverse complement strand
ACGATCGACAAGTTCAAGCTGCTGGAGAACCCGAACTTCGTCCCGGGATGCAGCCTGAACCCGGTCGTCTCCTGCGGCAACATCATGAAGAGCGACCAGGCCTCGGCCTTCGGCTTCCCGAACCCGATGCTGGGCCTCGTCGCCTACGGCATCGTGATCTGTGTCGGTGTGAGTCTGCTCGCCCGGGCCACCTTCCCGCGCTGGTACTGGCTGACCTTCAACGCGGGCACGCTCGTCGGTGTCGGATTCTGCACCTGGCTGCAGTTCCAGTCGTTCTACCGGATCAACTCGCTGTGCCTGTGGTGCTGTCTGGCCTGGGTCGCCACGATCATCATGTTCTGGTACGTCACATCGTTCAACGTACGGAATGATTTCCTGCCTGCACCGGAATGGTTGAAGGGATTCCTCGAGGAATTCACCTGGGTTCTTCCGGTGCTGCACATCGGTGTCATCGGAATGCTGATCCTCACCCGCTGGTGGGATTTCTGGACGAGCTGATTCTCCATATCGGACGACCAGTGAGTCCGTCGGGGGAATCTTGCGCTGACGGCGTTCCCTGAATCGTTACGCGGTACGGACGCCGAGCCCCCGAATCCTGAAAGGGACCGTACTTGGGATGAAGCCGACCACACGAGGAACCCTCGCCGCCGTCATGTCAGGTGTGGCGGCGGTGGTGGGTGCCGCCGCCGCGCCCCCCGCCGTCGCGGCCGAAACGGTCCCATCCCCGTGCCGCTGAACGGTGTCGAGCAGGCCCTCGGCCTGAAGGCGCCCAGGATCGCGGGTGAACTGCCGGTTCCCCTCCCGGGCGGACTCGAGGGGCCCCGGTACGTCGAGGGCCGGATCATCCCCGACCGGGCGGTTCCGCAGGTGCCGCTCAGCGGCGGGCTGCCCGGGGCAGACGTCCGTGCGCCCCTCCCGCACGTCCTCGGTGACGGCTTCGACCACCTCGGTCTCGGCGCACCGGCGGCCGATCTGCGGACGCTGACCCCCGGACTGTCCCTGGACAGCCCGCTCGGCGCGCCGGACCCCGGCCACCTCCGCCTTCCCGGCCTGAAGATGCCTCAGGCCGCCGTTCTCGCACCGCTGCTGAAGACCGTGCCGGGGGCGAACCTGGAGATGGGCTCGGGGGCCTAGTCCTTCCCGGGGAGCAGGCCCGGGCGCGCGGACCGGGCCTGCCGACCGAACCATCGGGGGTCGCCGTCGTTGAACCCTGCTGAAGCCGGCCGAGTCCGCCTGAATCATCGAGGAGAGAAGCATGTTCGTCAGCTGGGTGTCGAGCAGAGTGCCGAGGCGTGAGCCCGGTGTCCGGGGGCGCGGCCGCGGGGCGGAGCGTGTGGCGGGTGGCGTGGCGGTGACCCGGCGCGGTGCGATGCGGGGTCTGCTCGTGTCGGCCGTCGCCGTGGCGCTGGCCCCGGTCGTCGCGGCTTCGCGGCGGCCGCGCCTGCTCCGGTCCGAGGGCCTCTCCTTCGACGAGGTGTACCGCGGCCGGCGCATCCTCGGCAGCAAGAGCGGTTCGGACGGCACGGCAGCGTTCTTCGGAGGCGAGTGGCAGGTCACGGTGGACGGCCGGCCGCTGCACCTGATGCGCCGCGCGGACGGCAGCTACCTCAGCATGGTGGACCACTACGAGTCGTATCCGACACCGCTGGCGGCGACACGTGCCGCCGTCGACGAGCTGAGCCCCGCCGAGCGTCTCCGGGATGCGGAGGACGAGGAGGCCGGCGCGGCCGCCGGCGGTGCGCCGGGGAGCGACGCGGAGGAACCAGGCCTCGGCGGACGTGGCGTCGGTGGACGTGGCGTCGGAGGAAGCGGCACGCGGGAGAGCGGTACGGAGGGGGGTGGCCACCACCATGGTGTACACGCGTAAGAACGTCAGCACCCTCACGAGCGCGGAGCGGCGCCGCTTCGTCACCGCGATGCTGGCGATCAAACGCCGCGGAGAGTACGACGAGTTCGTCCGGATGCACATCAAGTACTACGTCGCGGACGGCGACGGCGGACTGCGCTCGGCGCACATGGCGCCCTCCTTCCTGCCCTGGCACCGGCGGTTCCTGCTGGACCTGGAGCGGGCGCTGCGCCGCGTGGACTCCGGGGTGAGCGTGCCCTACTGGGACTGGACGCGGGACCGTACGACGAAGTCCGCGCCGTGGACCAAGGATCTGCTCGGCGGTGACGGGCGGAGCTCGGACCGGCAGGTCATGACCGGACCCTTCGCCTACGCGCAGGGCAACTGGACGATCAAGGAAGGGGTGACCGACGTCAAGTTCCTCACGCGCGAGTTCGGCCGCCCCCAGCAGTCGCTCCAACTGCCGACGCAGCGCGACCTGAACGCCGCCCTGGAGGACCCCGTCTACGACACGGCTCCCTGGAACTCGACGTCCACGCGGGGCTTCCGGAACCGGTTGGAGGGGTGGGGGCCCGGGTCGGGCCACACTTCCTGGCGCACCCACAACCGCGTCCACCGCTGGGTCGGCGGCCACATGCTGGGCGGCGCCTCCGTCAACGACCCCGTCTTCTGGCTGCACCACGCCTTCGTCGACCTGCAGTGGACCCGCTGGCAGAAGCGGCACGCGGGCGCGCGCTACCTGCCCGCGAAGCCCCCGGGTCCCGGCAACTCCCAGCACGGCCGCATCGTCGCCCGGCACGAGAAGATGCCCCCGTGGGGCGTGACGCCGGACGCGATGGAGGACCACAGCCGTATCTACCGTTACGCGTAGGGGGCGTCCAGCGGTACGCGTACGGCCATGGAGAGGCCCCCGGCAGGACTTCCTGCCGGGGGCCTCTCGCGTGCCTGGGCTCAGTTGCCGTAGCCGCCGCGGTCCTTGTGCGCCTTGTGCGCCCTCTTGTCCTTGTTGTCCTTGTGCGCCTTGTGGTTCTTGTGGTCCTTGTGGTCCTTGTGGTGGCCACCGTCGTTCACGCAGGTGTTGCCGAACGCCGGGTTCAGCAGACCGACGATGTCGATCGTGTTGCCGCACACGTTGACCGGCACGTGGATCGGGACCTGGATGACGTTGCCCGAAAGTACACCGGGCGAGCCGACGGCCCCGCCCTGGGCGCCGGCGTCAGCCATGGCCAGACCGGCCCCGCTGAGCGCCACGGCACCCGTGCCCACGGCGACTGCGGCGGCCTTCGCGATGCGAGACATCACGTTCTCCTTCGACTCGATGAGTGCGGTGGCTCGGACGCGACCGCACTCCCCCTTCAACGCGTCCACCCACAGCTGGTCACGGGCGTTCACCGGTGGATCACCCTTTGATCAGGGTCGGACGGGTGTTCGTACACGCCCTCGGGCCCGCACCGTCGCTTCAACCGGCCTGTCAGGCAGGGCGACCGAACAATCCGCCGACCGGACAATCCGCCGACCGGGCAATCCGCCGACCGGGCTCGGTCAGCCGAGGCGGCGCAGGGGTGTGCCCGCCAGGTACGCCTGGATGTTCTCGACCGCCGCGCCGTAGTACGCCTCGTAGTTGGAACGCGACACATAGCCGAGGTGCGGGGTGGCCAGCAGGCGGGGGGCCGAGCGCATCGGGTGGTCGGCGGGCAGGGGTTCGACGTCGAACACGTCGAGGCCCGCTCCGGCGAACCGCCCCGCGCGCAGCGCGGCCAGCAGCGCGTCCTGGTCGACGATCGCCGAGCGCGAGGTGTTGACGAGAAAGGCGGTCGGCTTGAGGAGAGCCAGTTCGGCGGCGCCGACCAGGCCCCGGGTGCGGTCGCCGAGCGCGAGGTGGACGGAGACGAAGTCGCTGCCCGCCAGCAGCTCTTCCTTGGAGGGGGCGAGTTCCACCCCGACCTCGTCGGCCCGCTCCCTGCTGAGGTTCTGGCTCCACGCGCTGACCCGCATGCCGAAGGCGAGGCCCACCCGCGCCACCCCGCCGCCGATCCTGCCCAGACCGAGCAGGCCGAGCCGACGGCCGTGCAGATCGGCGCCGACCGTGCTCTGCCAGGGGCCGCCCGCCCGCAACCCGTCGTGCTCCGCGACGATCCCCCGCGCCAGACCGAGCAGCAGCGCCCAGGTCAGCTCCACCGGGGGCGTCGAGGAACTCGGGGTGCCGCACACGGTCACCCCGTGCGCCTCTGCGGCCGCGTAGTCGATCACCGTGTTGCGCATTCCGGAGGCGATCAACAGCTTCAGCCTGGGCAGCCGGGCCAGCAGAGAGGCCGGGAAGGGCACGCGTTCGCGCAGGGTGACGACGATGTCGAAGTCCGCCAGCGCGGCGGCCAGCGCGTCCTCGTCGGCGAAGTGCCGGTCGAACGCGGTGACTTCCACGGTGTCCGCGACGGGCGACCAGTCGGCGATCTCGGTCGCGACGCTCTGATAGTCGTCCAGCACGGCACAGCGAAGTCGCATGTCAGGTCCCTCCCGGGCTCAGCCGGACCCTACCCGAGCGGTGGCCCAGAGAGCCGGGCGGTCCGTGACCGACGCCTCGGGGGGAAGCCGCGACGGTCACTCGCTCCCCATGGCAGTATCTGGGCTTCATGAGTGCGTCCCTGGCGGTACGGAGCTTGCGCGCGGCGGTGTTCGCCGCGCTGTGCGTGCTGCTGGCCGCCGGGGGGCATGCGCTCGCCACCGGACAGGCGCCGCCGGGCTGGGCGGACGGTGCGGGGCTCCTCGTCGTCTTCGCCGTCGGCTGTTCGCTGGGCGGCCGGGAACGGTCCCTCCTCGGGATAGGCGGCGCCATGCTGGCCGCGCAGGCCGGACTCCACCTCGGGTTCGCGGCCGCCCGGCCGCGCATGGCGATGCCCATGCACGGGGCCTACATGACGCATCCGCACACCCATGCCCTGACGCCCCATGCCACGGCCGCGCATGTCGCCGCCGCCCTGCTGGCGACCTGGTGGCTGCGGCGCGGGGAGGCCGCCCTGTGGTCCCTGCTGCGCCGGGCGGTCGCGTTCGTGCCGGGGCTCGCCGCTTGGTGGAGGGTGCGGAGGGGGCTGTCTCCCGTCCGGCCGCGCGAGGACGCCGCGGGCCGGACACCGGCCGAGCCGTGGCCGCTTCGGCAGGCACTGCTGCGGCACGCCGTCTCCCGTCGGGGACCGCCGGCAGGGCTCGCCCACACGCCCTGACCACGTTCCCCTTCCGTACGGAGTTCCCCGGATGTCCCCGATGAGTACCACCCTGCGCCGGACCGGCACGCTCGCCACCCTCACCACCGTGGGTGTCCTGGCCGCCGCCGGCGCGGCCTTCGCGCACGTGACCGTCCACCCCGAGAGCTACGCCGAGGGAGCCACGGACGGTGTCCTGAGCTTCCGTGTCCCCAACGAGGAGGACACCGCCAGCACCACCAAGGTGCAGGTCTTCCTGCCCACCGATCACCCGGTCCTGGGCGTCCTGGTCACCCCGCAGGCGGGCTGGACCGCGAAGGTGACGACCATCAAGCTGAAGAAGCCCATCAAGACGGACGACGGCACGATCACCGACGCCGTCTCCGAGATCACCTGGACCGGCGGCAGGATTCGCCACGGCGAGTTCCAGGACTTCGACGTCGCCTTCGGTCAGCTGCCGGACGACACCGACCAGCTGAGCTTCAAGACGCTGCAGACCTACTCGGACGGCAATGTCGTCCGCTGGATCGAGGAGTCGAAGAAGGGCGGCGAGGAGCCGGAGAGCCCCGCTCCGGTACTGGCCCTCACCGCCAAGGGCGCGGCCGAGGAGAGCGCGGACGGGGCCTCCGGATCCGACGCGGCCTCGTCGTCCTCCTCCGAGGGCAAGGAATCGAACGCGAGTGACAAGAGCAGTGACTCCACCGCGCGTGCTCTGGGCACGGCGGGCCTGGTCGTCGGCGTCCTCGGCCTGACCGCGGCCGGATTCGCCGTCGTACGCGGCCGGAGCGCCCGCTCCTAGCAACCGCCCGGTGCGCGGCCGCCGCCTCGCCGGTGTCAACTCCCGTCGGCGGGGCGGAAGCCCCCACGGTCACGCTCCGGCCTCGTGGATCACCACATCGAGATGCCGTGCCGAGGCCGGAACCCTGCCGCGTGACCTCGTGACCTCGTGACCTCGTGACCTCGTGACCTCGTGACCTCGTGACCTCGTGACGGGTCGGCCGGGGTCCCGGGTCGTTCAGGCCTGCGGCGGTGTCTGCTTACGGCGGAGGAGGACGACCACTGCCCCGCCGATCACGACGAGGGCGATGGCCACGCCCGCGATGACCGGAGTCGTGTTGGAGCCGCCGGTCTCGGCGAGGTCGGTGCCCCCGCCGGAGCCGCCGACCGACGCCGGGCTCGGCTCGCTCAGCGTCTGGGTCGAGATGTCGCTCGCACCGCCCTGGGTCTTGCAGTCCAGCACGCCCTTGAAGCGCTTCTCGACGCCGTTCGGGCCGGCGATCGTGAAGTCGTACGCCTGGTCCTCCTGCAGCGGGATGGTGATCCGCTGGGACACGCCCGCCTCGATGGTGTGCTCGATCCCCATCAGCTCGAACGTGAACGGCTCGTCGCCCTTGTTGGCGGCCGTGATGTCCACGCCGCCCTTGGCGCAGTTCTTCTGGGCGGACAGGGCGGGTATCGCGCCCTTCTCCGCCCAGTCGGCGGCCGCCGTGGCGGAGACGGTGGACTCGCTGGAGCCCGCGAGGATCTGCGTCTGGCTACGGGTCTCCGAGGCGAAGGCGCGGCCGACCGGCACGGTCGTGGAGGCCTGCACGCTGAGCGAGGCGGAACCGTCGGGGCTGTCCTTCGGGACGTCGAAGAAGAGCTTGCCGCCGTCGGCGGCGGAGGTGACCGCCTTGCCGTCCTTGTCGACGACCTTCACTCCGCTGGCGGCGGTGTCCGCGGGCGGCGTCACCGTCACGCTGCCCGCGTTGGTGTGCACCGTGACCGGGCCGAGCCGCTCGCCAGCGTGGCCGGAGACCGCGGCGGGGTCGAGCGTCAGCGAGGCCGCGGGCTCCGGAAGATTCCGCGCGTTCTTCTGCAGATAGTCCGCGAGCTTCTCCGCCTGCGGGTCCGCCGCGTCCACGTCGGCACCGTCCGAGTACCGCCAGATGGCCACCTGGGTGCCGGCCGCCGCGTCCTGCTCGGTGAGGCCGGTGACACCGGCCTTCTCGGCCAGTGCCGCCAGGTCGTTCACCTGCGGGTAGGAGTTCTGCAGGATCCAGCGGATCCTGCCCGCGTCCTTGTTGCCGTTCAGCGAGGTGCCGCTCCAGGAGGTCTCCTGGTACTTGGCGTCCCGCTGCGTCGGGTTGTGCAGGTCGACGCAGTAGGTCTGCAGCATGCCGCCGCCGTCGACGGACATCTCGAACAGACCGGCCGAGACCCAGGAGTCCTCGCCGTTGTCGTGGATGACCGCGGAGCCGTATGTCTTCAGCTCACCCAGGGTGGCGGTCGCTCCACCCGGGCTCTGCGGTGTCCCGTCGGCGAAGGCCGTACCGGCGCAGGCGATCGTCCCCACGGTGGCGAGCCCCCACACCAACGTCGCGGCGGCGAGGCGTGCCGCCCCTCGCCCGCGCGCGGACAACACCGAGAACGCAGAAGACACAGAATTCCCCTTCAGGCAGGACCCTTTGACATGGGGGACGGTCCCGCCAGCAGAATCAGAAGCCCCGAGAGCTGTGTTGGGCATCCTAAGGAAGCGCCGCATCGCTCTCCTCGGTCATGTCGTCCGATAACCGATCCGACTCGGAATCGTTATCGCGAGCACGCCCGTGAGCTGCGCCTATCGACAAATCCACGAGAATCGACGGAGCGTATTTGTCGATAAGGCGCAGTTCGGTCAGATCGTGGACGTCTCTGACATCACGTCACCCCAGCTGGCTCGGGATGCTGTTGGGACACGTCCTCCGGCCGGGCGTCCGGAGCCGATTCCCAACTGGGTTCAGGCCGGTGCGCCGAAGCCGGCTCGCCCTCCTTGGACGGACGCCGGAAGGCCGACGTACCGCGGGAGAGGTCGTGGCCGATCGCCACCGCGTCGATGTCCGCCGACGTCCAGCTCTGCCCGTCGCGTGTCTCGGTGCGCACCTTCAGCCTGCCCTGCACGATGACGGGATCGCCCACCGACACCGAAGCCCCCACATTCGTGGCGAGCGCGCGATTGGCCCACACCGTGAAGAAGTTGGTGTGCCCGTCCGTCCACCCGCTCTTCTCGCGGTCCCAGTACCGCGAAGTCACCGCCAGCCGGAACCGCGCCGACGCGCCGTTCGCCAGTTCCCGGTACACGGGCCGTGTCGCCACATTGCCCACCGCGCACACCATCGTCTCGTTCATCGTGAATCCCTCCCGTGCGGATGTGTCTGCCGCGGCGAGCGCATGCGCTGCGATCGCCGCGGGATCAGACTGCCTCCGCCGGGCCGGACCCGCCGAGCGCTGTGCGCTACCGGCCGGTTGTGGAAAACCGCGTCACCCGACCGGGGCACCCGCCGGCGCCGTTCCCATGACCCGCCCGTACTGCTCCCGGACCTCGCGGTACCGCAGCAGCTCCGCGGCCACGGGGTCCAGCACCCGGGCTCTTCCGCATCCGGCGGACGCCTCGCGCAATCGCCGTTCCGCTTCGAGGCCGTAGCGCCGGGCGGGCCCGCGCGCCGCCATCCTGCTGCTCCACTCCACGGCCGGGCCGCCGATGATGCCGGACACCATCAACAGCACCGGAACCCCGAGATTCGGCGACATGACTCCGACGATCTGCCCCACCAGCCAGAGCCCGCCGATGAGCTGGAGGATCGTCATCGAGGCCTGCGCGAGCACCGCGACGGGCCACCAGCCGGGCCGCGGCGGCCGTCCCCCCGGTGTCGTCGCGCGCGTCGCCATGTCGTCCAGCGCCTCGGGCAGCCCCTGCGCGCCGCGTACCGCCGCCTCGCGGACCGCCTGGGCCCAGGGCGCGGGAAGTCCGTACGCGGCCCGGTCCGCGACCGTCCGCACCGCCTGCTCGACGCGCTGGCGCGCGGTGGCCTCCTCGTCCGCGGGGGTACGCACGGGCAGGCGACCGGTCTGGGGTTCGCGCCGGTCCTCGTACCAGCGCCACAGCCGCAGCCAGGGCGTGCCGCACGCGCGGTTGGCGTTGCGGCGCCAGGCCCGCTCGGCGGCCTCACCGGTCGCGACGGCGCCCACCGCGTCCGCGAGCCGGTCCGCGAACTCGTCGCGCGCCTCCTCGCTGAGCCCGACCCGCCGCCCCGTCGCGTAGACGGACCGCAGTCGTGCGGCGGCCGCGTCGAGATCGGCCGAGATTCGCCGTGCCGCGGCACCGCGTTCGGCCACGAACTGGCCGAGACACTCCCGTAGTTCTGGGATCCCTTCCCCGGTGAGCGCGGACAGCGAGAGGACGGTCGCGCCCGGTTCGCCGTACTCGCCGAGCGCGACACCGTCCTCGTCGAGCAGCCGCCGCAGATCGTCGAGCACCTGGTCGGCGGCTTCGCCGGGGAGCCGGTCCACCTGGTTGAGGACCACGAAGGTGACCTCGGCGTGCCCGGCCAGGGGCCGCAGATAGCGCTCATGGAGGACGGCGTCCGCGTACTTCTCCGGATCCACCACCCAGATGACCGCGTCGACGAGCGCCAGGACGCGGTCCACCTGTTCGCGGTGCTGGACTGCCGCGGAGTCGTGGTCGGGCAGGTCGACCAGGACCAGGCCGCGCAGCTGTGCCTCCGCCTCCGCGCTCTGCAGCGGGCGTCTGCGCAGCCGCCCGGGGATGCCGAGCCGGTCGATGAGGGTGGCCGCGCCGTCGCTCCAGCTGCAGGCGATGGGTGCCGAGGTCGTCGGCCTGCGGACGCCGGTCTCCGAAATGGCCACGCCCGCGAGCGCGTTGAAGAGCTGCGACTTGCCGCTGCCCGTGGCCCCGGCGATGGCCACGACGGTGTGCTCGCCGGAGAGCCTGCGGCGGGCCGCCGCCTCGTCCAGGACCCGGCCCGCCTCCGCGAGCGTCCTGCTGTCGAGCCGGGTGCGGGAGAGGCCCACCAGTTCGCGTAGCGCGTCCAGGCGCAAGCGGAGCGGCCCGTCGTACGCGAGGGGGGCGGGCAGGGCCGGGACGGCGGTCGCGGCCTCCGCCACCACCGGCGTCTGGTACCTGCCGGGGGCCGTCTCGGTCACGCGGCGCGCGATGAGGCCGTCGTCCCAGACCGGGCCGTCCTCCGCCCGCGCGGGGTCGTCGCCCTCCCCGCGCGCGCGGGGTTTCGCTTCGGAGGCGTCTTCCGGAGCGTCCCTCCCCGACGCGTCGTCGCTCCGCGCGGCCCGGCCGCCGTCGCCGCTCCTGCCCCCCTCGGCCTCTTCGGTGCGGTCCGGGGACCCGGCCCCGGAACCCGCCGTATTCGGGCGACCGTTCTCCGAAGCGTCCTCGGCGCGGTCGTGGTCCTCGGCGCCCGCGGTGGCCGCCGCGGAGGGGACGTTCTCGGGGGCGCCGCCCTCGGAGCGGTCGTCTCCGGGACGGCCGTCCCCGGGTCGCTTGTCTCCGGGACGGTCGGCCTGATCCGTGTGGTCAGTGACGGCAGTCACCGCGGTCACCTCTCCTTCTGCAGTACGGACAGCGCGGCGATGAGTTCGGCCTGGGGTTCTGGATGGACGTCGAGCGCTTCGAGAGGCGCGAGACGGCGCTCGCGCTCGGTGTGCAGGGCCTTGTCGATGAAGTCCGTGAGCAGCCGGCCGCCCTTGTCGCGCAGCCGGAGCGCGCCGTGCGCCCCGATCCGCTCGGCGAGCCCCTCGCCCGCGCTGCGTGCCCTGCGGCCGCCCAGGAGTGCGGTGGCGACCAGCGCGGCCACCACCGCGGCGTCCGGCGCGACACTCTTGTCGAGGTCGCGCACTTCGTCCTCGGCGTACTCCTCCAGGACGCGCCGCCAGCGTCGTACGGCCAGGCCGATCCGGTGCTCGGCGCTCTCCAGGGCCGGATCACGATCCGTCAGCCCGGGCGCGCCCGCGGCCGGTTCGCGGCGCCAGGTGTCGTCCACGCGTTCGTCGGCGGCTGTGACGGAGCAGAGCAGCAGGGCGGACAGGCTCTCCACGAGCGCGTCCAGCAGTTCGTCGGCGGTGCAGTCGAGGGGATAGGCACGCCAGCGCTTGAGGGCGTCCCCGGAGAGCACGGCCCCGGCCTGCAGACGCCCCCTGGCGCGTGAGTGTTCGCTGTCGTACGCCCCGTCGACGGCCGCGGTGAGCCGTGTCGCGGCGGCGTACTGCGCGGCGGTGGCGTTGGCCAGCTCCGGCATCCGCGACTTCAGGGAGTCGAGGACTCCGTGGGCCGTACGGGCCATCGCACCGTGTCGGGCGCCCGGGTCCTGGGCCTGGTGCGTGAGCC
Source organism: Streptomyces sp. NPDC005141 (assembly GCF_053599975.1). Lineage (NCBI taxonomy): Bacteria > Bacillati > Actinomycetota > Actinomycetes > Kitasatosporales > Streptomycetaceae > Streptomyces > Streptomyces sp. NPDC005141. The sequence goes on along the minus strand of NZ_JBSFYW010000054.1, from coordinate 47,793 downwards.
AGGTGCGCAGCGGTGCGACGGCGGTGGCCGGCAGCAGGCCACCGCCCCAGGCGGACTCGGGCAGTTCGGGCACGGTGAAGCGGGGTACCTCACCGAGTCCGGCCTTGGCGAGCAGCGCGCCGTACTGCCGCGAGACCTCGGACACCACCTGGTGCGGCACCCGGTCCAGGACGGTCACCAGGGTCGCCTTGTGTTCCTTGGCGGTGCGCAGCAGATGCCACGGCACGGCGTCGGCGTACCGTGCGGCCGTGGTGACCATCACCCAGATGTCGGCAGCGCAGATCAGTTCGGCGGCCAGCACGCGGTTGTCGGCCACCAGGGAGTCGACGTCGGGCGCGTCGAGAAGGGCGAGTCCACGGGGGAGTGTGTCGGCGGTCTCGACGCGCAGCACCCGCTCCCCGCGGTCGGTGAGGGCGGGGAGATCGTCGCCGGGTTCCCGGTGGGGCACCCATACGCGGGTGAGCTGGGGCAGTACGCGCATGCCGCTGAACCAGTGGTGGTCCTCCGGATGGCACACCAGCACCGGCGTACGGGTCGTCGGGCGCAGTACGCCCGCCTCGCTGACCCGGCGCCCCACAAGGGAGTTGACGAGGGTCGACTTGCCCGCACCGGTGGATCCTCCGATGACGGCGAGAAGCGGTGCTTCGGGTTCTCTCAACCGGGGCACCAAATAGTCGTCGAGTTGTGCGAGCAGTTCGTCGCGGTTGGCACGCGCGCGTGGAGCCCCCGCCAGGGGCAGCGGAAAGCGTGCGGCGGCGACACGGTCGCGCAGGGCGGAAAGTGCATCGAGCAGCTGAGGCCGTACGTCCAAGGTCACCACATGTGAAGAATGCCCAATTTTGGAGTCTTTCTGAAGCATATGGGCATGTCTGCGCGCCGACAGGACACTCGGGGCGGAAGGGATGACTGGGGGCGCAGGCATAACGAGTGCACAACACCCGATGCGCGAGACGCCAAAAGCGGTGCACGATTCGTACCCGCCTGCGATTATCAGGACCGCTTCACTGAACCTCCACATCGAGCCACGGAGGCGAAGCATCAGGGACAGGGATGCGGGAGCCCTATTCTTGTCCCCGGCAAGGTCACGGATCAGCCCACACCCGGGCACCAGGACACAGGCCGACACACCCGGCCCCCGTAGCTCAGTGGATAGAGCAGGCGCCTTCTAAGCGCTTGGCCGCAGGTTCGAGTCCTGCCGGGGGCGCCAGTCTCCGCCCTCCCGTTGGGGAGGGCCTTTTTGCTGCCCGGGGCAAGTCCGCTTCGGGCGTGCCGCCGGGCGACGCGAAATGGCGGCCCGGGTCACCTCAGCGAGTGTGACGTTCTGCCCGATGCCGCGTCGATCTCGTCGTGGGCCTTGGTCAGCAGTTGCATGGCGAGTTCGTTCAGGGCCCTCCCGCCCGCGACCTCCTCGCCGACCCTGGGCTGGTTCGAGTCGGAAGGATGGCGGCTGGCGTACCCGTGGGCGCGCACCTCGCTTCCGTCGGGGAGTCGCAGAAGGGCGGCCGCACGGGTGCGGTGTTCGTCCTCCTGGAATTCCATCTCGACGTGCCATCCGACCGTGGTCCGTGTCTGCGTCTGTGTCATCGCGATCACCTCCGAAGCCGCCGCCCCCCGCTGAAGCCCCTCAGAAGAAGTGTGCCCCTCCGGCCGTCCTGGCACGAGGTGGGGGCGCGGAGGGTCACGCGCCGTGGCGTCGTGATGCCGATGCTGCGACCGCGGCCGCCGTCCGATCCGTCGTCCGATCCCCCGTGCGATCCGTCGTCGGATCCCCCGTGCGATCCGTCGTCGGATCGGCCGCCCTCACCGACCGACGATCACCGGGGAGCCGCGTCCGTTCCCTGACCGGCCGCGAGGAGAGTTGGTGGGTCTGGGCCGTCTCTGGGGCGTGCGCGGGTGCTCGGCAGCGACCGGCAGTGACCGGCGGCGACAGTCGGATACGAGCGTGGCCGGGGAAGCGGCAGGTCACAGCGCCCCGATGAGACTGGTTTCCCCCGAGGGGTAGCCGTCAGGCAAGATGGGGTGTATCTGCCCACTGCCGATTTCAAGCGTCCGGACGGTTTCTCTTGGCTGAGTTCATTTACACCATGCGCAAGACGCGCAAGGCGCACGGCGACAAGGTGATCCTCGACGACGTCACCTTGAGCTTCCTCCCGGGTGCGAAGATCGGTGTGGTCGGTCCGAACGGTGCCGGTAAGTCCACCGTTCTCAAGATCATGGCGGGCCTCGAGCAGCCCTCCAACGGTGACGCGTTCCTGTCTCCCGGCTACAGCGTCGGCATGCTGCTCCAGGAGCCCCCGCTCGACGAGTCCAAGACGGTTCTGCAGAACGTCCAGGACGGCGCCGCCGAGATCATGGGCAAGCTGAACCGGTTCAACGAGGTCGCCGAGCTGATGGCGACCGACTACTCGGACGCGCTCATGGAGGAGATGGGCAAGCTCCAGGACGACCTGGACCACGCCAACGCGTGGGACCTGGACACCCAGCTGGAGCAGGCCATGGACGCCCTCGGCTGCCCGCCCGGCGACTGGCCCGTCACCAACCTCTCCGGTGGTGAGCGCCGCCGCGTCGCGCTGTGCAAGCTGCTGCTCGAGGCCCCCGACCTGCTGCTTCTCGACGAGCCCACCAACCACCTGGACGCCGAGTCCGTGCAGTGGCTGGAGCAGCACCTCGCGAAGTACCCCGGCACCGTCGTAGCCGTCACCCACGACCGGTACTTCCTCGACAACGTCGCCCAGTGGATCCTGGAGCTCGACCGCGGCCGCGCCATTCCGTACGAGGGCAACTACTCCACGTACCTCGACAACAAGGCCTCCCGTCTCAAGGTCGAGGGCCAGAAGGACGCCAAGCGCGCCAAGCGGCTCAAGGAAGAGCTGGAGTGGGTGCGGTCCAACGCCAAGGGGCGCCAGGCCAAGTCCAAGGCGCGTCTGTCCCGCTACGAGGAGATGGCGGCCGAGGCCGACAAGATGCGGAAGCTGGACTTCGAGGAGATCCAGATCCCGCCGGGCCCGCGCCTGGGCTCCATCGTCGTCGAGGTCAACAACCTCTCCAAGGCGTTCGGTGACAAGGTCCTCATCGACGACCTCAGCTTCACGCTGCCGCGCAACGGCATCGTCGGCGTCATCGGCCCGAACGGTGCCGGCAAGACCACGCTCTTCAAGATGATCCAGGGGCTCGAGACGCCGGACTCCGGCACGATCAAGGTCGGCGAGACCGTCAAGATCTCGTACGTCGACCAGAGCCGCGAGAACATCGACCCGAAGAAGTCGCTGTGGGCCGTCGTCTCCGACGAGCTGGACTACATCAACGTCGGCCAGGTCGAGATGCCGTCCCGCGCCTACGTTTCCGCCTTCGGATTCAAGGGCCCCGACCAGCAGAAGGCGGCCGGTGTCCTCTCCGGTGGTGAGCGCAACCGCCTCAACCTCGCGCTGACCCTCAAGCAGGGCGGCAACCTGCTGCTCCTCGACGAACCCACCAACGACCTCGACGTCGAGACGCTGTCCTCGCTCGAGAACGCGCTGCTGGAGTTCCCGGGTGCGGCCGTGGTCGTCTCCCACGACCGGTGGTTCCTGGACCGGGTCGCGACCCACATCCTCGCGTACGAGGGTGACTCCAAGTGGTTCTGGTTCGAGGGCAACTTCGATTCGTACGAGAAGAACAAGGTCGAGCGGCTCGGTGCCGACGCCGCGCGCCCGCACCGCGCCACCTACAAGAAGCTGACCCGGGGCTGATCGGTCTTGCGCCACATCTACCGATGCCCGCTGCGCTGGGCGGACATGGACGCGTACGGCCACGTCAACAACGTGGTTTTCCTCCGCTACCTGGAGGAAGCCCGTATCGACTTCCTGTTCCGCCCCGAGAAGGACTTCAAGCAGGGGTCCGTGGTGGCGCGTCATGAGATCGACTACAAGCGGCAGCTGGTCCACCGGCACACGCCGGTGGACGTCGAACTGTGGGTGACGCAGATCCGGGCGGCGTCCTTCACGATCACCTACGAGGTCAAGGACCCTGATCAGGTCTACGTCACGGCCTCGACGGTGATCGTGCCGTTCGACTTCGCGTCGCAGCGCCCGCGCCGGATCACGGCCGAGGAGCGCGATTTCCTGGAGTCGTACCGCGACGACGAGGACGAGGCCGTCGCGGCATGACGGTCCTGCACCTCGCCGACGCGGGGGAGGCGGCGGATCTCGCCGCCTTCCTCTCCCGGCTCGTCCACTACGACCGTGCGGCCGCCGTGCGCCTTCAGGCGCACGGCACCACGCTCGCGGTCTTCGGCCGCCCGCCGTCGTTCGAGGTCCTCGCGATCCGCACGGCGCGCCTGGCCAAGCCGTACGAGAACGGGCTGGAGGTCACCCTCGACGTGACCGTGTCGGCCGGTGAACTCCTGGAGTCCGTCGACGAGTCGGCGGCCACCGCCACCGTGCCGGGCGCCGTCACCGGGCCACCGTGGGCCGGCGTGCTGCCGCCCCGCGGCGGCTGGTCGCAGGAGTCGGGGCTGCCCGCCCCGGACGCCGTACGGGCGATGGTCGCCGCCGCCGTGGCCGAATTCCGGTCCCGTACCGAAGAGTTGGCGCCCGAGCGGCGGACCCGTGCCGAACTCGACCGCGTCGGGCGGGAGATATGGTCCCGGCCGATCGGTGACACCGGACTTCCCGTGCGGGCCGCGCACGCCGCCCAGTCAATGGGATTCCTGCGGCCCGTACCGCCCGCGGCTTCGCCCGCCGCACAGCAAGTCCCTTCCGGCGAGAGCCCGTTGGCGCTGTACTCGTCGGGGGCCTGGCTGCGCCTGCGAACGCCCTTCGGGTCGGTCGCCGTCCGCAGAGCGGGACTCGGGGCGCTGGACGTCAGCGTCCACTGACCGGGTCCTTGCACACGCGGTCCTTGCACACGCGGTCCTTGGAATCCGCCACCCGGCAGTGAGTCGTCCCGCCGGTCCCGTCCGTCCCGGCTCGGGACCGCCTCGCTCAGGTGGGCGCTCGTCCGGCCGTACGCCGATGTGGTGGTCCCCGGTTCCACGCCCACCACCGCCTCTCCCGCCCGTGCCCGCCCCCACTCCGACCCGGGCCCGGGGATGAGCGCTGGTAGGGGCCCAGACCGGATTGTGACCGGAATCCGACGTCGCGCGACCGGAATGCGCGCGTCAGCGACCGGTGATCAGCTCGCTGTGTTCACCGTCGGGAACCGGTGATCAGCTCGCCGTGTTCACCATCGAAGCGGCCGCGTACGTCAGGTAGTTCCACAGCGTGTGCTCGTGCTCCTCGGAGAGGCCGAGCTCGTCGACGGCGGCGCGCATGTGCTTGAGCCAGGCGTCGTGGGCGGCCTGGTCGACCTTGAAGGGCGCGTGCCGCATCCGCAGCCGGGGGTGGCCGCGGTTCTCGCTGTACGTCGTCGGGCCGCCCCAGTACTGGATCAGGAACAGGGTGAGGCGCTCCTCCGCCGGGCCCAGATCCTCCTCGGGATACATGGGCTTCAGCAGTGGGTCACCGGCGACACCCTCGTAGAAACGGTGCACGAGGCGCCGGAAGGTCTCCTCGCCGCCGACCTGCTCGTAGAAGGTCTGCTCCTGAAGCGTGCCGCGCCGAATCTCTTTCACGCCCCCATGTTCTCAGACGGGGTGACCGAGGACTCAAGGCTTAGGACCACGCGCAGTGCGGGGACGGACCCGCTCCGGGTCGGCCGGGTCCGGCGTTCGCCTCGCGGCCCGTCCCGCAGCACAGTGGAGGTATGGGCGCGCACGCTCTCGACACCGACCCCGAGGACCTCGCCGATCTGGCGCGGGCGTCCCTGCTGCGCGAGATCGAGCGGAGCGGCGCCTGGGAGAGCGACCCGGTCTGGCGGGAGGCCTTCGAGGCCGTCCCGCGCCACCTCTTCGTGCCTTTCTACTACATCGGCGTCACCGGCGGCTTCGAACGCGTGTGGGGCGAGGACCCGGACCCGCGGGCCAGGGACCGCTGGCTGCGCGGAGCGTACGCGGACGCCCCGCTGGCGACCCGGGTGCGGGACGGGGAGCTGGTCTCCTCCAGCAGCCAGCCGTCGCTGATGGCGAAGATGCTGACCGAGCTGGCGGTACGGGACGGGGACGCCGTCCTGGAGATCGGCGCAGGGACCGGCTACAACGCGGCCCTGCTCGCCCACCGCCTGGGCGACGACCTGGTGACCACGATCGACCTCGACGTGGAGATCACCGAGGCCGCGCGACAGCATCTGGCCGTCGCCGGGTACCACCCGACCGTCGTCACCGGCGACGGCGCCCGCGGAGTGCCAGGGCGCGCTCCCTTCGACCGGATCATCGCCACCTGCACGCTGACCACGATCCCGCGCGCCTGGCTGCCCCAGTGCCGCCCCGGCGCCCGTATCCTCGCGCCGCTGGCCACCGGCCTGATCGTGCTGCGCGTGCGGGACGCCGGGCACGCCGAGGGACGCTTCCTGCACACGCCAGCCTTCTTCGTGCCGCTGCGCGGCGCCACCCGGTCCGTGCCGGAGCCGGCCCGGCTCGACGGGCTGCCGCGCCGGGCCCGCGGGCACGACCTGTTCCGGTTCCTGCTGGCCCTGACGGCGGGCAGCCTGGACCCGCACGACGCGTACGCGCTGTGGGAACGCGAGGGGCAGCCGACACGCGAGCGGTACGGGATCACGGTCGGCGAGGAGCACGCCCGGGCCTGGCTGGACGACCCCGAGGGGCCGTACGTCTGGCCGCTGCCGTGAGCCCGCCCGCGGCCGGGGCCCGGTGCCCGGACCCCGGGACCCTGCTCAGCCCCTGCGAATCGTGATCGTCGTCCATGCGCCGACGTGCACCCGGTCCCCGTCCTGCAGCGGCACCGGCACGAACGGCTGGATGGGCTCCTCGCCGCCGTTGACCGTGGTGCCGTTCGTCGAGTTCTGGTCCACGACCGCCCAGGTGCCGTCCGGCTGCTGGACCAGGACCGCGTGCTGGTGCGAGACGCCCGGGTCCTCCGGGGGCACCGACAGGTCGATGTCCGGGGTGTCGCCGGTGGAATGCCGGCGGCGGCCGATGGTGATCTGGTTGCCGACGAGCCGGCGTTGCTGCTCCGGCGAGTACGCGGGCAGGTTCAGGCCCGCGGCCTCGGGCCCGGAGCGCTGCATCATCGCCATGAAGTACTCGCGGTCCGGTGCGATGGTCGCGCTCCAGGACAGCGGCTGCTGTTGCTGCTGGTAGCCGGGACCGGGCGGGGCCTGGGTGGTGCCGGGCTGCGGGTAGGCGTAGCCACCGCCCTGACCCGGGCCGTTCGGGCCGCCCTGACCGCCGGGCGAACCGGACGACGGCGGGGGGATCACCCAGTCGTCCTCACCGCCGCCGAAGCCCGAGGGGCCGCCGGACTGCGGGCCGCCCTGCTGGGGCGGTCCGCCCTGTGTGAAGGGCGAGGCGGGCTGCTGGGTGTAGGCCTGCTGCTGGGCACCGGGAATGCCGGGCGTGGGCCCGGGCGGCGGCGGAACCGGACGTGACGGGTCGCCGCCGTAACCCGAGGGGCCGCCGTACGGCTGGGCCGGCGGACCCGACGGAATCGGTTCGGCGGGCCGGTTCATCTGCGAGGGCCGCGAGCTCTGGTACTCGAACGGGTCGTGACCGTGGCCACCGGCACCCGGACCGCCCGGCTGTCCCGGCCCCTGCTGCTGGAACCGCAGCGCGGGGTTCGGTCCACCGGGACCGCCGGAGCCGCCCGGACCACCGGGGCCGCCGTACGGCGAGGGCGCGCCGGGACCGCCCGGCGCGGAGGCGGGCGGACGCGGTGCCGCCGGTGTGTACGACGTCGCGGTGTTGGTGAGGAAGTTCCACCGGCACTCCTCGCAGAACGGCGCGGCGCCCTCACGGGGCGTACGGCACTGCGGGCAGAGCTCCGGCGCGGCGCCCGGCACGCCGGACAGGTGAGACCGGCCGTCGGGGCCGGGAGGCGGCGAACCGGGCGCCGGATAGCCGTAACCGGCGCCCTGCGGCGGCGGGGGAGGCAGCGGGGGCACGGCACCGGCCATGCGGTGACCACAGACCTCGCACCAGTCGTCGGAACCCGACTGGTGTCCGTTCGGGCATGTCGGCATGTCGGCGCTTCCCCCTTTCCTTTTCCGGCCGTTGTGACCGGGTTTCTCCGGTTCCCCGCGGGAACCGGGCTCGCTACTTCTTTACACGAACAGTCTTTGTGGACCGTGTCTCGAGGGTCATTTCGTCAGCCTCTTCGACCCTTGCCTTCAATCGCACAGTACCTGCCGCGGCGTCGACCACGTCCACCACCTTCGCGAGCAGTTTCGCAGTATCGGCGTTGCCGGAGGCGCTGGCGAGCTGAACGGCCCGTCCCAGCTTGGCCGTTGCTCCATCGACATCTCCCGATTTGCGGAGATCGAGGCCCTGTTGGATGACTTGTGCCAGTTCGGCCTGGCCTGTGTAGTGCGCGACCTGCGGGTTGATGGACGTCGAGGCGACCATGTCGTCGGTCCACACGGCCCGTACGAGCCCCTGCGCGCCGAGGCTCTGCACGCCGCCGTCGCTCTGCGGGATCACCAGCGACACCCGGGCGGCGAGCATCTCCTGGCCGAGTCCCGCCGTCGGGACCTGGACGCACACGTGGTAGTCGCGGGACTCGTCGCCCCAGGAGCCGGTCGGGTAGTCGCCCGCGCGGGGGCCGGCTTCGGTGCGACGGTCGGTCAACTCCTCGACCGTGGGCGCCACTTGCTTCACGAACTTGATCTCGGTGCCGACCGGCGTCCACACTCGCAGGGCCACGTCGGCGACCTCCTTGCCCATGGCCGTCTCCATCATCTGCGTGAAGTCGGCGGCGAGGGCGGCCGGGTCGGCGACGATGTCCGCGGTGCCGAGCAGCGCCGAGGCGATCCCGGTGACCTCCTTGACCTCCCAGTCGGTGCCGACTCCACGCGCGTCACACGTGAAGCGTCCGGCACAGGAGTCCAGCGCTGCCTTCAGGTCCTCGGGCGACTCGTGCTCGTTGCGGCCGTCGGTGAGCACGATGCCGTGCCGGATCGAGACCTCCGCCGAGGACAGCAGCCGGTCGGCGAGCCGCAGCCAGGTGCCGATCGCCGTACCGCCGCCCGCGCTCAGCTTGCGCAGCGCCTGCTTGGCCTGGTCGCGGGTGGCCGTGCCGGCCACCGCGAGCCGTCCGCCTCCCGGATAGACCTCCTTGGCGACGTGCGTGCCGCCGATCACGGCGAAGTGGACTCCGTCGCGCAGGGTGTCGATCGCGGCGGCCGTCGCGTCGCGGGCATTGCGCATCTTGGTCGGCGGGTAGTCCATCGAGCCCGAACAGTCGACCATGATCGCCACGGCGGCGTCCGGGCCCTGCCCCGCCGTGTACAGGTGCGGCGCGCCGACCGCGCTTCCGATGGTGCCGCCGCCGGTCGAGCTCACCGTGACGATCGCGTTGACCTCGCGGCCGCCCTCCGGCAGGTAGGCGTTCTGGTACACGTCGACCGAGAACTGCGGCACGTTCGACTTCGAGAAATTGGCCATGCCTTCTCTGTCCCCCTCGGGCCTCCGGCTCTGGCGGAGGTGATGACTGTGTGCGGACCGGTCCCCTCCGGTCCGCGGCCGCCCCCGTTCGTTCGCGGCCTCAGGCCGATCCTGCCCCCTGCGAGGGGGCGGGGAACGGCATGACGGCCACTGTTACGTTGTCGTGGCCCCCGCCGTCCAGGGCGTGGCCGACCAGGACCTGGGCGCTGTGCAGCGGCCTCTCGGCGGCGTCGAGGGGGACGACCTCGGCCATGTCCTCCGCCGCCTCCGCGTAGTTCCACAGTCCGTCGGTGCACACCACGACCACACCGGGCCGGTCCGGCTTGAACGAGACGGTGTGCGGCTCCAGTTCGTAGGCGTCGGCGCCGAGCCAGCCGGTGATCGCGTGGGCGCGCTCGTCGGCGTACGCCTCGGCCTCGTTCATCAGACCCGCGGCGACCATCTGGGCGGCCCACGAGTCGTCCTCGGTGAGCCGGGCGGGCAGCGAGGAGCGGTCCACGGGAACCCAGTAGACGCGGCTGTCGCCGACCCAGCCGACGATCAGCAGGGCGGGCGTCACGACGGCGCCGACGATGGTGCAGGCGGGCGCGTTCACGTGCGGCGCGTGGTCGCCCTGCGCGGTGGACGGGTCGGCCAGCGCGTTGACGGCCTCCGCGGCCGCGACGATCGCCTCGTGCATGGCCTGCTGCGGATGCGTGCCCAGCGGAAGTGCGGCCAGGAGCGACTCGTTCGCCGCACGGGACGCGGCGAGCGAGGCCTCGTCCGGGCGGGTCGCGGAGGAGACCCCGTCGCAGACGATCGCGACGACGGCGGGGGAACCGTCGGGCAGCGCGGTCGAGGAGATCGCGAAGGCGTCCTCGTTGCGGTGGTGGCGCAGACCCCGGTCGCTGACCGCGGCGACCGCGTCCAACTCCTGTTCCATGTGATCCCGTTCCCGTGGCTGCGCGTGCCCGCAGTTCTCGCAGTAGCCGTCGAGGTCGACATGCCCCTCACGGCAGGCCACACACAGCTTGGCACCCGCGGGGGGCGCGGGGAGATCGGCGGTCCGGGGATCGGCGGGGATCTCGGGGTCCGGGCCCTCGGCCGGACGGCCCTCCGCCGTCCTGGCCTCGCCGGCCGGCGGAGCGAGCGGGTACTCGTCGGGCTCCGACGGCCGGTCGAACCGTACGCCCGACGGCTGCCCGCCGGGCCGCTTGGGAACGGACGGGCGGACGCCCGCGGGATCGCCGTGCGGGTGCTCCGGATGGGGGAGTTCGGAACCACCCGAATCGGTGCCCAGGATGTCGGCGGCGCGGTGCACCGGTGCGGGCAGGTCGGAGCTGCCGACCTCCGGCGCGACGGGCCAGTCCACGGACGGGCCGGCGGGCGTGGGAGCCGCCGGGCTGCCGTTCATGGCGATCGTGGGGTGGTCCGGCGGCGGTGCGGGCACCGCCGCCAGGTCGTAGCCGCACGCACCGCAGAAACGGTCAGCCGCCTCCAGCGGCTCCTCGCAACTGGGGCACCGCGAAAGGGCCGTCGGCTGGGGCATCTGGGACATCAATCACACCCACGTCCGGGGGCGGTAACGGTTTGCACGTTCCACCAGGTCGATCCTCTCCTCGCCGCCCCGCGCGAGCCGGGCCAGCGTCCGGTACGAGCGTTCGAGGCCGAAGCGGAGGCCGCGCTCGTCCAACGCGCTGCCGAGCAGCGCGGGTCCGCCTCCGGAGGCCGGAGCGGAACCCTGGCTACCGGAGAGTACCCAGTCCAGCGCGCAGCCGAGGACCTCCGTCGACAACTGCTCACGTCGCACCGCGTCCAGGCCGAATCCGTCGAGGGCCTCGACCTGCCCGGCGGCGGCCGTCAGATCGTCCAGGAACGGCGGAGCCGCCGCCTCCGCGACCGGCCGCTGCCGCAGCCGCGCCCGTACGGCCGCGACCCGCGCCGCCGTGTAGTGGATCGACGACTCCGGTACGGACTCCAGGGTGTGTACGGCGCCACGGCGGTCCCCCGCCGCGAGCTGCACACGGGCCAGCCCGAACGCCGCGCTCACATAGCTGGGGTCGGTCGTCCACACCAGGCGGTAGTACTCGGCGGCGTTGTCCAGCTGGCCGAGCACCTCCGCGCACAGGCCGAGCGCCAGCTTGGGCGCGGGCTCGCCGGGGAAGGCGTCGTAGATCGCGTCGAAGGACAGCGCGGCGACCTCGTTCTGCCCGGTCGCCAGTGCCGTGGCACCGCGGTACCAGACGACCCGCCAGTCGTCCGGGTGATCCGTCTCCAGCGCCTCGACGGCCCTGCCCGCGCTGACCAGTTCGCCCATCTCCAGCCGGGCCCGCAGCTCCCGCAGCCGCAGCTCCGGCGAACCGGCCGGCGCCGCGTGCAGCGCGGCTATCAGCTCACCGGGCGCGGACGCGATGAGTCCCGCGAGGAAACCGGCGTTCGGGTCTCCCGGGTCCACCCGAGGTATGGGCAGCGCGAGCGCGGTGACCGCCGCCTGAACGGACTTGACCAGGGTGGGGGCGGAGGCCGGAGCCGCAGTCAGCGGCAGGGCACCGTTCGTCCCGGCGGCCGGCCGGGGAGCGCCCTTCCTGCCCCGTACGGGGACCACGCGGGCCCCCAGCCGCGACACGTCCTCGGTCGCCTTCCCGAACAGCTCCGTGTCCGTGACCTTGGTCTCCGGTCCGAACAGCGTCGACAGAGCCGGCCGCGCCCGCCCCGTCTGCAGGGAGACCACCTCGCGCAGCACGCCGGTCAGCTGCTCGGACATCTCCTGCGCGGAGGCGAAACGGCGGGCCGGGTCCGGGTCGGTGGCCCGGACGAGGAGCCGGTAGAAGGACTCGTACTGGCGGAAGACCTCGATGTTGTCGGGGTCGGGCAGGGAGTCCACGAAGACGTTCGTATAGCCCTGGAAGTCGAAGGTGAGGACGGCGAGCGTACGGGCGACGGTGTAGAGGTCGGAGGCGACCGACGGGCCGGCCTCGGCCACCTCGGGGGCCTGGTAGCCCACCGTGCCGTAGATGGCCGACTCGTCGTCGTCCATCCTGCGCACCGCGCCCATGTCGATCAGCTTGAGCTGGTCCTCGGTCTGGATCGCGTTGTCGACCTTGAAGTCGCAGTACAGCAGGTTGCGGCTGTGCAGATGACCGAGGGCCTCCAGGGCCTCGATGCCGTACGCGCAGGCCTGCTCCACCGGCAGCGGGTCGCGCTTGCCGTCCGCCGTACGGCGTCCGTTGGCGATCTCCTTGAGCGACTTGCCGCCGACGTACTCCATGACGATGTACCCGTCCAGCGAACCCGTCCGCTGGTCCAGGTGCTCGACGAAATTGTAGATCCGCACGATGTTGGCGTGCTCGATCTCCGCGAGGAAGCGCCGTTCGGAGATCGCGGCCGCCATCGCGTCCTGGTCGCCCGTGTCGAGCAGACCCTTGAGGACCACCCAGCGGTCGGACACCGCGCGGTCGACGGCGAGGTAGACCCAGCCGAGCCCGCCGTGCGCCAGACAGCCCACCACCTCGTACTGGCCGTGCACGATGTCACCGGTGTGCAGCTTCGGCACGAACGAGTACGGGTGGCCGCACTTCGTGCAGAACCCCTCGGTGCGGCCGGGCCGGTCACCGCGCGAACGCCCCACCGGGGCACCGCAGTCGGAGCGCGAACAGAACCGTTTGCGCTCGGGCACCTCCGGGTTCTCCAGGACCATCTCGCGCGGGGCGGGCCGCGGCACGTCCGGGACCAGGACGAGCCCGGCACCGAGCCGTCCCCGGCCGGAGGAGGACGCCGTCGAACCGGAGCTGCGCACCGACACCGAACGGCCCGTCGAACTGCCCGACAGCGACAGCGACCGCGACAGCCGGCCGGAGACCGAGCGCCGCGACTGCGAGGAGCGCGACGACGTACGCGAGCTGGCGCGTGAACTGCTGCGCGCACTGCTGCTGTTGGAGCCCCGCGAGCCCTTGCCGCCCGCTGTCATGCCGGTCGGCGGCGAACTCAGCGTGCCCTTCGACGGCACGACCGGGGCGAGCCCGCACGTGTCGCAGTACAGCTCGCCGCCCCCCATGTCCTCGTACGACCCCTCGCAACCGGGCCGCTGACACTTCCGCTCTTCACTCACAGCCTGCTCACTCACGCCGCATCCCCTTCAACGCTCACGCGTCGGGCCCCCTCCGGTCCGCATGGTCCTGAGGCCCGCCCTGATCGGGCACCCGCGGGCTCAGCAGCTCGGCGGCCGCCCGCTGGAAGCGCAGCACCGCCTCCTCCGCCACCCGCAGATCGCAGGGAGCGCTCCACAGCATGCGCCGGGCCGCGTCGTAGCGCTCCACCAGGAACGGGTCCTCGGCGAGGCCGTGCCGGGCGACCTTCGCCTTGTACGCGTCGAGACGGCCGCGCAGCTCCGCACGGACCGCCAGCGGCGCGGTTACCGCCGTCAACGACTCGCGGGCGCGAAGGAGTTCGTCCTCCGCCTTCTCCTCCAGTGCCTCCAGGAGCGGCGAGAGGCGGTGCCACTGCGCGTGCCTGCGGTACTCCGCGGCCGCCGCCAGCTGCTCCTGCAACGCCGTCGGCGGACCGCTGACGGCCGGTACCTCGGACGCGGCGATCTTCGCCAGCACCTCACCGCGGGCACTCCTCGCCTCGGCGAGCGTGCGGTCCGCGCGGCTGAGCACGTCCCGCAGCTTCACCAGCCGTGCCTCCGCGTCCTGCCGCACGGTGAGCACCGCGTCGATCTCCCGGCGCACTTCCTCCAGGGCGCGCGCCTCACGGTCGTACACCGTCGTGTCCGGGCGTCCGCCGCCCGGGGCCGAACTCCCCTGCGCGGGAACCCAGAAGGCCAGCGGGTCGGAGACGACCCGCTCGCGCAGGACGGTCAGCGTCCGGGTGATCCGCTCCAGGTCGTCGCCGGAGGGATGCTCGCCGGGGCGCACGCCCACGGAGTGCGCGAGCGTGCGGGTGCGCTGGAGCTCCGCGGCCAGTAAATCTATCCGGGCGGGCAGCGCGGACCACACGGCGTCCGCGGTGACGACCATGTCGAGCGAGGACGCGTACAGCTCGTTCATCCGGTCCACCAGGGCGGCCAGCGAGAACTGCTCGCTGAGCTTGCCGGTGCCGGCCAGGGTCGGCGCGTTCGCGGTGGCCGTGGTGGAACCGGCGACCGTGATGGCCGAACCGCGCAGCAGCTCGGTCAGCTCGACCAGGTCCTCACGGCTGGACCAGCGTCTGCGGGAACGGATCTCGCGCGCGGAGCGCAGCGCGTCCGTGTACGCGTCGAAGTACGCCCACAGCAAGGTGATCGAGGCCTCCGCGGAGGTCCAGCGCTCCTTGGTGGTGCCGGTGAGTTCGGCGCCTTCCAGGAGTCTGCGGCCCGCGTGGTCCTGCAGGGCGAGGAGCGAGGTCTCGATGGCCTCGTACTCCGCGCCGAGACGCGCCAGCGCACGGTCCGCCTCGTCCCGGTCCATCACCGGCCCGGGGGGTCCCGTGACGCCCATCGATCACCTCTCGTTCTCGTGCGTCCCCCACGCGCTCGATGTGCGCGCCCGGGCAACTCTCCAGTGGTATCAGGTCGGTCACTTGTACTGGGCGGTGGGCGGGTTCTCCGAGGGGGAGTCCTGTCCGAGGGTCGGGGCGAGCCACTCGTCGTACGACTGCCGCCAGCCGTCCTTGCGGTAGTCCGCGAGGACCCGGTTGACCCGGCGTACCAGGTCGTCGGAACCCAGCTTCATCGCCACGCCGTAGTACTCGGTGGTGAAGGTGGCGCCCTTGAGCGCGACCGTGGGGTCCTGGGCCGCCTGGCTCGCGGCGAGCGCACCGTCGGTCACCACCGCGTCGGCCTCGCCGAGTTGGAGGCGCACCAGGCAGTCGAGCTGGTTGGGCACGGGAGGGGCGATGACGGCGGAGGAGACGAGCTTGCCCGCGTCCCGGTCCGCCTTCAGCCGGTCGTACGCCGTCGATCCCGCCGCCGAGCAGATCCTCTGCTTCGCGAGCGTCCCGTCGTACCCCTTGATGCCGGACTTCGCGGGGGCCAGCACCTGCTGGCCGGTCTTGAAGTAGGGCGCGGAGAACGCGACCTGCTGCAGCCGGTCGCAGGTGATCGTCATGGTGCGCACCACCATGTCGACCTTGCCGCTCTGGATCGCGGGGATGCGCTGGCTGGTCGGGATGGCCCGGAACTGGACGGCGTTCTCGTCGCCCAGGATGTCCTTGGCGATCGCGTGGACCAGGTCGATGTCGAAGCCCTCCAGGTCGCTGCCGGCCTTCGGGTTGTTCGGGTCGCGGTAGCCCCAGCGGTAGCTGTTCTGGTCGACGCCGACGATCAGCCGCCGGTCCTTGCGGTTCTTGATGGCCTCGATCGTCGCCCCGTCCGCGCCCGACGGGGCGAGGCTCTGGTTCTGCGGGTCGGTGCACTCGGCGGCCCTTGCCTGGGTACCCCGGGCGATGCCCTGCCCGCCGATGCCGGTGCTTCCGTTCCCCTGTGCGTCGCCGAGCGGGAGCGTCAGGGCGAGGACCAGGGCCATCACGCAGGCCACGGCCATCGCGCCCACGCCGCCCCAGCCCTTCAGGCGTGTCCTCAGGCGTCGTGCGGTCATCGCCGCTCCCCCTCTCACCGGTACTCCGAAAGCCTGCGTCCGATGCCGAGCACCGCGCCCGCCGCGGCCAGTACCGCGAGGACCGCCGCACCGGCCGGGAGGCCGGTCATGGCGCCCAGGCCGTCGCTCGCCGCCCGCTGGAACTCGCTCTCCTCATGCGTCAGCGCGAGCGTCAGGTTCTGGTCGACGCCGTCGAAGCACTGGCCCGTGGGCTCCTTGTCGGCGGAGCCGATGACCCGGTCCAGGGCGAGCTGGTACTTGCCGTCGTCGTCGGCCTTGCGGGCGTCCTGGTGACGCAGCTTCCACACCTTCATGTTGGACGTCGCGGCCTTCACGGGCTTCTCGCCCGACTGGTCGTCCGCGAGATCGGCCGCCACCGCGAGGCCCTTGGTGAGCGTCTTCATGTCCTGGTCGAAGTTGTAGTCGTACAGGTCAACGGTCGTCTTGCCGTCGGCCAGGGTCTTGGTCTCGGCGCCCCGGCTGACCAGCGTGAGGTTCTCGTTGCCGCGCGCCTTCAGGGAGGCGATCTGGGCGTCGTGCAGCACGTTCAGCGAACGGACCCCGTGGTCGTAGGACTCGCTCAGTCCCGCTCGGGCGACGCTGTGCCCGACGACGAGCCACAGGAGCACGACCACGGACGCCGCGGTGGCGGTGGCCATGCCCTGGTTCAACACCCGGTTCGTACGGCGGTAGTTGCGCCGCTGAGCCCACAGGAGGCCGCCGAGCGCGACGAGGCCGAGGGCGATCGCCGCCCACGGATAGGGCTTCGCGTCGGCGTAGTCGGCGCTCAGCCGCTGGTTCTCCCGCTGGTAGAGCTCCTCGGCCTTCGGGAGCATCTCGTGCTGCATCTTGTCGTTCGCGTACCGCAGATACGCGCCGCCCAGCGGGTAGCCCTGCCGGTTGTTCGCGCGGGCCCGCTCGATCAGGCCCTTGTACTCGGGCAGCAGCTTGTTCAGCTGGGAGATGGTGGCGGCCGAAGGGGAGCCCGGCTCCGAGCTGTTGGCCGCGGTGATCAGCTTCGCGGCCGCCGTCCTGATGTCCCGCTCATAGCGGTCGCGGGACTCCTTCGTCTCCTGACCACCCGCCAGGAAGCCGCTGGAGGCCGCGGTGTTGGCGTCGGCCAGGGAGCGGTAGATGTCCGCCGCGCTCGCGCTCAGCGGCTGGCTGCTGTGCAGCACGTTGTCCGCGGCGTCCGAACGCTGTGTCATCTGCCAGGCGGTGACCGCGCCGAACGCGACGACCAGCAGGGCGAGGAGGGCACCGATGATCCGCAGCCGCCCCGGCTCCGTCGTCGCCGAGGCCCGCAGCCGGTCCACGCCCTCAGCCCACGCCGTACGCCGCGGCGCCGTGCCGGGGGACGGGGAGACGCCCCCCGGGGCGCCGGACCCGGCCTGCGGCACGATGGATCCGCCCGGCGGCACGGGGGGCCCGGCTTGCGGCGGCACGGCCGGCATCGTCGGCGCGCCCCGCCCCGGTGGCGCCGCGTTGCCCTTCGGCGGGTGTGTCACTCTTGACCTCCCCCATGGTCATCCGGTCGGTCACGCTCGCCGCGGACGCGGGAAGCGCGGCCGGTCGGCGTACGTGCACGGCGGCAAGTATCGCCGCCGGGACCGACATCCGCACAGGCCTTGCCTGGATCTTGTTCGGATCACGGCGCAGCACGATTCCCCGCGCCACCCCCCTTCCCATGAACACGTGTTCCGGTTCTGTTTGGTTCCCGCCCCTGCGCGGCAGGTCATGAGGGTCCGGGAGCCTTCGCGCACCCGCATCGGCCCCCCGCGTTCCGCGAGTCTCCTCAGCCCCGTTCGTAGAACGCCCGCACCCGCGCGTGGATCGCGTCCCCGGCCCGGACATGGTCCAGGCCCAGGAGCGCCGCCCCCAGCACCGGAGGGACCGTGACCACCCGGGGGACCGCCTTGGGCGCGCGGGCGGCCAGGAGTTCGTGGATGCGGTCGTCGAGCTGGGGGTGACGGGCGGCGAGAATGCTGCCGCCGAGGAGGACCGGGGTCTCCTCGGTGAGGAGACCGAGGCGGGTCAGGGCCACGGTGGCCATCGCGACCACCTCGTCCGCGAGCCGGTCGACGAGTCCGCGGGCCACCGGATCGCCGTCCACCGCCGTGGCGAACAGGACCGGGGTCAGCTCGTGGCGCCGCGCGTTGCCGATGTGCTCCAGATGGAGCGCCTCGATGAGCGCGTACATGGAGTCCAGGCCGAAGTGCGCGGGCAGGGTGCGGGCCAGGGCGGTCGGTCCGCCCCGGCCGTCCTCGGCCCGCGCAGCGTGCCACAGGGCCTCCTCCGCCAGACCCCAGCCGCCGCCCCAGTCGCCGGAGATACGGCCGATGGCGGGGAAGCGGGCGGTGCGGCCGTCGGGCCGCATGCCGACGCAGTTGATGCCGGCCCCGCAGACGACGGCGACGCCGCGCGGCTCGGCGATCCCGGCCCGCAGGATCGCGAAGGTGTCGTTGCGCACCTCCACTCCGGCGCCCCAGGCGCGGGCGTGCAGCGCGGCCGCCAACTGCTCCTCCTCCACGGGCAGATCGGCGTTGGCGAGGCAGGCGGAGACATGGTCGACCGAGGTGACCCCGGCCTCGGCGAAGGCCCGCCGTACGGCGTCGGCGACCGCGTCCACCGCCGCCTCCACGCCGACCGCCGGCGGCCGGAAGCCGCCTCCGCGCGCGGTGCCGGTCACCCGGCCGTCCGAGGCCACCACGGCGACGTCGGTCTTGCTGTTCCCCGCGTCGATGGCCAGCACGAGGCCCGCGGTCGCGGGGCCGGACCCGGCGGCCGTCCCGGCGCCGGATTCCGTTGACGTCATGCCCACGCGAGGTGCTCCCGGTTGTGCGCGATCAGCTGGTCGGTCAGGGCGTCGGCGTAGGCGTACTGGCCGACCAGGGGGTGGGCGAGCAGAGCCCGGAAGACCCGGTCGCGGCCACCGCGCAGGGCGGCCTCCAGCGCGAGGTCCTCGTACGCGGTCACGTTCGCCATCAGGCCCGCGTACAGCGGGTCCACGGCCGGCACCGGCAGCGGCGAGGGCCCCTTGGAGCTGACCGCGGCCTGCACCTCGATCACCGCGTCGTCCGGCAGGAACGGCAGCGTCCCCCGGTTGTACGTGTTCACCACCTGGTAGGGGCTGCCGCCCCCGCCGAGCAGCGAGGCGGCCAGGTCCACGGCGGCCTCCGAGTAGAAGGCACCGCCGCGCCGGGCCAGCAGCTCCGGCTTCTCGTCGAGCGCCGGGTCGCCGTACATCGTCAGCAACTGCCGCTCCATCTCCGCCACTTCGGCGGCACGGGAGGGCTTGGTGCGCAGCTCCCGGACGACCTCGTCGTGCGCGTAGAAGTAGCGGAGGTAATACGACGGGACCACGCCCAGGCGGTCGACCAGGGCACGCGGCAGACGCAGGTCCTCGGCCACGGCGTCGCCGTGCTCCGCGAGCAGCTTGGGCAGGACGTTCTCGCCCTCGGGGCCGCCGAGGCGCACCCCGGTCTCCCAGGTGAGGTGGTTGAGGCCCACGTGGTCGAGGTGCACCTCGGCGGGGGAGACGCCGAGCAGGCCGGCGAACTTCCGCTGGAAGCCGATCGCCACGTTGCACAGGCCGACCGTCCTGTGGCCCGCCTGGAGGAGGGCGCGGGTCACGATGCCGACCGGGTTGGTGAAGTCGATGATCCACGCGTCCGGGTTGGTGCGGCGGACCCGCTCGGCGATGTCCAGCACCACCGGAACCGTGCGCAGCGCCTTGGCCAGGCCGCCCGCGCCCGTCGTCTCCTGCCCGACGCAGCCGCACTCCAGCGGCCAGGTCTCATCCTGCTCGCGGGCCGCCTGACCGCCGACGCGCAGTTGCAGGAGCACCGCGTCGGCGCCCTCCACACCCGCGTCCAGGTCGGACGTGGTGACGATCCGGCCCGGGTGGCCCTGCTTGGCGAAGATCCGGCGGGCCAGGCCCCCCACCAGCTCCAGGCGTTCGGCGGCCGGGTCGACGAGGACCAGCTCCTCGACGGGCAGGGTGTCCCTGAGCCGCGCGAAGCCGTCGATGAGTTCGGGGGTGTAGGTCGACCCTCCGCCGACCACGGTGAGTTTCATGGTTAACCCTTCACTCCGGTGAGCGTGACGCCCTCGACGAACGCCTTCTGCGCGAAGAAGAACACGAGGATCACGGGGGCCATGACCAGGACGGTCGCGGCCATGGTGAGATTCCAGTCGGTGTGGTGCGCGCCCTTGAACGACTCCAGGCCGTAGGAGAGGGTCCAGGCGCCCTGGTTCTCGGAGGCGTAGATCTGCGGTCCGAAGTAGTCGTTCCAGGCGTAGAAGAACTGGAACAGCGCGACGGCCGCGATACCCGGCTTCGCCATCGGCAGGACGACCTTCAGCAGGGTCCGCAGGTCCCCGCACCCGTCCACCTTGGCCGCGTCCAGGTACTCGTTCGGGATGGTCATCAGGAACTGGCGCAGCAGGAAGATGGAGAACGCGTCCCCGAACGCCATCGGGATGATCAGTGGCCACAGCGTGCCGGACAGGTCCAGCTGCTTCGCCCAGAACAGGTACATCGGGATGATCACTACCTGCGGCGGCAGCATCATCATCGAGATGACCAGCATCAGCGACAGATTCCGGCCGCGGAAGCGGAACTTGGCGAGCGCGTAGGCGACCGGGATCGACGAGACGACCGTCAGAACGGTGCCGAAGCCGGCGTAGAGCAGGGTGTTCTTCCACCAGGTGAGGAAGCCCGGGGTGTCGAAGACCTTCTTGTAGTTGCCCCACTCCCAGGTGTGCGGGATCAGATCGCGGCTGAGCGCCTGGGTGTCGCTCATCAGCGAGGTCAGGAACACGAACACGAACGGCAGGACGAAGAAGAGGGCGGCCGCCACGCCGAGGGAGTGGACCGCGACCCACTCCAGGAGGGCCTTGCGGCGGGCGGTGCGCTCGGCGGGGGAGACGGGAGCCGCCGACCTCACCGGCTTGTCGAGTACTTGAGTCATCGGTCAGTCACCTGCCTGGATGAGACCGCCCCGGCGCCGCATCAGGAACGCGGTGAACACCATGGACAGGGCGAACAGCACGAGCGCGACCACACAGGCGGAGCCGTAGTCGAAGCGCTGGAAGCCGAGGTTGTAGACGAGCTGCGGCAGGGTGAGCGTCGACTTGTCGGGATAGCCGGGCTCGAACTGCGTACCGGCGCCCTGGATGACTCCCGAGGCGACCTTCCCGGCGATCAGCGGCTGCGTGTAGTACTGCATGGTCTGGATCACGCCGGTGACCACAGCGAACATCACGATCGGCGAGATGTTCGGCAGGGTGACGTACCGGAAGCGCTGCCAGGCCGAGGCGCCGTCCAGCTCGGCGGCCTCGTACTGCTCGGTCGGCACGTCGAGCAGCGCGGCCATGAAGATGACCATCAGGTCGCCGATGCCCCACAGGGCGAGCAGGGTCAGGGCCGGCTTGGACCAGGTGGGGTCGTTGAACCAGCCGGGAGCCGGGACGCCGACCTTCTCCAGGAGCGAATTGACCGGTCCCGTACCGGGGTTGAGGAGGAAGGCGAAGGCCATGGTGGCCGCGACCGGCGGGGCGAGGTAGGGCAGGTAGAAGAGGGTGCGGAAGACACCCGTGCCCGTCTTGATCTTCGTGATCAGGAGACCCACGCCGAGTCCGAACAGGACCCGCAGGGTGACCATCACGAGAACCAGCCACAACGTGTTCCGCAACGCGGGCCAGAACAGCGGGTAGTTCTCGAAGACGTACCGCCAGTTCTTCGTCCCGGCCCATGTCGGCGGCTTGAAGCCGTCGTAGTGCATGAAGGAGAAGTAGACGGTCGAGATCAGCGGGTAGGCGAAGAAGACCGCGAACCCGATCAGCCAGGGCGACATGAAGGCGAGGGTCCGCAGCGCCGACCGGCGGCGCTTCGAAGCCAGCGTGACAGTGCTCATGATCGTGCGGCTACTTCGCCTGCGCGATGTCCGTGTCGATCTGCTTGGCGGTGGATTCCAGGCCCGCCTTCAGATCCTTCGTCCTGCCGCTCTCGTAGTCGTATCCGAACTGCTGGAGCGTCACGAGGTAGGTGCCGCCGTTGATGGACGCCGGCGTGGTCGTGGAGTTCGGGTTCGACGCGATGTCCAGGAAGGTCTTGAACCGCGGGTCGTACTTCAGCTTCGGCGACTTGAGGGCTTCGAGCGTCGAGGGCACGTTGTGGATGTCGTTGGCGAAGCCGACCACCGCGTCCGTGTTCGTGGTCATGTACTTGACCAGCTCCCAGGCCGCGTTCCGCTTCTTGCTGGTGGCCGCGATGCCCGCGATCGTGCCGGTGATGTAGCCCTTGCCGTACTGGTCCGCCCGGTCGTCCGGGACCGGCAGCGGGGCGACGCCGATCTCGAAGCCGGGCTTGGCCTCCTCGGCCATGCCGAGCCGCCACTCGCCGTCCAGCTGCATGGCGACCTGACCGGTGTGGAAGGGGTGCTTGGGGCCCCACTCGTCACCGAGCTTGGAGCGGTAGGTCTCCAGCTTCTTGAAGCCGCCGAGGGCGTCGACCAGCTTCTTCTGGAGGGTGAACCCGGCGGTGAAGGCGGGGTCCTTGGCGATGTTCGACTTGCCGCTGCTGTCGAAGTACGTCGGGGAGAACTGCCCGAAGTAGTGCTCGGTGGTGGACTCCCAGCCGTGGTAGTTCGGCATGAAGCCGAGCTGGGAGTAGGAGTCGCCCTTGGCGATCGTGAGCTTCTCGGCGTCCTTCTCGAACTCCGACCAGGTCTTCGGCGGGGAGGAGATCCCGGCCTTCTCGAACGCGGCCTTGTTGTAGTAGAGGCCGTACGCGTCACCGAGGAGCGGCACCGTGCAGCGGTTGCCGTCGAACTGGGTGTACTCGTTCATCGCCTTCGGGAACGTCGTCTCCGGGTCGACGCCCGCCTTCTTGAAGAAGGGGTTCAGGTCGACGAAGGCGCCGGACGAGCAGAACTTGCCCACGTTGTTGGTGGTGAAGGAGGAGACGACGTCGGGGGCCTTGTCGCCGCCCGCGCGCAGCGCCTGGTTGATCTTGTCGTCCGTCATGTTGCCGACGACGTTGACGTGGATGTTGGGGTGCGCCTTCTCGAAGCCCGCGACCAGCGACTTCACGGCCTTGACCTCGTTCGGCGCGCTCCAGGCGTGCCAGAAGTTGATCGTCTGCTCCTTGGACGCGTCGTCGCTCGCGCCGGAGTCGGACTGGCCGGTACAGGCGGTGGCGAGGAGGGCTATCGAGGCGGAAGCGGCGAGCGCGACAGCCGCCTTTCGGGACATTCCGGGCATGGCGAGGTCTCCCTGCGAAGGACGGGGCGGGACGGGGGGAGTTGAGGGCTTGGGGCGGGTTCAGCGGGAGGTGTCGAAGACCTCGTCGCGGGTGGCTGCCAGGGCGCTCTCCAACGCGCCGCGCAGCACGGGGTGTTCGTGTACGTCGCCGACGACGAGCCGTGGCCGGGACGCGGCCAGCTCCTCCAGCTCGGCCTGGACCAGGGCGCGCAGCGGTTCCCCGCCCGCGGTGAGCGACGATCCGCTGAGGACCACCAGCTCGGGGTCGAGCACGGAGACGAGGGAGGCCAGACCGGTGGCGAGCCCGGTCGCGTACGTCTCGAGGAGCTGTCGGTAGGGGCCTTCGTCGACGGCGGCGGCCCGTTCGACGACGGTGGCCGCGACCTCGGCGTACGGACCCGTGGGCAGGTCCTTGATGCCGAGTTCGCGCGCCAGCTTGGGGACGGCCTGCGAACCGGCCAGCTCCTGGTAGCCGCCACTGTTGGCCTTGGTCACCTGGCGCACCAGCGGCGCGCCGGGCACGGGCAGGAAGCCGACCTCGCCCGCGCCGCCGGTCCAGCCGCGGTGCAGCCGGCCGCCGAGGACGAGCGCGGCACCGAGACCGCCCTCGTTCCAGAGCAGGACGAAGTCCTCGTGGCCCCGGGCGGCACCGAGCCGCTGCTCCGCGATGGCGACGAGGTTGACGTCGTTCTCGTACTCGACGGGCATCGGCAGCGCGGCCGCCAGCTCGTCGAGGAGGGTGGGGGTGTGCCAGCCGGGCAGGTGGGAGGCGTAGCGCAGCCGGCCGGTGTTGGGGTCGAAGGCGCCGGGGGTGCCGATGACCAGGCGGCGGACGTCGTCCCGGGCGAGCCCGGCCGCCTTCACCGCGCCGTCGAGGGCGTCGGTGACCTGGCGTACGACGGGCTGGGCCGGGCGGCGGCCGGGAGTGGGCAGTTCGTACTCGCCGACCGTCCGGCCGGTGATGTCGGCGACGGCGGCCAGGATGCGCTCGGGGGTGACGTCCAGGCCTGCCGCGTGGCCGGCGCCCGGATTGACCACGTACAGCTGGGCGTTGGGGCCGGGCCGGCCCTCGCTCGTGCCGGTGGCGAGCACCAGGCCCGCCGCTTCCAGGCGGGCGAGGAGCTGCGAGGCGGTGGGCTTGGACAGCCCGGTGAGCTTCCCGATCCGGGTCCGTGAGAGCGGGCCGTGCGCGAGCAGCAGATCGAGAGCGGCGCGGTCGTTCATCGCGCGCAGGACACGCGGAGTGCCCGGCGTACCGGCGGAACCTGCCATGTCTGTCGCCACCTGCCCTTCTTGGCCGACCAGCTTCCCAGGGGTGCCTTCGGGAAGTCCACCGCAAGATCATTGTTAGGAAAGTTTCCTATTGCTGGTGCGAGGAAAGTAGGCCGGGGGAGGCGGGGGCGTCAAGAGAAACCGCCCCCGAGGCAACAGAGTCGTTACCTCGAGGGCGGTGCGTCGGTGCTGGACAGCGCGCGTTCG
Source organism: Streptomyces sp. NPDC005141 (assembly GCF_053599975.1). Lineage (NCBI taxonomy): Bacteria > Bacillati > Actinomycetota > Actinomycetes > Kitasatosporales > Streptomycetaceae > Streptomyces > Streptomyces sp. NPDC005141. Next base: position 23,022 of record NZ_JBSFYW010000054.1, on the reverse strand, counting down.
CCGCGCGCCGCGGCCTACTTCACGTCGACGTAGTCACCCGTGGCCGCCTTGGCCCCGGTCGTGGACGTCCCGGCGAAGGAGAAGCGGTAGGTGCCGTCGGCCGAGGCCTTGACGGTGGTCTTGAGCGCGCCGGAAGTGCCGGACGTGACCGTCTTGACGGTCGTGTAGGCGCTCGCGCCCTTGGCCTTGAACTGCAGGGCGACCGGCTGGCCGGTGTAGCCCGCGTACTCGCTGTTGTACCAGTTGGCGCGGGTCAGGCTGCCGGTGACGGTGAGGGTCTTGCCCTTGGCGACCGGCTCGGGGCCGGCGTTCACGGTGAGCTTGGCGGCCCGCTTGATCTGCACGGAGGCCAGGGGGCCCCACAGGTCGTCGGCGTAGTTGACGCTGACGTGGCCGTCGGAGTCGTCCTCGTCCAGGTCGAGGCGCCCGTAGTAGCCGGCGGCGTGCCAGGTGGTGGCGTCCGCCGCCTCGTACAGCGAGGCCCACGGGTCGAGGTCGATCGTCTCCTTGCACGACTCGGTCACCGTCGTGTCGGTCGTGGCGGTGGTGGTGCAGGTGGGGAGGTCGCTGTTCTCGATCGTGTTGCGGCTGTTGGCGAGCGTCCCCCGGTAGAGCAGGACGCCGGCGGCCTTCGTCTTGTTGTCGAGCACGACGTCCGAGGGGCGGGTCAGGGTGTACGTGACCGGAACCTTCACCACGTTCGTGGTGCCGACGACGATCGGCTTGCCGCCGTTGACGACCACCTTCGAGAAGGTGAAGTCCGGAGTGGTGGCCGACGCGGCCGGCACGGCCAGGGCGGACAGGGCCAGGGCGCCGGAGACGACGGCGCCTATGGCGAACTTGCGCATGGATTACCCACCTTCGAAGCGGTCCCCTGGGCGTTGCGCTCCAGAACAAGGGACCCGCTGTTGAGGGTGACCATAAGGGGCGGGTGAATGTGGCCGTCATGCGGGTGACCTGTGAAGACGCCCCGTCCCGGCCGGGCGGGTGCGGCGGCTTCGGGCGGGGTCCGGGGGCGTCACGAGTTGATCACGATCGCCGGTCGGCGCAGGTCGGGGGCGTATGCCGCCCGTTGCCGCCCATCTGTCCGGTGTTGCGGTGGATTGCCGTGGCGCCGAAGCACAGTTCCGTCACAGACGTGAAGGGAGTGAGTGCGCTCCCGTCGCGCGGGTCAAGGGCGCCGACGCCGCCGGAGATCACCAACTGATGACACGGGCCCTCCCGCGCGGCGCCTCGCACAGGTCGCCGCTTCCTCGATGACATACGGTGCCGGGCCGGGGCCCCGGCCCTGCGCAACCTGGGCCGAACCATCCGGAAGTGACTCCATGAAAGCGAACCGTCGGACGACACGGGAGGCGCTGACCCGTCTGCTCATGGCCTGCTGGGGCACGGTCGCGGGCCGGTGCCTTCCGCTGGCCCTCACCAAGCTGCTCATCGACCTGGTGGACGACGGCATCTCCTGGCCCGCCCTGGGCCATGAGATCGCGGGCACGGTCCTGGTCTGGGCGGTCGTCAGCTTCGTCTTCGCGGCTGTCGCGGTTCTGCTGCTGCGGCGGCGGGCCCGGACCTCCGGCCTGTCGCTCCGCGACGACGCGCTGGGCGAGCGACAGCGGCTGCTACTGCGGCCGATGCCCCTCGCGGACGGTTGGCGGGAGCGGGTGCGCGCGGAACTGACCTCGTCGCAACGGGTGTTCCTCGTCGCGGAGAAGGGCGACGAGGAGATCCACTTCCGGTGGCGGCCCGGGCGTGGGGACCGCTCCGTATGGGGATCGATGGCCTTCGACGCGACCGCGGGGACGGTGCTGCTCGATGTCCGCGACCAGGAGGGGCTCCCGGGCGTGGCCGGACTGGGCAAAGGCTCCGCGTTCGCCGCGGCCTGCCAGATAGCGCGGGTGACCGGACTGGAGTCGACGGGGACGGTGCCGGCCTGACCTCCCGCCGCGGCGAGCTGTCCCTCCTGGCGACCGGCGACGGCGCCGTGCGCTCCACATGCAGCACTACGCCAGAAGGCGGCGCCCGGAGAATCCCGGGCGCCGCCTTCCGCTCGTGCGGTCGAGTCCGCGCGCCTACTTCGGAACGGGCGTCGGTGTGATCGGCGAAGCCGCCATGGCCTGCGGGGACGCCGGGTTCGCCTGGGCCGACGGTGCGGCCACGTTCTCCGTCGGGTCGGGGGCCGGCTCCTCCTCCGGCTCGGCCGCCGCGCCGCCGACGATGCGGATGTCCGCCGCGTCGAAGGCCCGCTTGATGCGCCAGCGGAGTTCGCGTTCCACGGAGAGGGCCTTGCCCGGCATGGTCTTCGCCGAGACGCGGACCACCATGGAGTCGAGGAGGACGCTGTCCAGGCCCAGGATCTCGATCGGGCCCCACAGGCGCTCGTTCCAGGGCTCTTCCTTGCTGAGGGTCTCGGCGACGTCGTCGATGACGGACCGGACGCGGTCCAGGTCCTCCGAGGCGCGGACGGTGACGTCCACACCCGCCGTGGCCCAGCCCTGGGAGAGGTTGCCGATGCGCTTGACCTCGCCGTTGCGGACGTACCAGATCTCGCCGTTGTCGCCGCGCAGCTTGGTCACGCGCAGGCCCACCTCGATGACCTCGCCGGAGGCGACGCCCGCGTCGATCGTGTCGCCGACGCCGTACTGGTCCTCGAGGATCATGAAGACACCGGAGAGGAAGTCGGTGACCAGGTTGCGGGCACCGAAACCGATCGCGACACCGGCCACACCGGCCGAGGCGAGCAGCGGCGCCAGGTTGATCTCGAACGTGCCGAGGATCATCAGCGCGGCCGTACCCATGATCAGGAAGGACGCGACGGAGCGCAGCACCGACCCGATGGCCTGGGAGCGCTGCCGGCGGCGCTCCACGTTCACCAGCAGACCGCCGAGCGCCGTGCCGTCGACGGCCTCGGCGGTGCGGCTCATCCGGTCGATGAGCTTGGTGATCGCCCGCCGCACGGCCACTCTCAGTACGGCGGCTATCACCAGGATCAGCAGTACACGCAGACCTATCGCCAGCCAGGTCGACCAGTTCTCCTCGACCCAGCTGGCTGCGTTGGTCGCGCTTTCCTGGGCGTCCTGAAGCGTGGGGGTCACCGGACCGGTCGTCGTCGAGGGAGACGGCGACGGGGTCGAACCGGTGGCCAGGGCCAATAGGACGGGCAGGGACACAGCAGGTACCTCCAGGCGTAGCGGTCTGCCCACGGCAGGGGACATGAGGGGCGCCGTTCGGGCAGAACCACCACACTAACGGGGCATCGTGTGTGGATTGTTGCCATGTTCAGGGGAGAGGCGCTGCTCACCTGGGGATGAAGGGGGTGTGGTCGAAAACACTCCCAGCCCGTTACCGGGACATGGTGGCGCTTCCACCAGGCATGAGGGGAGACTGACTGCAGATCGTCCCGGCGCGAGCCACGCGCCGCCGGCGTACAAGGAGGCATCCGTGCCGCATGTCCTGGTCCTCAACGCGTCGTACGAGCCCCTCGGCGTCGTACCGCTCCGCCGCGCGCTCGTCCTCGTCCTTGAGAACAAAGCCGTCTCTCTCGAGGAATCCGGCGCCTTCATGCACAGCGCGACCGTTACTGTCCCCGCACCCAGCGTGGTCCGGCTGAAGAGGTTCGTACGGGTTCCCTACCGAGGGCCCGTCCCGCTGACCAGGCGAGCTCTGTTCGCCCGCGACGGCGGCCGGTGCATGTACTGCGGTGGCGTCGCAACCAGCGTCGACCACGTCATCCCGCGCTCACGCGGGGGTCAGCACGCCTGGGACAACGTGGTGGCGTCCTGCCGCCGCTGCAACCACACCAAGGCCGACCGCCACCTGGTCGAGATCGGCTGGCGCCTGCGCCACAAACCGGCCCCGCCGTCGGGGCTCGCATGGCGCATCATCGGAACCGGGCACCGGGACCCACGCTGGTTGCCCTACCTGCAGCCGTACGGCGCGGACGACGCGATGGCCCGGATCGACGGCATTTCCGCCTGACGATCCGGGCTTTTGTGTCGGCTCGCGAGGCCCGGCCCGTGAGGCCCTGCGTCAGCCGCGGGGTCCTTCGGGGCGGGCACCGCGGGCCGCGCAGAGTGCCGTCCCGGTCACGAAGAGTGCGAGTCCGGCGACCCAGGCGGCACGCTGGGGGCCGGGCTGCATGAACCAGGCCAGGACTGTCGCGTTACTCACACGGGGCGAGGAGGCCGAGAGGTACACGGCGCTGAAGTAGAGCGTCGTCGGCAACCAGCTGAGCCGGGCGCCGAGCAGCACCGCCGCGGTCGCCGTGAGGCCGACGGCCCCCAGTGTGTTGCGGACCATCGCCGCCGCGCCGAACACCTGGGAGTGCCCCGGCACGGCGAGGGCCAGCAGCGCCGCCGCCAGAGCGCCGAGGACGAGCAGGTGGGCCAGGCGCCTCGGCCACCAGGGGCGTACGGCGGTGTCGTCCAGGTCGCGGGTGTACGTGTGAAGGCTCACGCCGATCACGGCCGAGGCGAGCAGCGGCGCGAGCGCGACCAGCGGCACCCTGCGGTTCGGGTCGAGGTAGGCGTCCGGACGGCCCGCCACCCACACGGTGAGCAGCGCGGCGCCGGCCAGGGCCGCCAGGGCCGTCGGGACACCCCGCGAGCGTGAGTAGAGGGCGAGAGGGCGGAGCCCGGGCGTGTGCGCGGGCTTCTGGAGTGTCTGCGGGGTGTTCACAGGGAGGGCACCTCGCTCGGCTTCGGGTCGCACGTGCCGGCCGTCGCGAAGTAGCGGCCGAGCCAGGAGCGGCGTTCGTGGTCGGTCATGGCCGTGAGTCGCGCGTACGCACGGTCCTCCGCCCGGTACCTCGCGAGTTCCTTCGTGTCACCCTGCTGCCGGGCCCTCGCCACGAATCGCCCCCGTAGTTTCTCGGCCGATGCGTCCGGGCCCAGCCAGCGCAGCACGGCTTCGTCGGTGACCTGGATCCGCTGCGCGGTCGGCGACCCGGCGCAGTCCGGGCGGACCAGCATGTGGGCCGCCTCCCACGCGTACCGCTCCGGATCGGCCACCTCGCCGCGGACGGCGCTCCAGCCGAGCGGAGTGAGGTTCGGCAGCTGCGCCTCGTCCCGGCGCGGGGACCGCCACAGGTCCTCGTAGCGGACCGGCAGGTTCTCTACGTCCTTCAGCCGGTCGGTGAGGCCGGAGAGCGCCCGGGTCACCTTCGGCAGCATCCCCGGATAGGTGGCGTTGACGCAGACGTCCGGGGTGGTCGAGTTGTCGCACACCTGGCGATGGGCGAGCGGGTTGTCGCGCAGCAGGCCGTCGCCCGTCTGGACGAGGAGGACGGCGGCGCCGAGAGCGGCCGCGAGCGGCAGCAGCGCGGTGACACGGCGGTGCGCGGCCAGGGCCAGGACCGCGGCGGTGGCGAGCCCGGCCGCCCACAGGGCGGACACGAGCGGGTACCACCAGCGGGCGAGGTCGCTGTCACCGAAGACATGGACCGCGCAGAACGCGAGGTGGCGCAGGTCCGACCGCTGGGTACCGAGCAGGCCCGCGACGACGTACCCGCTGATCGCGAGCAGGGGAGCGGTCAGCCGGAAGGAGATCACCCGCCCGGCCACGTGACCGAGGACCGCGCAGGCGGCGAGCGAGAGGGCGTTCCCGGCGTACACGGTGAACGCCGGACCGCCGGCCGACGCGTACGGAGCGCAGGCCGCCACGGCCCCCGCGACCACCAGCAGGTAGGCCGCGGCCAGCCAGCCGGCGAGCGGCAGTGCGGCCACCAGGAGCTGGACGAGCGGTGTACGGGCGGACGAGGAACGCAGCTCCGTCATCCGCAGCCTGCGCTCCCGGCCGCCCTGCCAGGAGCCCGCGGCGAGCGCGAACGGAACGCCGATCATGGCGGCCGCGGTACTCAGCAGGTCGGTCGTCGACCCCCAGCTGCCCTGCCACTCGGCCGACTTGGCGGCGACGGCCCACGCGAGAGCGAGCAGCAGACCGGCGGCCGCCCAGGGGGCGAAGCCGCGCAGCGACTCGACGCGGAGGGGATGGGGGGCGGAGCCGGGGCTCGGGGCGGAGGCAGTGCCCCGGCGCACGGCCTGCGAACCGCGGAGGCCCGCCGGGCTCTGCTCGGTCAGCGTGTCGGTCGGGTGGCCTTCATGAGGCTGTACGACCGTCGGGCGGCCGTCGTCCGGCCCGGTCCCCCGGCTCATACCGAGGTCTCCGTCGGCCTGCGAGGGCGGGCCGACCGGACCGTCCCCGCCGGACTGGACACGTATGTTCATCGGCCGGCTCCCGTCGCCGTGCGGTGGCCGCGCAGGGCCGTCGTGTAGCCGCGTTCGATGGCGTTGCCGTCGGACTCGTCGCCGTCCGCGCCGAGCGCGGCGAGCGAGCGGGGCGTGCCGCGGTAGGCGACCTGTCCGGCCTCGATCAGGGTCACGTCCGTGCAGGCCGCGGCCACGTCCTCCACCAGGTGGGTGGAGACGATCACGGTGGCGGTCCTGCCCAGCTCCCGCAGCAACGCGCGGAACTCGACGCGCTGTTCCGGGTCGAGACCCGCGGTGGGCTCGTCGAGCAGCAGCAGACGGGGGTCGTTCACGATGGCCTGGGCGATGCCGACGCGCCGGATCATGCCGCCGGACAGGGTCTTGACCTTCGTGTCGATGCGGTCGGCGAGGCCGACCCGGGCCACGGCTTGTTCGACCGCGCCGGGGGCGGCCGCGGGCGGCAGTTCCTTCAGCCATGCCACGTAGGCGACGAACTCCCGCACCGTGAAGCCCGGGTAGTACCCGAAGTCCTGGGGCAGATAGCCGAGTTCCCGGCGCACCGCGCTGCGCTCCCGGTGGCCGCGAAGGTTGCTGCCGAGCATCTCCACCCGGCCCGCCGTGGGAGCCGCGACCGTCGCGAGGACGCGGATGAGGGATGTCTTGCCGGCGCCGTTGGGGCCGAGCAGGCCGTGGACTCCGGGGCTGAAGTCCAGGTCGACGGCGTCCAGGGCGGTGGTCCTGCGGTGCCTGACGGTCAGTCCGGAGACCAGTACGGCGGCGGTCCGGGGACCGCCCCCGCCGTGCTCGGCCGGGTGGGTTCCGGGGCGTTCGTCGCCGTCGAGGGCCGGTGTACCGGTCGTACCAGGGATGTTCACATCGTCTCCAGACGGTCGTACGCGGTGCGGCGCGCGGCGAGGAGGAGCGCGCACAGCACGGTGGCCGCGGCCCAGCCCCCCTGGGACGAGGCACCGGTGAAGTAGAGGGAGAGCTGATCGGTGAGGCGGGCCGTCAGACGGGTGCCGGTGGCCGCGAAGAGCGGAGCCGTGACGGCGAGCACCCAGCCCCCGCCGACCACCGCCGTGGCGGTACGGCAGCCCACGTACCCGCAGAGCACGAGCGAGGCCAGGGTCAGGGCCAGTCCCGGCAGCAGCCAGCCGGCCGTGGCGGGTCCGGTCGGCAGGTGCGGGCCGGAGGACGGCAGGAGCAGCCCCGCCACCGTCAGCAGCGGCAGGCTGACCGCCAGCACGGCGGCCGTTCGTGTCAGCAGGAGGCGCAGCCCGCCGGAGGGGGCGGACGCGGCGATCTCATGCAGCGGATCGGCGTGCCGTCCGTAGGAGAGGGCGACTCCGGCCACGGGGACGACGGGGGCGGCGGCCAGCAGCCAGGGCCGTGCGCTCGTCCATCCGCCCCCGTACGCGAGCGCGACCGCCCCCACGGCGACCAGCACCACGGCACCGGCCCAGGCTCCGCGTACGGCGGGCCCGGCGGCCCAGACGAGCCGCGCGAGCCGCCCCCCGACGGCTCGCGCGGCCCTCGGTACCGTCGGCGCGGGCCCGAAGGCCGGAACCGGCGCGGGCTCCGTGGCCGATGGCGGGACCGGCATCGGCACGCGGCCCGGTACGGGTGCGGCAGCCGGACGTACGGCGACCGGGACTTGGGCGGTTGCGGCGGCCGGGGCCGGTTCGCGCACCGCGGTCAGGACCGCGTCCCTGACCTCCGCAAGCACCACGCCCGCCGAGCCCGCCCGGACGGCGTGCGAGACGCGCGCGGCGCAGGAACCGCAATGTTCCAGGTGTTTCTCGAGGGACCAGGCGTCCGTTTCCGGAAGGGAGCCGTCCGCGTAGCGGGCGACGAGGTCGTCGGGGGCGTGCCAACCGGTCATGCCGGGCCTCCCAGCGGGGACGGAGCCAGGGACGGATGCAGGTAGGGGTTCTGCGACGGGTTCAGCTGGGCGAGGGCGGCGCGGAGTTCGGCGCGGGCCCGCATGGCACGCGTCTTGACCGTGCCCTCCGGGATGCCGAGGAGACGAGCGGTCTCGCGCGTGGACAGCCCGTCCACGACCGTGGCCCGCAGCACCTCGCGCAGTTCGGGGGAGATGCGGTCCAGTGCCGTGCCCACGTCGCCGTACTCGAGTTCCGCCAGCACGTGGTCCTCGGCCGACGGTGCGGGCACCGGCGCCGCGTACTCCACGCGCGCCGCCCGCTCCTGCACCCGTCGCGCATCCACCAGACGCCGCGCGGCGATCGTCCACAGCCAGCCGCCGGCCTCCGCTCCCCGGTGGGTGCCGGCCGACCGCCACACGGTCACGAACGTGTCCTGCAGCACCTCGCGCACGACCTCGGGATCGGCACAGCGCCGGGTCAGCCGCATGTGCAGCCAGCCGGCGTGCCGGTCGTACAGCGCGGCCATCGCCGCCGAGTCCCCGTCCGAGACGGCCCGCAGCAGCGCCGCGTCCGAGTCGTCCTGCCGGTGGCCCCTCAAGGGGCGGAACAGTCTCACACCCCGTCTATCGATCACCTCGGGGTCATCGGTTCACTCCGCCGAGGATTCCTGCCCGGCGGCCTTCTCCGCGACCGCGTACGCCTCCGCCGACCACAGCGAGTACCCGTACCGCGTCGCCCGCTCGACGCCCTGGACGCGTACGTAGCGGACGTCGCGTTCGTCGAAGCGGAGGGATTCGCGGCCGCCGCGGCCGTCGGTCACCGTCGTCGCGGTGCGCCAGACGCGTCCGTCGGCGGAGACCTGGACGCGGTACGTGGACGGGTACGCGTCCTGCCAGCTCAGCACGAGCCGGCCGAGGCGCGTCGGCTCGGCGAGCCGTACCTGCCACCAGGCGCCGTTCTCGACGGGGGAGGACCAACGGGTCCCCGGATCACCGTCGTTGGCCGCCGACGCCGGGAAGTCGGGGGTCTCGTCGCCGGACGAGGAGGCCGTGCCGGTGCGGGCCAGGTCGGGGCCCGCCGTGCGCGGGAAGGCGCGCACGGTCAGCGTGCGGGTCTGCGAGCCGAGGGCGACCGTGACGTCGTACGAGCCCGACGGCGTCCCCGGCGGGACCGTGACCTCGACGAGGCTGTCGACGACGGCGCCGCGCGGGAGGGTCGGCGAGGGCTGGGAGACCTTGACCTCGATGCCCTTCGGGGCCCGCGCGGTCAGTTCACCCCTGACGTCTGAGGGACGCAGCGACGACAGCCGGGCCGTCACCCGCTGCGTACCGCCGATCTCCACGTCCGTCACGGAGCGGGCCAGCTCCAGCGCCACGGCGGGGGAGTCGGCGAACCACGGCACGAGATGGCGGACCTGGGAACGCGGAGGACCGCCGACCCGGAGCGCGTCCGCGCGCACGCCCGCCGCGCCGATCTCCGTCGCACCCCCGGCATCGAGCGCGCCGAGGTACCGCCAGCCCTCGCCCGGGACATGCGCCTCGACGAAACCCGCCGTGCCCGGATCGGTGAGCACGCTCACCGCGGTGAGCGTGCGGGGGCGCGTCAGGCGGACGACGCGCCCGTCCTGACCGGCGCCGCCGTTCTCCCGTGTGCCGTCGTCCTGCGGCAGGCCGTCCCGCGGGGTCCCGCCGTCGTCCGGGGGACCGCCGCCGTCCGCCGCGTCGTCGCCGGTCCTCGCGCCGCCGTCCGCCGTCGCTCCGGTGTCCTTCCCGGCGTCGCGGCCCGTGGAGGGATCGTTGTCGAGGCCCGCCCACTGCTCGTACGCCGTGCGGGCCTTCGTCAGGAACGGGTCGAGCACGCCCTTGCCGACCGTCACCCCGCTCGCCGCGAGGTCGGCGCGCTGCCGCTCCAGGGTGCGGTACGCCGTCCAGGCCGCCGTCGCGTCACCGCTCGACTGGGCGCTCAGCAGCGTGACGGCCGTCTCGCCGGCCGCGCCATAGCGCGCCAACTGCTCGGTCCAGGGCTCCACTTCGGTGGCGATCGGACGCCCCGCCAGGCGTTGGGGCGTCTCGCGCATGACCGTGAACGCCGCGCGCAGCCGCTCGGCCGCGCTCTCGTTCGCGGCCCGGTCCGTGGTCGTCCGCGCCTGCCAGAACGCCTCGATGAGCGGGCGCAGATACGCCGACTCCTCGCCGCCCAGGACGGAGGAGGCGTCGTTCCCGGCCAGCGCGCGCAACGCGTCCGCGCTCCGGGCGTCGCCGTCCGCGAGGTCCTCGATCGCGGCACCCCAGGACTCCTGGGGCCGGTAGTCCCGGGGGTTCCAGGCGTAGTCGGCCGCGGTGAACAGCGGGATGCGGGAGGCCTCCGCCTGGGGCATCGCGTTCGCCAGCAGCGCCGCCGAGCCCGTGGCCACCGCCGGTTCGCGTCCCTGGTAGGGGCCGAGGAACACCCGGTCCTGCGCGTAGTCGTTGACGGGGTAGTTGTCCATGGTGACCAGCGGGTGGCTGCCGAACACCTCGCGGGTGCGCGCCAGTTCGCCGCCCGTGATCGTCTTCGGCACGACGCCGACGCCGGTCCACGCGACCTCGACGCCCTCGTCCAGGGCGCTCGCGAGCTGCCGGCGGTAGGCGGTCGAACCGTCCTCGTAGTACTCCGTCGGCATCAGGGACAACGCGGCCACGTCCGGGTGGCGTGCGGCCAGGTGCCGGGCCACGGCGTTCGCCACCCGCGCCTGCGCCTTCGCCGCCGACCCGGAGCCGGAGCCGAACGCGTCCGCGTCCGCCCCGCAGTGCCACTCGGTGTAACTGACGTCCTGGAACTGCAGCTGGAACGCGCGGAATCCGAGCGCCCACATGGCGTCGAGCTTGCGCGTGAGTGCCTTCACGTCGGCGTCCGAGGAGAAACACATCGCCTGCCCGGGGGCCACCGCCCAGGTCAGCGTGACGTGATTGCGGCGCGCGCGCTCCGCCAGGTCCCGGAAATGGGCGCGCTGCCCGGCCGGGTACGGCTCACGCCAGCGCGCCTGCCGGTAGAGGTCGTCACCGGGTGCGTAGACATAGCGGTTCTGCTTGGTCCGCCCCATGAAGTCCAGCTGCGCGAGGCGCTGCTCGGGGGTCCAGGGACTGCCGTAGAACCCCTCGGTCGTGCCGCGCACGGCGGTGCCGGGCCAGTCCCGGACGACGGCACCGGCGATCCGGCGGTCGGCCCCGAGGAGCTGACGCAGCGTCTGCACCGCGTGGTACAGGCCGTCCTCGCCGACCCCCGCGAGAGCGACGGTGTCGCGGCCGTCGGCCCGGCCGACGGCCAGCCGGTATCCGCCGGAGGGGAGATCGGCGCGGGGCGCGGCGCCGAGCGCCGTGAGCGCCCGCTCCAGGGAGCCCGACGCGGCCGGCGTGCCGGAGAAGGAGCTCGCGCCCCGCGCGCCCCGCCCGCCGGTGTTCGCCGATTCCGCGCCCGCGCGCACCACCAGGGCGTGCGCCGGGAGGGCGTCGCCGTCGCGCGCCGTCGTGATCCTGCGGGCGCCGGCCTGCCGCAGCAGGCCGCGCAACGCTTCGAGGGCGTACGGGTCGAGCGGTGTGTCCGAGGCGTGCGGGTCGATGGCCACGCCGGGGGCGTACGGAGCGAGGGGAACGCCGGGGGAGTACGAGCCGGCCGGAGAGCCGGAGCGCGCGCCGCGGAGCGAGCCGGACGCCGCCGGGCCCGTCGTGCCGGTGATCAGGACGACCTCGTCCGTGACGGTGACCGGAGCGCCGTTCGCGCGCAGGGACTGCGGGCGGGGCCAGACGGCGGGCACCCCGCTGCCGGTGGGCTCGCGGTCGTCCGCGGTGGCCGTCGGGCCGGGAGGCGCCGCGACAGCGGCGGGCGCCGTGCCGAGTGCGCTCGCGACGACGGCGAACGCGAGCGCGGTCGCCCCTGTTCCACGCCGGAGCCGCACGTTCCCCCCTGGTGTCTCGCCGCCCCGACCGCAGCGTCGGGGTGTCGCCGAGCCCACCATCCGGGCGGTGAAGGTGTCAACGAGAGTGGCCGAAGTGCCAGGATTGCCCCAGCCTGGAGGGGCGGCCCGGAGGTGTGGGACGGCGACAGGATGTGACCAGAGGCACGTTGTTCGTCCGTATGCGTCTGCCGTCGTGCCCACGGGGTAGGGCTGCGGTGACCGCCAGGGCATCCGTTTCCGGCACGATCTGCCGGAATGCCCTCGGCCGCCGTATCCGACCTCGACAAGGAGGCCCCCGTGGCCGCATCGGCACACCTTCTCCTCTCGGCCCTGTCCAAACGCGGAACGGAGCCGTCCGTCCCCGGCCCCCGCGCGGGACGGGCGTCCGTCGAGCCCGAGGGCGCCCACCTGTGCCTGCTCAGCGCGGAAGGCGCCTGCACCGAGGTGCCGCTGACCAGCGAACCCCCGCTGCCCGACGCGGAACCGCTGACCAGCGAGCCGCCGCTGGCCGACGCCGCGCACCTGACGAGTGAGCCCACCTCGACCGGCGCCGCGTCGGGGGTCTGATGGCAGACAGTGGGCCCGCCGACCCGCCGCGGACGCCATCGGAGCCGGCGCCGCGGACCTCCCTGTCCCGGCTCGCCGAACTGCACGGCGTCGCCCCCGCCTACAGCCCCTCCCCGGACCGCACGGTCGCGGCCTCGGACGCCGCGCTCGTCGCGATCCTGGCGTCCCTCGGTGTCGACGCGAGCACCCCGGACGCCGTACGCGCCGCCCTCGCGCACCATGAGGCCGAGACGGCCGAACGGCTGCTGCCGCCGACGCTGGTGAGCTGGGACGGCCACGCCCCCGCCGCGCTGGCCGGACTGCCGGACGGCACCCGGCTGCGCGTCACCACCGAACAGGGCGAGACCCGCACCTCCGCCGGACAGCTCCCGCCCGGCGTCCACGCGCTGCACGCCACCGCCCCCGACGGCCGCACCGCCGACGCCCACCTCGTCGCGGCTCCCGCCCGGCTGCCCGCGCCGCCCGGACGCACGTACGGCCTGCTCGTCCAGCTCTACTCCCTGCTCTCCCGCCGCTCCTGGGGCATGGGCGACCTCGGTGACCTCGCCGAACTGACCGCCTGGGCGGGCCGGGCGCTCGGCGCCGGATTCGTCCAGGTCAACCCCTTGCACGCGGCGGTGCCCGGCGACCCCACCGACCCCTCCCCGTACCGGCCCTCCTCCCGCCGCTTCCCCGACCCGGTGCACCTGCGCGTCGAGGACATCCCCGAGTACCCGTACGCCGAGGACCGCGACGGCCTGCGTACGGTGCTGGAGCGCGCCGGACTGCTGCGCGAGTCCGTCCTGGGCAAGGGCGCGTTGATCGACCGTGACGCCGTGTGGGACCTCAAGCGCGAGGCGCTCGAATCCGTCCGCGCGGTGCCGCTCGGACCCGGACGCCGGGCCGCGTACGCCGACTTCCTCGCGGAGGAGGGCCAGGCGCTGGAGGACCACGCCACCTGGTGCGCGTTCGCCGAGGCGCACGGCTCCGACTGGCGGAGCTGGCCCGCCGGCCTGCGCGACCCCCGCTCGTCCGAAACCGCCCGCGCGCGGGGCGAACTGATGGACCGCGTCGACTTCCACAGCCGGCTCGCCTGGCTCACCGACGCCCAGCTCGCCGCCGCCCAGCGCTCCGCGCGCGACGCGGGCATGACCATCGGGCTCGTCCACGACCTGGCCGTCGGCGTCCACCCCGACGGGGCCGACGCCTGGGCCCAGCAGGAGTACTTCGCGGCCGGCATGTCCGTCGGCGCGCCCCCGGACGCCTTCAACGCGCGCGGCCAGGACTGGGGCCTGCCGCCCTGGCGCCCCGACCGGCTCGCCGCCTCCGGATACGCCCCCTACCGCCGCCTCCTGCGCGCGCTCCTCCGGCATGCGGGCGCCCTGCGCATCGACCACGTCATGGGCCTGTTCCGGCTCTGGTGGATCCCCCAGGGGCAGCCGCCCACGGAGGGCTCGTACGTCCGCTACGACGCCGAGGCGATGCTCGCGATCCTGGTACTGGAGGCCTCGCGGGCCGGAGCGCTGGTGATCGGCGAGGACCTCGGCACGGTCGAACCCGGGGTGCGCGAGGCGCTCCAGGAGCGCGGAGTGCTGGGCACCTCGGTGCTGTGGTTCGAGCGCGACTGGGACGGCGACGGCATGCCCCTGCCGCTCGACCGCTGGCGCGCCGACTGCCTGGCCACCGCCACCACCCACGACCTGCCGCCCACCGCGGCCCGGCTCACCGGCGAACACGTCGAACTCCGCGACCGGCTCGGCCTGTTGACCCGCTCCCTCGACGAGGAGCGGGCGGCCGCCGCGGCGGACACCCGGGAGTGGCTGGCGCTGCTCTCCCGGCTGGGGCTGCTGCGCGGCGAGGGCGGCGGGGCCCCCGCGACGGCCGAGGAGGCCGAGATCCAGGCCGTGCACCGCTTCCTGCTGCGCACCCCGGCCCACATGATCGGCGTCTGGCTCCCGGACGCCGTCGGTGACCGCCGCCCGCAGAACCTCCCCGGCACCTGGGACCAGTACCCCAACTGGCGCCTGCCGATCGCCGATGCCGAGGGCCGTCCGGTGACTCTGGAGGAGCTCGCCGCGTCACCCCGGCTGCACGCCCTGATCGACGTGGTGCGGGCGGAGAGCGGCCGGGCCGGCGCGCCCGGGACCCCTCCGCGCCGTGCCCCTTGACCTCCGTACGGCACCCCCGGGCGCGCGGCTCAGTCAGGTGTTCGCTACGTTTGCACCGTGGACAAGAAGAACGCTCTGCGCGCCGGTGCCCTGGCCGCCGGTACGACGCTGATGATGCTGCTCATGTCGTCCCCCGCGCTCGCGCTGACCCGCGACGACGGCGACGACCCCGGCTCCGGCCTGAGCGTGATCGAAACGCTCGGTCTCTACGTCGCGGCGCCGATCGCGCTGTTCCTGGTCATCGCCGGCCTCGTGATGGTCCTGGACAAGTCCGACAAGCAGCCGAAGCAGGGCTGAGCCCCGCTCTTCGCACCGAACTCTCCGTCGAGGGAGTCCGCGCACCCACCGGTGCGGGGACTCCCTCGACGCGTTTTCACGACTCGCCACGCCCCGACTCGCCACGCCCCGACCCGCGGCGCCCCGAGCCGCGCGTCACGGGCCTTGTGTCCGCCGCGGTCGTCCGCCCGGACGCGGCCTAGGGGTGCGGTGCCGTCAGATAGCGCTGCATCGTCGGGCCGAGCCACGCCACGATCTCCTCGCGGTGCAGCGCGACGGCCGGGGCCAGTCGCAGGATGTAGCGGGCGAGCGCGAGTCCGAGCAGTTGTGAGGCACAGAGCGCGGCGCGGGCCGGAGCCTGTTCGGGGTCGGGGCAGGCGCGCTGCGCCACCGGCGTGAGCTGGTCCCTGAAGATGCTCTGCATCCGTTCTGCGCCGGACTGGTTGGTCACGCCGACCCGGAGCATGGCGGTGAGGACCTCGTTCTCCTCCCACAGGTCGAGGAAGTGGCTCACCAGGACACGGCCCACGTCGTCCGGGTCGAGGGCCGCCGGATCGGGCAGCCGCAGATCGACGTCGAGCACGGCCGCGAACAGCCCCTCCTTCGAGCCGTAGTAGCGCATGACCATCGAGGGGTCGATGCGCGCGTCCCTGGCGATCGCGCGGATCGTGGCGCGCTCGTAGCCGTCGGCCGCGAAGCGCTCGCGGGCGGCGGTGAGGATCGCGCCGCGGGTGGCGTCGGAGCGGCGGGGTGCCACCGCGGGTGCGGTGCCGGCTGCCGGGCGGCGCGCTGCCGGACCGGCAGCGGACACGGGTGTCGCAGGCGCCACGCCGGACCCCGGGAGTGCGCCGGAGCCGGACCGGGACCCGGACCCGGAGTCGGACTCGTGCTGTTCCTCGACTGGCATGCCAACGACCGTAGGCCAACACGTGTTGACAGTCCAGTAGCGCCCTCCTATGTTGGCGAACAAAGCGTTGGCCAACAAGCGTTGGCATCACGAGGAGGCCGTCATGACCGGCAACACGCACACGCCCCCCGCTGCCCCCCGGCAGGTGGTCGTCGTCGGTTCAGGCCCGACCGGCCTCCTGTTGGCCGGCGACCTCGCCGCCGCCGGCGTCCCGGTCACGCTTGTCGAGAAGCGCCCCCACGGGATCAGCAATCTCTCCCGCGCCTTCGTCCTGCACGCCCGCACCCTGGAGCAGCTCGACGCCCGCGGACTCGCCGACGACCTCGAGCGCAAGGGTGAGGCCCTCGACCGCATCCGGCTCTTCGGCGGACTCGCGCTCGTACTGGACACGCTGCCCTCCCGCTTCAACCACCTGCTGGTGATTCCGCAGTACGAGGTGGAGGAGGCGTTGCGGCACCGGGCGGAGGAGGCCGGGGTGCGGTTCACGTACGGGACGGAGGTGACCGGGCTGAGGCAGGACGCGGGCGGGGTGACGCTCGAAGTCCGGGGCGCGGGCGGGGAGCCGGAGGGGTTGGCGGCCGACTACGTCGTCGGGACGGACGGAATGCGCAGTGCGGTGCGGGCGGCGGTCGGGCTGCCGTTTCCCGGCAGGTCGGTCATCCGGTCCGTCGTGCTCGCGGACGTCCGGCTCGACGAGCGACCGGAGTCGGTGCTGACCGCCAACGCCGTCGGTGACGCCTTCGCCTTCATCGCGCCCTTCGGAGACGGCTACTACCGAGTGATCGGCTGGCACCGCGGCCGGGACGTCCCGGACAGCGAGCCGGTCGGACTCGACGAGGTCAAGGAGATCACCCGGCTCGCACTCGGGCGCGACTACGGCATGCGCGACGCCCGCTGGATGTCCCGCTTCCACAGCGACGAGCGCCAGGCGCCCGCCTATCGCGTGGGCCGCGTCTTCCTCGCGGGCGACGCCGCGCATGTGCACACCCCGGCCGGCGGCCAGGGCATGAACACCGGGCTCCAGGACGCGGCGAATCTCGGCTGGAAGCTGGCGGCCGTCTGCAACGGGCAGGCGGACCCGGCCCTGTTGGACACCTACCAGACCGAACGCCACCCCGTCGGCGCGTCCGTGGTGCGCAGCAGCGGTGGCATCGTGCGGCTCGCGATGGCCAAGCGCCCCTGGACACGGGCGCTGCGCGCGGCGGTCACCGCGGTCCTCGGGCATGTCGGCCCCGTGCGCCGCAGGGCGGTAGGCCGGATCACGGGCATCGGATACGCGTACGGGGCGCCGCGTGGCGCTCACCCGATGGTCGGCACCCGCGCCCCCGACATCGCCCTGAAGAGCGGCCGGCTCTACGAGGCCCTGCGGGGCGGGAGGTTCGTCCTGATCGCCCCGCGGCCGTACGAGGCCGGGGAGATCGGGGAGGTCGGGCGGGCCGGGGAACGCGCGGGCCGTCTCGCCGTGGAGAGCTGGGCGGGTGGGCGGCGTACGACGGTGCTGGTGCGGCCCGACGGACACGTGGCCTGGGCCGCCGAGTCCCCGGACGCCACCGAGGTCGAGGCGGCCCTCGCCGCCGCCGTGGGTGCGCCGGACGCGCCCTAGGAGGCGGTGGCTGCCAGCAGCGGGCGCAGCAGGCCGGCCAGTTGGACGGCCTGCTCGTTGTCGAGGGCCGAGAGCGCGGCCGTCTGGACGTCGAGCCCCGCTCCGACGGCCTCGTCGATCAGCCGCAGGCCCTCGTCCGTCAGCGTGACCCGGAGGCCGCGCCGGTCGTGCGGGTCGGGGGAGCGGCGGAGCAGTCCGGCGCGCTCCAGTTTGTCCAGGCGCCCGGTCATGCCGCCGGTGGTCAGCATGAGCGTGGCCGAGAGCTGGCGCGGCGAGAGCGTGTAGGGGGCGTCGGAGCGGCGCAGGGTCGCCAGCACGTCGAACTCCCCGCGCGAGATCCCGTACCGCGCGTACGCCTTCTCCATCCGGTCGCCCATGGCGCGAGAGAGCCGGAAGACGCGCCCGAAGACCTCCATCGCGGCGGTGTCGAGGTCCGGCCGGACAGCGGCCCACTGCTCGATGATCGCGTCGACGGGGTCCTTGGGGGTGCTCATGGGGGCGAGTATCCGCCGCGTCGCAGGTCGGCCGCAAGAAAGTAGCTCGGAAGGGAGTGGGTCGGGAGGAAGTGGCTCGGCAGCGAGTGGATCACCCCGGAGCGGGTCGCCAGCAAGCAACTTGCTTCTAAGTAGATTAGAGCTAAGCTATTTAGTGCCGGCCTGCTCAGCTCCTGTACGTCACCTCCGGTGATCTGCCTCCGCCACCTTCCCGCTGCCGACCCGCCACCGACCCGCTCCCGTCGGCCCTCATCCGCCGGCCTCCTCGAAACCGGGTGTCCCGTGGACGCGAACCGCTCCGCCGTCATCGCCCTCACCGCGCTCGCCCCCGTCTCCTGGGGCAGCACCTATGCCGTGACCACCGAGTTCCTCCCGCCCGACCGGCCGCTGTTCACGGCCGTGCTGCGTGCCCTGCCCGCGGGGCTCCTGCTGCTCGCGCTCGCGCGTGTGCTGCCGCGCGGCGTCTGGTGGGGGAAGGCGGCCGTGCTGGGCGCGCTGAACATCGGCGCGTTCTTCCCGCTGCTGTTCCTCTCGGCGTACCGGCTGCCCGGCGGAACGGCGGCCGTGGTCGGGTCGGCCGGTCCGCTGTTCGTGGCCGGTCTCTCGGTGCTGCTGCTCGGCGACCGGCCGACCCTGCGGACGCTCCTCACCGGCGTCGCGGCGGCCCTCGGTGTCAGCCTCGTCGTCCTGAAGGCGGCGGGCGCGCTCGACCCCGTGGGTGTTCTCGCCGCGGTCGCCTCCACCGCCTCGATGTCCACCGGCACCGTGCTCACCAAACGGTGGGGGCGGCCGGACGGAATCGGCCCACTGGCGCTGACCGCCTGGCAGTTGACCGCCGGCGGGCTGCTGATCGCGCCGGTCGCCCTGGTGGCCGAGGGCGCGCCGCCCGCGCTGGACGGCCGGGCGATCGGCGGCTACCTGTACCTCGCGCTGGCGAACACGGCGGTGGCGTACTGGCTGTGGTTCCGGGGCATCGGCCGGCTCACCGCCACCCAGGTCACGTTCCTCGGCCCGCTCTCGCCACTGACCGCGGCGGTGATCGGCTGGGCGGCGCTGGGGCAGGCGCTGACGCCGGTGCAAATGGCGGGCATGACACTGGCGTTCGGGGCCACGCTGTTCGGCCAGCTGAGAGTGCGCCCGGCCGCCGGGTCCGCCCCGGCCGTGACCGGCCCTGCCCCGCCCGCCACCGGCTCCGCCCCGGCCGTCCGGGAGCCGTCCGGGGCGCCCCGGCCCGAGCGGAGTCCCCGGGCCCGGCGTACCCCGTACGGGGACGGCCCCGCTGCTCCTCCTACCGGAGCTAGCCCCGGCGCACCTCGTACAGGAAGCAGCCGTACTCCACTGCCCGCACATGGACCAGTGCCACCTCCGGGTCCGTGAACGCCGCCGTGAAGGCCTCGTCGAACGCGTCCGGCGTGGGGACCAGCCGTCCGCCCAGGATGCGTCCCTCGGCCGAGTAGCGGCGCAGCGTGCGGTGGGCGTTCGTGAAGGGGAGGTCGTCCCCGGCCGGGCCCGCGCACTCGTCCGCGTGGATGAAGACCGGCCCCTGCTCGTCGTACGCGCCCGGTTCGGCGCCCGTCTCCGCGGCCCAGCGCCGCAGCGGAGCGTAGGAGACCAGGGCGATGCGCTCGCCGGGCTCGCTGCGGCGCAGGCAGCAGCGCAGCGGGGCGCCGCCCTCCTCGTCGGTCAGC
Source organism: Streptomyces sp. NPDC005141 (assembly GCF_053599975.1). Lineage (NCBI taxonomy): Bacteria > Bacillati > Actinomycetota > Actinomycetes > Kitasatosporales > Streptomycetaceae > Streptomyces > Streptomyces sp. NPDC005141. Next base: position 3,323 of record NZ_JBSFYW010000054.1, on the reverse strand, counting down.
GGGGCGAGCGGACGGCCCGCGTCGTCGCTCTCGCGGAGTTCCTTCAGGACGGCTGGGCCGATGGGGTGTGCGGTGTACGTCGTCATACGTCCAGGCTCGCGCCCGCGCGTGCCCGGCACCGGCGGGAAACGGACATCGCGTTCCGTGCGGGTCCCGTGGAAGGATGGCGCAACCCACACATAACGAGGAGATGACCGCGTGCCTGGCACAAACCTGACCCGCGAAGAGGCGCAGCAGCGCGCGAAGCTGCTCACCGTTGACTCGTACGAGGTCGATCTCGACCTCTCCGGCGCGCAGGAGGGCGGCACCTACCGGTCCGTGACCACGGTGCGCTTCGACTCCGCCGAGACCGGCGCGGAGTCCTTCATCGACCTGGTGGCCCCGGCCGTCCACGAAGTCACCCTCAACGGCGATCCGCTCGACCCGGCCGAGGTCTTCAAGGACTCCCGGATCGCGCTGCCCGGTCTCCTGGAGGGGCGCAATGTCGTCCGTGTCGTCGCGGACTGCGCGTACACCAACACCGGTGAGGGCCTGCACCGGTTCGTCGACCCCGTCGACCAGCAGGCCTACCTCTACACCCAGTTCGAGGTGCCGGACGCGCGCCGCGTCTTCGCGTCGTTCGAGCAGCCCGACCTGAAGGCCACCTTCCAGTTCACCGTGAAGGCGCCGTCCGGCTGGACGGTCATCTCCAACTCGCCGACCCCGGAGCCCAAGGACGACGTCTGGGTCTTCGAGCCGACGCCGCGGATCTCGACGTACATCACCGCGCTGATCGTCGGCCCGTACCACTCCGTGCACAGCGTGTACGAGAAGGACGGGAAGTCGGTGCCGCTGGGCATCTACTGTCGCCCCTCGCTCGCCGAGTTCCTCGACTCGGACGCGATCTTCGAGGTCACCCGGCAGGGCTTCGACTGGTTCCAGGAGAAGTTCGACTACGCGTACCCGTTCGGGAAGTACGACCAGCTCTTCGTGCCCGAGTTCAACGCGGGCGCGATGGAGAACGCGGGCGCGGTCACCATCCGTGACCAGTACGTCTTCCGCTCCAAGGTCACCGACGCCGCGTACGAACTGCGCGCCGAGACGATCCTGCACGAGCTGGCCCACATGTGGTTCGGCGACCTCGTGACCATGGAGTGGTGGAACGACCTCTGGCTGAACGAGTCGTTCGCCACCTACACCTCCATCGCGTGCCAGGCCTACCACCCCGACAGCCGGTGGCCGCACTCCTGGACCACCTTCGCCAACTCCATGAAGACGTGGGCGTACCGGCAGGACCAACTGCCGTCCACCCACCCGATCATGGCCGAGATCCGCGACCTCGACGACGTGCTCGTCAACTTCGACGGCATCACGTACGCCAAGGGTGCCTCCGTCCTCAAGCAGCTCGTCGCCTACGTCGGCATGGACGAGTTCTTCAGCGGCGTCCAGGCCTACTTCAAGGCCCACGCCTTCGGCAACACACGGCTCTCCGACCTGCTCGGCGCCCTGGAGCAGACCTCCGGCCGCGACCTCGGGACCTGGTCGCAGAAGTGGCTCCAGACCGCCGGGATCAACATCCTGCGCCCGGAGGTCGAGACCGACGCCGACGGCGTCATCACCTCCTTCGCCATCCGCCAGGAGGCCCCGGCCCTGCCCGCAGGCGCCCAGGGCGAGCCGACGCTGCGCCCGCACCGCATCGCGGTCGGCCTGTACGACCTCGACGGCGGAAGCGGCAAGCTGGTGCGCGACGAGCGCCTGGAGCTGGACGTGGACGGTGAGCTGACCGCCGTACCGCAGCTCGTCGGCCGGCGCCGCCCCGACGTGGTCCTGCTCAACGACGACGACCTGTCGTACGCCAAGGTCCGCCTCGACGAGGACTCGCTGGCCTTCGTCACCGAGCACCTCGGCGACTTCGAGTCCTCCCTCCCGCGCGCCCTGTGCTGGGCCTCGGCCTGGGACATGACCCGCGACGCGGAGCTCGCCACCCGTGACTACCTGGCGCTGGTGCTGTCCGGCATCGGCAAGGAGTCCGACATCGGTGTCGTGCAGTCGCTGCACCGGCAGGTGAAGCTGGCGATCGAGCTGTACGCCGACCCGACCGCCCGCGAGGCGCTGCTGACCCGCTGGACGGACGCGACGCTCGCCCACCTGCGCTCGGCCGCGGCCGGCGGCGACCACCAGCTGGCCTGGGCGCGCGCCTTCGCGGCGACCGCGCGCACGCCGGAGCAGCTGGACCTCCTGGAGGCGCTGCTCGAAGGCCGCGAGACCATCGAGGGTCTCGCGGTCGACACCGAACTGCGGTGGGCGTTCGTGCAGCGTCTCGCGGCCGTCGGACGCTTCGACGAGGCGGAGATCACCGCCGAGTACGAGCGCGACAAGACGGCCGCCGGTGAGCGGCACGCGGCCACGGCCCGTGCGGCCCGTCCCTCCGAGGAGGCCAAGGCGGAGGCGTGGGCCTCGGTCGTCGAGTCCGACAAGCTCCCGAACGCCGTGCAGGAAGCGGTGATCGCGGGCTTCGTCCAGACCGACCAGCGTGAACTGCTCGCCCCGTACACGGACAAGTACTTCGCCGTGGTCAAGGAGATCTGGGACACCCGCTCGCACGAGATCGCGCAGCAGGTCGCCACCGGTCTCTACCCGGGCATCCTGGTCGCCCAGGAGACCCTCGCCAAGACGGACGCGTGGCTGGCCTCGGCCGAGCCCAGCGCCGCCCTGCGCCGACTCGTCTCGGAGTCCCGCTCGGGCGTCGAGCGGGCCCTGAAGGCGCAGGCGGCGGACGCGCAGGCGACGACCGCGTAGTCCGTGAGCGGGTGGTCCGCGGACGCGTGGTCCGTGACCGCGTGATCCGCGGACGGCCGGTCCGCGAACACAGGGGCGCCGACCTGCCGGGCCGGCGCCCACGGCGGCGGGCGGGAGACCGAACAGGTCTCCCGCCCGCCGCCGTTCTCCCGCCCGCCGCTGTCCGCCGTACGGGCGTCCGCCGTCTCGGGCACCCCGGCCGCCCACAGGCCCACGACCCGCAGTCCGCGCGGTCCCAGCTCCGTCGCCAGGTTCCGCACCAGGGTGTCGATCGCCGCGTCCGCCGGTCCGGTGCCGCCCGTCATCGGACCGGCGTGCGCCGAGCCGCTGTTGAGCGTGAGCACCACACCGGAGCCCGCCTCGGCCATGCGCCGGATGGCGGCCCGGGCGGTGACGAAGTTGGTGCGGACGCCCGTCCCGACGGGGCGTACGAGCTGTCCGTGGAATCCGGAGGGGCCCTGGGCTTCATCGTCCCCGGTCTCGTCGGCTACCAGCTGGTGCGCCAGCCCAAGGGGGCCACGCTGCTGTCGACCGGCTCGGTCACG
>NZ_JBSFYW010000053.1:0-60076 GCF_053599975.1 Streptomyces sp. NPDC005141 | reverse complement strand
CACCGTCCCCCTGACGATCCCGAAGACTCCGACCAGCTTCCCCGCCGCTGCCCGCTCTCCGAACGCGGGAAGAACTCGTACCAGGCGCCGTAGAGCGCCCGCTCCCGCTCCACCAGCAACGGCAACGGCAGGGAGCGGGTGAGCCGTTCACGCAGGGGATGCTCCGCGAGAACGGCGTCCACCTCCGGGGCCAGGGCCGCCGCGAACCGGTCGGCCGGGGACCGGGAGTCGTCGCGCAGGGCGTCCGCGGCGGCCAGCACCGTGTCCCGGCCGGCGGCCTCGGGTACGGAGGCGGCGGCGCGCTCGTGGAGCGCCGCGCCCTCCTCCAGGACGAGGCCGATGTCGATCCCGGCGGGGATCTTGACCTCGGCGGAGCGCCGCCATCCGGTCACCGGGTCGCTCCACGCCTCCACCAGGTACGTCCACCGGCCCGCCTCCGACGGAGTGACCCGGGCCCCCCAGAGGTCGGTTCCCGGGGACAGTTCACGCATCGGCGCCCACGGGCCGGGGCGGCCGTGCGGATCACGCAGGACGACATTGGCGGCGACCGCGTCATGGCCCTCGCCGAAGACGGTGGCGGTGACCTGGAAGGTCTCGCCGACGACCGCTTTCGCGGGCCGTCTGCCGCACTCCACGACCGGCCGCACATCCATGACGGGGATACGGCCGGTGTCCGTGTTCGCGTCCATGCGTCTCGCCTCCGCGGTTCTGGGCCCGACTCGTCGTCGCCGCCAAAGGCCCTTTCGTTGCGGTCCTCGGGACCGTCGTTCGGAGCAGTTCCATGAGGTCGTATCCGTGCCGGAGCGTCGTGTCCGTCAGATCCGGGCCGGAACGTCCTGCAGATAGACCTCGGCGGCGTTCGCCGCCTCCCGCGCGCAGCGCTTCCCCATCAGGACGCACAGGGTGTATCCGGTGTTCTCGAAGTTCCCCCGCACCACGTGGTCGGTGGGAGCCGCGAGAAGCAGGCGTTCCCACGCCCGGTAGCGCTCCAGATGCCTGGCGACCTCGGCTTTGGCAGGCAGCAGCATCACGCTGGTCACCTTCCCGATCTCTCGACCGCGGACGGCTCGCCTGGCCGGCGAGTGAGGGCCGTACGCGAAGGGGAGCCGACCCGTCACGGACCGACACCCTCACTCATGGTGCCTGTACCTGGACCGAGCGTCTTGTTAGTTCTTCAACAACATTGAGGATGCTCTCGTGTTGCACGAATGGAGTAGCCCTCCCACTCTGGAGGTGACTCAGGAGCGATCGGTGCTCACGCTTCGTACTCGGGGCTCGGTCCCGCAGGGGGCGAGGAGGAGCGAGGGCTTCGCCGGTGAGGAGCGAACGACGATGAAAGCCGCAGTTCCCTGCTACTACCACCTCGACGTGGAGCTCAGCCCGGAAAAGGTCGGACAGGTCAAGCGGATCGTGGCCGCCCACCTCCGGTACTGGAACCTGGAGAATCTCGTCGAGTCCGTCTGCCACTGTGCGGAAGCGCTGCTCCGCACCATCGAGCAGCACTCCGCGGACAAGAACACGACCATCGAGATGTGGTGGAACGGTCAGCACCTCATCGCTGCCGTCTCGGACAACAGCCAGGACATCCGCCCGCACAAGGCGCCGCAGGGATGTCTCGCCCAGATCGCCGCCCTGAGCGACGGCTGGGGCTGCTGCGCCACGGACGTCGGCGGCAAGATCATCTGGTTCTCGTGGCGGGCCCGCGCCGCCGAACGCGCCCCGCTGGAACCGCCCGTGCCCGCGCCCAGCCTGCGCGAGGCGCGCCGGACGCCCCGGTACACGGTGCTGCCGGAACCCGTGCTCGCCGCCGCCCGCGACGAGAGCGAGGCGGTCGCCGCCCGCGGGTGATCCCGTCAGGACACGCGGCCGTGATCCTCGTACGGTGATCACGTGCGCACCTGGAACGGGCGCCCCTACCCGCTGGGGGCGACATACGACGGCGAAGGAACCAACTTCGCCCTGTTCACCGAAGTCGCCGAGCGCGTCGATCTCGTTCTGATCGACGCGCTCGACGACGTCCGGACGGTCACGCTCACCGAGGTCGACGGCTTCGTGTGGCACTGCTACCTCCCGGGCGTCGGCCCCGGCCAGCGCTACGGCTACCGGGTGCACGGTCCCTGGGACCCGGCCGCCGGCCACCGGTGCAATCCGGCGAAACTGCTGCTCGACCCGTACGCCACGGCCGTCGACGGGCAGGCCGACAACGACCCCTCCCTCTTCGAGCACGACCCGGGCGGCCCTTCCCCGGCCGACAGCGCGGGGCACACCCTGCTCGGCGTGGTCACCGATCCGGCCTTCGACTGGGGTGACGACCGGCCGCCGCTGCGCCCGTACGCCGAGACGGTGATCTACGAGGCCCATGTACGCGGTCTGACCCGCACGCACCCGGAGGTGCCCGCCGAACTCCGCGGCACCTACGCGGGCCTCGCCCACCCCGCGGTCCTCGGGCATCTGACCTCGCTCGGGGTGACGGCGGTCGAGCTGATGCCGGTGCACCAGTTCGTCCAGGACGGCTTCCTGCGCGACCGGGGCCTGTCGAACCACTGGGGCTACAACACGATCGGCTTCTTCGCGCCGCACAACGCGTACGCGGCGCACGGCACGCGGGGTGAGCAGGTCGCCGAGTTCAAGTCGATGGTGAAGGCGCTGCACGCGGCCGGCCTCGAAGTGATCCTCGACGTCGTCTACAACCACACTGCCGAGGGCAACGAGAAGGGCCCCACGCTCTCATTCCGCGGCATCGACAACGCCTCCTACTACCGCCTGGTGGAAGGCGATCCGGCGCACTACTACGACACGACCGGCACCGGTAACAGCCTGCTGATGCGGCACCCCAACGTGCTCCAGCTGATCATGGACTCGCTGCGGTACTGGGTCACCGAGATGCATGTCGACGGGTTCCGCTTCGATCTCGCGGCCACCCTGGCACGCCAGTTCCACGAGGTGGACCGGCTCTCGGCGTTCTTCGACCTCATCCAGCAGGACCCGGTGGTCGGCCGGGTCAAACTCATCGCCGAGCCCTGGGACGTGGGCGACGGCGGCTACCAGGTCGGCAACTTCCCGCCCCTGTGGTCGGAGTGGAACGGCAAGTACCGTGATTCCGTACGGGACTTCTGGCGCTCCGGCGATCACACCCTCGGCGAGTTCGCCTCCCGGCTGACCGGCTCGTCCGACCTCTACCGGCACGACCGCCGACGACCGCGCGCCAGTATCAACTTCGTCACCGCGCACGACGGATTCACCCTGCGCGACCTCGTCTCGTACAACGACAAGCACAACGAGGCCAACGGCGAGGACAACCGGGACGGCGAGAGCGTCAACCGGTCCTGGAACTGCGGGGCCGAAGGCCCCACCGACGACGAGGGAGTGCTGGAACTGCGCGCCCGCCAGCAGCGCAACCTCCTCGCCACCCTGCTGCTCTCCCAGGGCATCCCGATGCTCTCCCACGGCGACGAACTGGGCCGCACCCAGCGGGGCAACAACAACGCCTACTGCCAGGACAACGAAGTCTCCTGGATCGACTGGCGGTCGAGCGACGAGCGGCGCGAACTCCTGGAGTTCACCCGGCGCGCCATCGCGCTGCGCGCCGCCCACCCCGTGCTGCGCCGTCGGCGCTTCTTCCTCGGCGACACCACCACGCACGAACACCAGCCGCTGCCCGACCTGGTGTGGCTGCGCCCGGACGCCGTCGAGATGTCGGACGACGACTGGAGGCGCCCCTGCGCCCACGCCGTCGCGGTCTTCCTCAACGGGGACGCGATCGCCGAGCCCGACCCGTACGGCGCCCCCGTGCTCGACGACTCGTTCCTCCTGCTGATCAACAGCTACTGGGAGCCGGTCGTCTTCCGCCTCCCCGACGCGACATACGGCGAGCGGTGGACGGCACGGATCGACACCGCCGATCCCCAGGGTGTCCCCGACGAGTCGGAACGCAAGGCCGACACCGACATCCGGGTCGAGCCCCGCAGCCTCGTCCTCCTGTCCCGGCCGCACCGAACCGGCACCGCGGGCAGGTGAGTTCACCGACACCGCACCCTGCGGGGCGCCACGTGCCAGAATTGCGCCGTGGACCGGGGGATGCTCGAAAGAGATCTTGAGCTTGCCCGACTGGCTGCCGCGGCGCGCGAGGCGGCCGACGGCGCCGGGTCCGTGGCCCTCGTCTTCGGTGAGGCCGGCATCGGCAAGTCCAGCCTGGTCAAGGCCCTGCCCAAGGTGCTGCCCGGTGAGGCGCGCGTCCTTCTCGGGGAGTGCGACGACCTCGCGACGCGACGCCCGCTCGGACCGTTCCGCGACCTCGTCGGCAGCGTCGGCGCGGAACTGGCCAGGGCGCTCACCGCGGGTGGTGACCGTCATCGGGTGTACGACGCACTGCGCGCCGAGCTGAGAACGGCGCCGCATCCCGTCGTACTCGTCGTCGAGGACGTGCACTGGGCCGACGAGGCGTCGCTGGACGCCCTGCGCTTCCTCGTCCGCCGGGTGGAGCGGCTCCCGGCGGTGCTCGTCCTGACGTACCGCGACGACGAGTTGGACCGCGAACACCCGCTGCGCCATCTGCTCGGCCAGGTGTCCCGAGCCGAGCGCGTGCACCGGCTGCCGCTCGAGAGGCTCTCCGCGGCGGCGGTCCACCGGCTGAGCGCCGCCAGCGAGCTCGACCCCGCCGAGGTGTACGAAGTCACCTCGGGAAACCCGTTCTTCGTCGCCGAGGTGGTGGCTGCCGGTGGCACCGGGGGAGTGCCGCCGACGGTCGTCGACGCCGTGCTGGCCCGGCTCCGGGGACTGGACGACGACACCCGGGACGCGCTGGAGCAGCTGGCGGTGGTGCCGTCCGCAGTCGAACGCCCCCTGGCCGACGCGCTGTTGCCGGACGGGATGGCCGCCCTGGCGGCCGCCGAACAACGCGGCCTTCTCATCGTCACTCCCCAACGAGCCTCTTTCCGGCACGAGTTGATACGCCGTGCCGTGGCCGACTCGCTGCCCGCCGCACGACGGATCGAGCTCAACCAGGAGGTGCTCACCGCGCTCGTCGCCACACCTGGCTCCGATGCCTCCCGGATCGTCCACCACGCGGCGGAGGCGGGCGACGCCGAGGCCGTCGCACGCTACGGTCCGGATGCCGCCGGCGACGCCTCCCGCGCGGGCGCCCACCGCGAGGCGGCCGCCCATCTGCGCCTCGTGCTGGAACGGAGCGACCTCTTCGGCCCGGCCGAACGGGCCGCTCTGCTGGAGCGGTACGCCATCGAGAGCTACACCGTCGCGGACTCCGCGGCCGCGCTGCGCGCCGAACGGGAGGCGGTCGCCCTGCGCAGGTCGCTCGGGGACGTCCGGGCGCTCGGCGCCGATCTGCGCTGGCTCTCGCGCATCCACTGGTGGGCCGGGGACGCCGGGGAGGCGCGTGCCGCCGCGCGGGAGGCCATCAGCGTCCTGGAGGACGCGGGCGACGACCGGCTCCTGGCGCTCGCCCTCAGCAACACCTCCCAGCTGCACATGCTGTCCGACCGGCACACACAGGCAGTCTCCTTCGGCGAGCGCGCCATCGGACTCGCCCGCCGGGCCGAGGACGTGGAGATCCTCGCCCACGCCCTCAACAACGTCGGCACCGCGCGCTGGCGGGCCGGAGACCCGCTGGGCCGGGCCCAGTTGGAGGAGAGTCTCAAGGTGGCCCTCGGGGCGGGCGAGGTCGAGCACGCCTGCCGGGCGTACGCCAACATCATCTGGTCCCTGCTGGAGAACCTCGAGTACGCCGAGGCGGACCGCTTCCTCGCCCCGGCCATGGAGCTGGCGGACCGCGCCGAACACCTCGGCTTCCTCAGCTACCTGAATGTCGAGCTGGCACTGCGCCGCTTCGCCGCCGGTGCATGGGACGAGGCCGAGAAGTACGCCGAGCTGGGCGCGCACGACTTCGTTCCCGCCCGCTGCCCCGCGCTGACCGTGCTGGCCCGGGTGCGGGTGCGCCGCGGCACCGGTGGCGCGGACGAACTGCTCGCGCAGGCCGGGGAGATCGCGGAGCGCAGCGCGGAGCTCCAGCGCACCGCTCCGGTGGCGGCGGCCCGGGCCGAATCGGCCTGGCTGCGCGGTGAACCCGGCGCCGTCGTCGCGGCGGCGGGGCCGGTGTTCGAGGAGGCGTGCCGGCTGTCCGCGGTCACCTACCGCGCCGAGCTGGGCTATTGGCTGACCAAGGCCGGGCAGTCCGTTCCCGCGGACTCGTCAGGCCATCCGTACGCGCTGCAGGCCGCGGGCGGCCGGCGGGCGGCGGCACTCGCCTGGAAGACCGCGGGGTGCCCGTACGAGCATGCCGCCGCGCTCGCCGAGAGCCCCGACCCGGACGACAAGCTCGCGGCCCTCGCCGCACTGGACGCCCTCGGCGCGGGACCGCTCGCCCGGCTGGTCCGCGCCGAGCTGCGCGCGCTGGGACTGCGCCGGATACCGCGCGGCCCGCTCGCGGTGACCCGTGAGAACCCCGCCGGCCTCACCGAACGGCAGGTCCAGGTCATGCGGCTGCTGGCACAGGGGCTCACCAACGGCGAGATCGCCGAACGCCTGGTCGTCTCGGTGCGCACGGTCGACCACCATGTCTCGGCCGTCCTGGACAAGCTCGGCGTACGCACCCGACGGCAGGCCGCCGCCCGAGCCGTGGAGCTGGGCCTGCTGCCCGGCCGTGAGGCCTAGGTGGGGACCTGGGCGGAAACCTAGGCAGTCCGGGTCGCCGAGCTGGGTGACAGACACGGATGTACGCTGGTTCTGAATCGGGCTAGAACGGGCACATCGGACCCATCGGCGGGGACCGGCCAAGGGCCCGGACACCGGCAACCTGGAGCGGTCCTCAGATACGGGGATGCACATGTCCATCTCACCGGTACAAGCGGCACGTCAGGAACTGTCCGGGTTCAAGGGGCAGCTGATCGGCCCGGAGGACTCCGGGTACGACGAGGCCCGTACCGTCTACAACGCGATGATCGATCGGCGGCCCGCCCTGGTGGCGCTCTGCACCGATCCGGAGGACGTCGCCCTGGTCGTCGGCTTCGCCCGCGACCACGGTCTCCCGCTCGCGGTGCGCGGCGGCGGCCACCACGGGGCCGGCCTGAGCATCTGCGACGACGGCGTGGTCCTCGACCTCTCCCTGCTCAAGGACATCGACGTCGATCCGGCCGCCCGCACGGTACGCGTCGGCGGCGGCTGTCTCCTGGGCGAGGTCGACCGCGCCACCAACGAGCACGGCCTGGCCACACCGAGCGGCATCATCTCCACCACGGGGGTCGGCGGCATCACCCTCGGCGGGGGCCTCGGTCACCTCACCCGCAAGTGCGGGCTGGCCATCGACAACCTGCTGGAGGCCGAACTGGTCCTGGCGAACGGTGAGCGCGTTCGGGCGAACGCCGACGAGAACACCGATCTCTACTGGGCGATCCGCGGCGGCGGCGGCAACTTCGGTGTCGTCACCTCGTTCCTGTTCCGGCTGCACGAGGTGAGCACGGTCGTCGCCGGGCCCACCTTCTGGCCCGTCGAACTCGGCGCCGAAGTGCTGGCCGCCTACCGCGACTTCATTCTGCACGCGCCTCGCGAGCTGGGCGGCTTCTTCCTCTTCGGCTCGGTCCCGCCGGGACCGCCGTTCCCGGAAGAGATCCATTTGCAGAAGGTCTGCGGTGTGGTGTGGTGCCGCATCGGCGACGACACCGACGCGGCGGCCCGGGACATGGCACCGCTGCTCGACGCCCTGCCCGCGCCCCTGCTGCACGGCCCCGCGCCGATGCCGCTCCCAGCGATCCAGTCCGCGTTCGACGGCGTCTACCCGCCCGGCGACCAGTGGTACTGGCGGGCGGACTTCGTCGACGAGATCCCCGGCGAGGCCGTCGACCTGCACGCCAAGTTCGGTGCCGAACTGCCGACATGGAAGTCGACGATGCACATGTATCCCATCGACGGCGCCGTCCACGATCACGCACCGACGGACACCGCCTGGAGTTACCGCGACTCCAACTGGGCCTCCGTCTTCGCCGGTGTGGACCCCGACCCGGCCAACGCCGACGTCATCAAGCGGTGGAGTGTCGACTACTCCGACGCGCTCCACCCGTACTCAGCGGGCGGCGCGTACGTCAACATGATGATGGACGAGGGTCAGGAGAGCGTCCGGGCCAGCTATCGCGACAACTACGCGCGCCTGGCACGGGTGAAGGCCGACCGTGACCCGGCCAACCTGTTCCGCCTCAACCAGAACATCGAGCCGGCGTCGTCCGACTGACAGGCCGGGCGGGCCCGCTCACGGCTTGCGGGCCACGCCTCCGTGGACGTCCGTGGGCCCGGGTGACGAAGCGGGCTCCGGACGCCACAGCGGGCAGGACACGATGCCGGGCTCGACCAGCTCGAGGCCTTCGTAGTACGCGCCGATCTGTTCGGGGCTGCGCAGCACGTACGGGATCGCGCCCGTGTCGTCGTAGCCCTGCTGGGCCTCCTTGAGAGCCGCGTCGGTGTCCGTGCTGTCGTAGTGCACGAAGTAGCTGCCCGAGGGCAGTGCCTCCTGGAGTCTCCGGACGATGGACTTGGCCTCCTCGTAGTCCTGGATGTGGCCGAGGATGCCCATCAGCATCAGGGCCACGGGCTGCGAGAAGTCGAGAATCCGGGAGGCCGCCTCGATGATCTTCCCGGGCTCGTGCAGATCCGCGTCGATGTAGTCGGTGACGCCCTCGGGCGTGCTCGTCAGCAGCGCCTGGGCGTGGCGCAGCACCAGCGGGTCGTTGTCCACGTAGACGATGCGGGACTCGGGTGCCACGCGCTGGGCGACCTGGTGGGTGTTGTCGTACGTGGGCAGACCGGTGCCGATGTCGAGGAACTGACGGATGCCGAGCTCACCGGCCACGAAGGTGACGGTACGGATCAGGTAGTCGCGCGAGGCGCGGGCCATGGTCTCGATGTTCGGGGCGACTTCGCGGTACGCGTCACCGGCCACCCGGTCCACCTCGTAGTTGTCCTTCCCGCCCATCCAGTAGTTCCAGATGCGAGCCGAGTGCGGCACCGTGGTGTCGATCTTGGACAACGCGTCCTGGTCGGGGGTGGGTCGGCCGTCTGCCATGAGAGTTCTCCTGCCGTGCGTCACGCGGTCGGATCTCTAACCTATCGTCAACATACGTACATATAAGCCGAGTTGATGGATCGGAGGAACCGGGGCACGGAGAGGGTGGCTCGCTTCCGCGGTGTCGAGGGTGATGACGGGAACGTGCTGGGCCAGGGTGCGCAGCACCCGTTCGTAGGCGCCGACCGCCTCGGCGTCGTCCGTCTCGCCCGTCACATGGACCAGCGCACCCTCACGCTCGGCCACCGCCTCAGCGAAGTCGAGCGCCTGGATCCAGGTCACCCGGGACCGCCCGCGGCGCAGCGGTCCGTAGACCAGCTCGTGGACGAGACCCCCGTCGACGGCCAACCGGCCTGGTGCGGAGAGGAGTTCGCGGTACGGCTGAGTGGGATCCACATGATGAAGGTGCTCGTAGGAGCGGCGGACCATGAACTGATGACGGGTCAGCTCGGCGAGCAGAGCGCTTCTGTCGAGACCGTCGGGGCCCTCCAGGACGAGGGTCCGGCACCGCGTGAGGGCCTGGTGGAGGAGCATGCCCGTACCCCCTCCCTCCAGGACGACCGGCTTGCCCAGTGTGGGGGGACAACCCGCACGGCGGGAGAGTGCGTGCGGGTTGTCCGGTTGTTGGGGCGTAGTGGCGCCCGCGCGGGAGTCGCGGGGCCGCCGACGCTCAGGCGATCAGGAAGTCCGCCTGTCCGGATTTGGCGCCCTCGATGAACGCGGTCATCTCCTCGCGGGAGTAGATCAGCGCGGGCCCCTCGGGGTCTCGTGACTGACGGAAGGCGACGCTCCCGTCGGGAAGCCGTTTGGCCTCGACGCAGCTTCCGCCGTTGGTGCCGCTCCAGGGCTTGTGCCAGCCCTCGGTTCCCAGATCGACCGCGGACATGCCGTTGTGCACGGATCCCATGGATCACAACTCCTTACGCAGTTCACCCAGGATGGCCCTGGTCCGAGCGACCGGCTCCGCCTGCACGGACATCCGGTCCAGTACTTCGAGGTAGCTGACGACGTCGTCCGGCCGGTCGACGTAGACCGCGCCGGCCAGGCTCTCCGTGTAGACGACGTCGGGGAGTTCGGAGAAGCCGAAGCGGAAGTGGTGGAACGGGCCGAACGCGCCCGGGTGGGCGCCCACGCCGAAGCGCATGATCTGGATCCGGACCTTCGGCATGTCCAGGACCTCGTTCAGCCGGTCGAACTGCGCCCGCATCACCGCGGGTCCGCCCACCGGCCGGCGCAGCACCGTCTCGTCCAGAATCGCCCAGACGGCCGGGGCCTCCGATCCGGCGAGCAGGTCCTGACGCTTCATCCGAAGGGCGACACGGCGGGCGACGTCCTCCTCCGACGCGTTGGGAAAGCCGACGTGCATCAGCGCGGTGGCGTAGTCGTGGGTCTGCAACAGGCCCGGAACGTAGTGGGGTTCGTAGAGACGGATGACGCTGGCTTCGCTCTCCAGGCTCACATAGGCGCTGAACCACTCCGGCAGGACATCGCGGTACTTGTACCACCAGCCCGGCTGATTGGCCTCTCTGGCCAGGGCGAGGAAGTCGTCGACCTCCGTCGGCGGGACGCCGTAGGCGCGGAGCAGCTCCCTGACGTACGGGATGCGGAGGCCGACCTCGGCCTTCTCGATCCTGCGGACCGTCAGGGCCGTGACCTCGATGGAGCGTGCCGCCTCCTCGAAGGACACTCCCGCCCGTTCCCTCAGCTGCCTCAGCCGTTTCCCGAGAACCATCCGCAGGACGGTCGGCGCGCTGCCGCCAGAGCGGTTCTCGCTCACGTCCTACCTCCCGGTAACGGCCGTCACAGCGTGCAGTGTGCCACGCGGTGGATGACAGTGACAGAGCGTCGCGGTTCGTTCTGAAATTATCAGAACGCAGGTTGCACGGGGAGTGCGCGAGCGACCATAGTGATCGAGTGACCTGTCGCACATTCGGCGACGATCATGCTCAACTGCGTTCGTTCGTACCGGAGTTGATGTTTCGGCAGGTATGGGTCGGGGCGCAGCCGCACGATGATGTGAGGCGATTCGGGGATGGCCACCGTGACCGACGGGCAAGCGACCAACGCCGGCAAAACCCCTGGCGGGGGCAATCGGGTGCTGGCGGCCGCGCTCAAGGAAGCCGGTTGCTCCTACGCCTCCCTCGCGCTGCGGGTCAATGAGCTGGGGCGCCGCCAGGGCGCGGATTCCCACTACGACAAGGCGTCGGTCACCCGCTGGCTCCAGGGCCAGCAACCACGGGGCAGTACACCGGAGTTGATCGCCACCGTGCTGTCCGAGCGGCTCGGCCGCGCGGTGTCTCCCGCGGACCTCGGTTTCTCCTCCGATCACCAGCGCCCGGTCGCGAGCAGGGCGCTCGTCTACGGCGAGGATGTGGCGGAGACCCTTCACACCCTGGCGGAACTGGGCTCCACCGACATCTCCCGCCGCAGCCTTCTCGGCGCGGTCCCGTTCGTCGCGGCCGCTCTGACGAACCCTCAACGTGAGTGGCTGCTCTGGCTGTTGGAGCATCAGGACGCGGTGTCCTCGACCCTGTCCGTGAGTGGCGGTCCGGTCGAGCAGGTGCACGCGATGATCGCCGTGTTCGACCAGATGGACAACCATTACGGTGGCGGCGGAGTCCGCACCAGCATCGTGCACTACCTGTCCACCGAGGTCGTCCCCATGCTCCAGCAGCGCGGCACACCGCCCCGCCAGCGCCGCCAGTTGTACGCGGCCGCCGCGCGCCTCGCCGCGATGGCCGGCTGGAGTTCGTACGACGCGGGGGAGTACGGCCTCGCCCAGCGCTACATGACACAAGGGCTGCGGCTGTGCGCCGAGGGCCGCGACCGTGTGCTGGGCGGCCAGATCCTCGCGGGGCTGTCCCACCTCGCCACCAACCTCGGACGCCCCGACGAGGGCGTGGCCCTGGCGCGTGCCGGAATCGTCACGGCGCAGGGGGCGGGCAGCCCCCTCGGACTGATGCGCCTGTACGCCATGTCGGCGCGCGGACATGCCGCGCAGGGCCGCCCGGACGACGCCTCCGAGGCACTGCGGCTGGCGGAGCGACAGCTGGAGGCGAGCAAGGGGGCCGCGCAGGAGTCGGTGTGGGTCCGCTATCTCGACCACCACTACCTCCAGGCCGAGTCCGCCCTGTGCTTCCGCGACCTGGGGCTCGCCCGTCAGGCCGAGCGCACGGCGAGCGAGTCGCTCGGCTCGGGCGCCGACCGGCGCAGGCGCCAGGCCATCAGCCGCTCCGTGCTGGCGACCGCGCACCTCCAGCAGGACCGCCTGGACGAGGCGGTCGGCACCGCGACACTGGCTCTGGAAACCCTCAGTGCCGTTCACAGTGAACGCTCCATCCAGGCCCTGCGCGATTTCCGCAGGCGCCTCGAACCCCGCCGCGGCGAGCCTGTTGTGCAGGAGTTCGAACGCCGGTCCCGCGGTGTCCTCGGGGCGGCGGCATGAGTGGCGGGGGAGTCGCCGACGGGGCGGGCGCGGTGTCATGACGGGGAACGGCGCCGCCGATCCGCCACGGGGCTCAATACCCTTCGGGGGACGGGGCGTTCTGGGCCCGGTCGACCGGGAGGTGTGCGCCGGAGATCCCGCTCGACCAGTCCGACAACAGGAACGCCACGACCCGGGCGACCTCCTGCGGCGCGACCGGCGCACCGCCCGGCAGCTCCGCGGCCACGAAGCGGGCGAACGCCTCGGGTTCCTCCCGGCGCATCCGGTCCCAGCGCCTGCCGGGGATCAGCATGGAACCGGGGGAGACCGCGTTCACCCGGATCCCGTCCGGACCGAGCTCGCGGGCCAGCGACGCGGCCAGCTGGATCTGCGCGGACTTCGCGACCGAGTACTGCGCGGGCGGGCCCGGCTTCCAGCCGGAGATCGAGGAGATCACCACGACGGAGCCGCCGCCCGCCGCCCGCAGATGCGGGACCGCGGCCCGGACCAGCCGCGCCGCGTGGGCGACGTTCACCGCCCAGGTCGCCGCCCAGTCCTCCGCGGTGGCCTGCTCGAAGCCGCCCCCGCGGGAACCGCCCGTGCACGCGACCACGCCGTCCAGGCCGCCGAAACGATTCGTCGTGTCCGTGACAAATTCTTCCAGTCGTCCGGGCGCGGTGACATCGAGCGGCCGGGTGAACAGTTCGGGGCTCGTCGCGGCGGCCAGCGTTTCCAGATCGCGCGCGGTCCGCGCACAGGTGGCCACCCGCACGCCCTCGGCGCACAGCAGCCGCACGATCTGCTCGCCGAGCCCGCGCGTACCCCCGGTGACCAGCACGCGTTTTCCGCGCAGCCCGGGCCAGCCGGTGTCACCGTCAGGGGGTGCCGTCGCCCGGCCCCCGCTCCCGTTCCTCACAAGATCGAACATACATCCCACGCCACTACGTGCCTGCAACCGGACAACCCGAATACCCCCTGGTCGCCGAGCCAGTCCGACCTGTTGGCTGCACGGGCAGCCATCGAGACAGCCTCCCCCCGCGCTGCACCCGAAGGAGGACCGATGACGGCATCCAGGGCACAGCGCCGCGGGCTGTCGCCCTCACCCGACCCCGACGTCCCGGCGCCGCGGCACGACACGCGGGCGGCGGAGCAGGCGGTGCGCACGGCGGACGACCACGCGGACCGCGCCCGTCCCGCCGAAGCGACCGACACCCCCGCACCGGCACCGACCGAGCTCCCCGCCTCGCCGGCCACTTCTCAGCCGTCACCGGCCCCCGGCCGTCCCGTGGGTTTCGCGTCCGAGGCCTCCGCCTTTCCCGCGGCTCCCGCTCCCGCCTCGGGCCCTGGCCCCGCCGCGGGTCCCGTACCGCACGCGGCCCCCGCCCTTCCCGTGGTTCCCGCGCCCTCCGGTACCACCGTGCCCCGGGCCACCCCCTTGATCCCGGTCTCCGGAGCCCACCTCGTGCGGACCACCGTCCCGGCCCACCCCTCGCGGGCGTCCGGAGTACGGGGCATGGTCACCGAGCACCTCAGACGCCTGCGGCTGCCGTCCGAGTGCGTCGACAACGCGGTTCTCGCGACGGAAGAGCTCTTCGTCAACGCGCTCAAGCACGGCAGCCCGGACCGCGGAGACACCGTCACCGTCATCGTCGAATGCGGCCCGCGCGAGCTGCGCGTGTCCGTCGCCGACCGCTCGTCCGCCCTCCCCGGAGCGCGTACGGCGGGCGGGGCCGAGGAGTCGGGACGCGGACTGGCGATCATCGCCGCGCTGACCGACGACTGGGGCATCGCGCCGGCCGACCCGGGCATCCAGGGCAAGAAGGTGTGGTTCTCGATCGTGCTCCGGGGGGAGCCATGAACGTCTCCCCGGGGCACCTGGCCAGGGAGGCCGCGGCGCGCCCCGGGGGCCAGGGCGCCGCGCCGATGGTCCCGGGACTCGCGACGGCCCTCGCGACGGCCCTCGCGACGGAGCTCGTGCGCCGGGCCGACGAGGAGCGGAGCCTGATGCGACAGGTGCGTGACCAACCCGCCGGGCAGTGGCGAGACCTCCTCGTCGGATGCCGCGCGAACAACGCCGAAGCGCTCGGGACGATCGTCCGACGGCACGGCTGGCCGACCGTCGACCGGGTCGGCGCACCCGCCTCGACGGCGGCCCTGATGATCCTGCTGCACGCGCCCGACCTCGCCCTGCAGCTCGGATGCCGTGACCTGATCGCCCAGGCCGCGGCCGACGGGCGCTGTCCCGCCCTGCACCACGCCTACATCGCCGACCACTGCGCCGTGGAACTGGGTCGGCCGCAGTTCTACGGCACCCGCGTCGACCCCGTCACCCTGCGCCCGTACCCGGTCCGCCGGCCGGGGACCGTCGACGAGCGCCGCCGTGATGTCGGCCTGGGTCCGCTGGACGAACAGCTGCGGTTCCTGCGTGACGACTTCTGACACGTCTGGGGAACGTGATGTACAGCACGCACGGAAATGCCCCTTACGGGCCCGCGGAAAGGTTCTGGCTGGGCACGGCTTGATCGCCGATCAAGAAAGGGGAAATCCCTGGCCACGGCATGTTCCGCGCATTTGACACTTCGTTGAGGGCACAGATAGGAACAACTCTCTGAAGTGGAGAGGTGAACTGTGCGCGAGCCGAACGTGGTCGGGGACTGGCAGGAGTACGACGAGCAGGCCGGCCTGCGTGTCCGCGTCCATGGTGTGGAGAAGGCGGAACCCCCGAAAGGGCGCGACGACGCCGCCGACGAACTCACCTACTTCAGATTTCGGGTGACCGTCGAGAACCGCGCCACCGAGCATTTCGGCATCCACCTCGAAGACGGCCAGATCGACATCCGCGTCGGCACCGAGGGCGAGAGCGCCTTCCTCGACTGGCGGAACTCGCAGTTCATCGAGGGCTTCGACATCTATCCCCTGCGCCGGGCCACGGCGGTCCTCTTCGCCGCGGGCCCCGACGCCGTCCTGCACCGGATGGACATCCAGATCCAGCTGAAGGTCGACGACGAATGGACCGAGCGCTACCTCTGGGCGGGCGGCGTCGAGAACGACGCGGCCGCCGAGGCGGGCACTCGTCCCGACCCGGCCAGGGACAGCCTCGCCTCCCAGGTGAGCAACTTCCTCAGGCGCGAGGCGGAGTCCTGAGCCCGCGGGCCTGACACCGCCGGGCACGGAGTCGGCGCGGCACCTGCCGTCCTGCCTCCTGAACCACTCAAACGGTGACGGGGCGGGTGAACGGTGCTTTTCGCCTCCGCGGGCTAAGGTCGGCAGGTGAGTCGAACCGAAGCGCGCTCCGAGGGGGCGGGTCCGTTCACGACCCGCCTGACCTGGCGCCTCATGGACGGGCGCACCGCGGTCTGGGAATCACGCCTGGCCCGCAAGCGTGGCCTCCTCACGGTGCGCGCCCCGGGTGAACCGGAGGCCCGCTCCCGACGGGCCGACACCGTGTCGATCGGCCGGCTGCGCAGACTGAACACCATCGCCGCGGCCGCGTTCACGGTCGGCGGCTTCCTCTTCGCTCTCGGGGCCGGGGTCGCCCAGTTCGGCTCGGGCGGCGAAACGGGAGCCTGGATCTACTTCACGGGCGGCCTGTTCTTCAACACCGGGGGCTACGCCTCCCTGCTCCAGGCGGTCAACGCTCCGCGCCGGGACAGCGAGTCCGGCTCGCTGGCCGGTCGGCGCTGGCGGTGGTGGAGCTACGAGCCCGGCCGGATCGACTGGCTCAGTACCTTCCTGCTGTTCGTGGGAACGCTCGTGTTCGGCGTCAATCTGCTGGACTCGCTGCTCAAGGGGCTCTCGGCGCAGCAGGTGAACCGCCTGATCTGGGCGCCCGACCTGGTCGGATGCGTCCTGTTCCTGGTCTCCGGCCACCTCGCGATCGTCGAGGTCTGCCACGGCCGTCCGCGCGTCCTGGCCCGCGACCTCGGCTGGTGGATCGTCGCGGTCAACCAGTTCGGATCCGTGCTCTTCTTCGTCTCGGCACTGGCCGCCTTCACACGCCCCGAGACCGGCAGCCTCGTGAACGTCGACATCGCCAACTGGGGGACCCTCGTGGGGGCGCTGAGCTTCTCGGCCGGGGGCGTGATCCAGTTCTTCGAACGTCCCTGAGGGGTGCCGTGGGACGCGGTGACCGGCGTTCTAGCGGTCGCCGGCCGGGTTGCCCTCGACCCACTGGATGAGCAGCTGCCGTACGTACGGATTGCCCTCCTGGGCGGCGTGCGCCAGCCGCTCGGCGCTCGCCCGTGCCGCCCGCCAGCCCGCCGGTGTGTCCTCGGCGTGGGCCTGGTCCGCGGCGGACAGCGCGTCGGCCGCGAGGAGGCGCAGTTCCTCGGAGAGGTCGTCGTGCGCGGCGGACCGGTACGCCTCCAGACGCAGGGCGGTCAGGTCCGCGGCCGGCGGAGTGGGCTCCGCGGGCGGCTGGGCGTAGCCGCTCACCGCGATGACCACGCAGAAGGTGGCGACGTCCCGGCGGCTCTCCGACTGGCCCTTGGCGATGGCGGGCGCGAGCCAGGTGGGTGCCCGCCAGTGCGAGACCGCCGTGGCGAGGGTCAGGGCAACGGCCAGCAGCGCGAAGGGAATCCAGCCACCGAGGAACCAGCCGATCGGCCCGAGCACCAGGAAGCAGACGGCACTGCTCATCCATATGCGACGGCGGCCGATTCTCAGGTGTCGTGGATCCATGCGCCTCAGTGTCGCAGGGGCGTGCGGGACACGAGGAGGCGGCGGGCGATTCGCGCGGCCCCGTCGCCTTTCGGCCCGCCGTCCGGCACCGGAATGCCCGCTTCGGGACGTACGGAAAGCGGCACGACCCGCGAAACCGTGTGCCACCGGCTCAACCCCGTCCCACTGTGCGTCTTTTGGCCATGCCACGGGGGCCGTGGGCCGCGAGATGCGTGTGGGTGCCATGGGGCGGCCGGACGGGGGCGCGCCCCACGGTCCGTCACAGGGAAGGGGCCGGAGATGCCCCAGAGGTCGCCCGGCGCCGCGGTGACGGGCACACGCCGTGACGGTCGCGGGCGGACCCGAGCCCTCGCGGCGACGGCCGTGGGCGGGGAGAACCGTGGTGAACGGGCCTCGCGGGCGTGGTGGCAGGTGTGAACGGCGTACGTCGAATGGCCGGAGATGGCCCTGTCGCCCGCGACCGCCCGTACGTACGCTTTCGTCACTCCCGGCCTTCACGGCTCCTTCACAACCGGGAGCGGGCCGCGCATGGGTATTTGTCATGCGCATGTCTTAATTGCCGAGCTTGATCCAACGCACTGGTCTGCGACGGTTCCCCGTCCGTTCGGGGAACCGCACCCCCCATTTCACGGCGGCGCCTTCGGGCTGCCGCCGGAACACCGACGCAACGGATTGGAGCACCATGGCTGGTGGGCTGCTTCTGGGTGGCGCGATCGCCGCCCTGTTCACCACAGCGCTTCCCCTGTCGGACCCGTCCTCCGGGTTCGTCGACCCGCCCCCGGACAAGATCGTCATCAAGGTCGCCACGGTGAACGGCTCCGGCTGTCCCCAGGGAACCGCCGCGGTCGCCGTCTCCCCGGACAACACCGCCTTCACGGTGACCTACAGCCAGTACCTCGCCCAGGTCGGAGGCAACTCCGACCCCACCGCGTTCCGCAAGAACTGCCAGCTCAACCTGATCGTCCACGTCCCGCAGGGCTTCACGTACGCCATCGCCAGCGCGGACTACCGCGGCTTCGCCTCGCTCAAGCAGGGGGCCAGCAGTACGGAGAAGGCCTCGTACTACTTCCAGGGCTCCCCGAACACGGCCGCCATCACCCACCCCTTCCGTGGCCCCTACGACGACAACTGGCAGGCCACGGACACCACGGACTGGGCCCAACTGGTCTGGGCCCCCTGCGGTGTCCAGCGCAACTTCAACATCAACACGGAACTCCGCGTCAGCGCGGGAACGTCGGCGCCCGGCAGCACGAGCTTCATGACCATGGACTCGACGGACGGTGACATCAGCACCGTCTACCACCTGGCCTGGAAGGAGTGCCCCGGCGCCTGACCGCCGCTCCACGCACATTCGTCGGCCGGCTCCGCCGCATCGGAGCCGGCCGAGCCGGCGGTGTCGTCCCGTGGGCAGGTCCTCAGGGCAGCAGCTTGTCGATCGCCGCGGAGCCTTCCTCCTGGAGTTTGCGCTCGGCCCAGGCGAGGTTCTGCGGAGTGACATCGCGGCCGGCGGCGAGCACCAGGTCCTCGGCCGTCACCGGGCCTTCGGTCCCGGTGTGCAGAAGCGTGTCGGGGGTCGCCCTGTCGTCGGAGGGCGTGAACGCGTCGGACTGGCTGGTTGACATGGTCTCTCCCTGTTCCACCGGATCTGTTCTCACGCTACGGGCATTCCGTACACCCCGCGCGACGCACTCGTGTCGGCCTCGGCCCACGGGCCGGCACGGCGCGCGAACCCCCGTTCGGCTGTCCTGGGATGTCGACAATCGCTCGGTGAGGTGATGGTGGAGGAACTCGCACCCCTGCGAATGAACGGAGCCTGGAATGCGTATTCGTCTGATGGCCGCCGCCGGACTTGCCAGCGTGGCCCTGCTGGCCACCGCCGGGACCGCCGCCGCCGACGACCCCAACCCGGTGGGCGTGGCGGTGGGCAGCCCCGGAGTCCTGTCCGGAAATGTCGTCCAGATCCCCATCGACGTCGACCTGAACGCGTGCGGCAACTCGGTCAACGTGGTGGGTCTGCTGAACCCGGCGGCCGGAAACGTCTGCGTGAACTACTGACGCTCGTGGTCCGCCGGGCGGGGGTCTCTCCGCGCGGCGGATCCGCGTCCGGGCCCGGCGGCTCACCCATCCTCCCGGGTGAGCCGCCGGGCCGGGGTGCGTCCGGGGGCGGGTGATCCGGCCTGCGCGGGACGTGCGGCGCGTGAGGTGTCCGAGCCGAGCGGGGGACGGAAGGAAATGCGGACCGGCCACGCCTGGGGCGGCGTCGGCCGTTGGGCGCCGAGTGCGGTGGCGGCGACGACGGGGCGGGCGACGGGGTGACGGGGTGACGGGGTGGCGGGGTGACGGGGTGGAGGGCGAGCGGGGCGCCGAGCGGGTGGGCGCATCCTCCGTACCGCGGGCCCGGTTGGCGTCTCCCGGATCAGGAGTCGATGCCCGGCGTGCCTTCATTGGTCTGTACATGACCATCGATGGCGGGCCAGACTGTGCGCCGACCAGACACCCCCCATCGAGGAGCAGACCTCATGCGCATGCCCGCACGGCAACGTTGTCACGCGGTCCTGGCCGGTCTCGTCACGCTCACCACCGCCGCCGTACTGTCCGTGGCCACCGGCACACCGGCCTCGGCCGCCGACACCTGGAACGAGGTGGGCTCGGACCGCGCCGACCCGCTGACCGAGAGCCAGGGTCTGACGTCCGTCGAGGTCCCGGCCGGCAGCCCCAACCACTACACGGGCATCGGCACGATCCCCACCGGCGTGAGCAGCCGAGGCTGGAACCACGTCGGCGACCCGGACGCCTCCTACAACGGCTACTACATCGAGCCGTACCAGAGCGACTCCGGCGCCTCGAAGATGTTCCGGGTGCAGGCGCCGGGCGGCGCCTGGTCGGAGTACGTCCACGCGCTGAGCGCCGGAGAGACCCTGAACAACTCCTTCGTCACCATCGCGCCGAGCGGTTCGTGGATGGTGTCCGGCGAGTACGGCACGATGAACCGGCTCCTGGTGTTCCCGACCCCCGGCGTGAACCCCGCCACCTCGCCCGCCGCCAACCTCCCGCAGGCGTCCACCATCAACCTCGACCACGCCGTACGCGACGTACAGGGCTGCGACTTCGTCACGGCGACCCGGCTGCTGTGCTCCTCCGACGACCCCGCCGGCACGCTCTTCGGCATGACCAAGCCGCTGCTCCAGATCGACCTGTCCGGCGAACCGGGCGTTTCGGACGTCTCGGGCCATGTCACCGCGCTGCGTCAACTGCCGCTGCGCAGCTCCTGCTCGGGCACGTTCGAGGCGGAGGGGATCGACTACGACCGGCGCACCGGAACCCTGCGCGTGATCGTCGTTTCACCCGGCTTCTGCGTGCTGACCGACAGCAAGACCTATCGCTTCACCAGGAGTTGAGAACACACTTCCTGTGGGACCCGGGCGCGTACCTCGCCGGTGGCTCCGGAGCGGCGGGCGGCGTACGCGCCCACGGACGATAGGTCTAAGGTCAGAGGCAGATTCAGAGTGATGGGGGGTGGCCGGCTGTGGTGGAGGACGAAGCCGTGATCGGCTGCACGGGGGAACTGCTCATCGGCACCCGGGGATCCGCCGGTCCCGGCGAGATCCTGGTGCGAGTGAGAGGCGGATCCGAGACCTTCCTCGCCTGGTCTCGGGAGCCCCTGCCGACAGGGGCGACCGTGCTGGTGATCGAGTCCCGGGGATGTCGTGAGGTCGACGTCATCGAGTGGGCCGATCCGTTGGACGCGCTGGACGGCGACGCCGTCGGCGCAGGCTGAGGAGGAGAAGTATGTTCGGTTATCGCGTGCCCGCTCCCGATGAGGCGATGTTGATCTCGGGTGGCAGGCGGGGGCTGGGGGGCGCGCCGTTCCGGGTGGTGACGGGGCACGGCAAGTTCGTACTGCCGGTCTTCCGCAAGACCCGCTTCCTGACACTGTCGATGTGCGAATCAGAGGTCACCGAGACCTGCGTCACCAGGCAGGGCATCTCGCTGCACGTCCGCGCCGTGATCGCGTTCAAGGTCGGCAACGACACCGAGAGCATCATCAACGCGGGGCAGCGGTTCCTTTCCGACCAGGACCAGATGTCGATCCTGACGGGCCGGATCTTCGCGGGCCATCTGCGCTCCATCATCGGTTCGATGACGGTCGAGGAGATCGTCACCGAACGCCAGAAGCTCGCTGCCGAGGTGCTCGACACCTCGAAGACGGAGATGGCGAAGATCGGCCTGATCGTCGACTCGCTCCAGATCCAGTCGATCGACGACGGCGACACCGGATACATCGACGCGATGTCCGCGCCGCACAAGGCCGCCATCCAGCGCCAGGCCCAGATCGCCCAGGCGCAGGCCACGCAGGCCTCCGTCGAGGCGGAGCAGGTCGCGGCGCGCAACCAGGCCGAGTACGCCCGGCAGACCGCGATCGTGAAGGCGGAGTACTCGGCCGAGGTGGACCGGGCGCAGGCGCAGGCCGCCCAGGCCGGCCCACTCGCCCAGGCCCACGCGCAGCAGGAGGTCCTCGCCGCGCAGACCGAACTCGCCGAGCGCGCGGCCCAGTTGCGCCAGCAGCAGCTGGTCGCCGAGATCGTCAGGCCGGCCGAGGCGGAGGCCGAGCGGATCAAGGTGCTCGCCATCGCGGACGCCGAGCGCATGAAGATCCAGGCCGAGGCGGCTGCGTCGCACGACCGGGTCGCGCTCGACCGGATGCTGATCGACCAGCTCCCCCTCATCGTCAAGGAGGCGGCGGGCGGTCTCGCGGGTGCGAACGTCAACGTCCTCAACGGTGCCGACGGCCTCGGCGAGATAGCGGCCGGTCTGGTCGCCCAGGGCCTGACCATCCTCGACTCGGTCCGCCAGAACCTGGGCGGCCAGAACTCCGAGAGGAGCGCCGGGAAGTCGAACGGCCCGCTCGAACTCCAGGGGTACACCCGTACGCCGGACAAGGGGGACGAGCCGGAGAGCGGCTCGCCGTCGGCGAACTGAGCCGAGATCCGCGGTCCATGGCGTCCGCCGTCCCTCCGGGGCGGCGGACGCCGTCGTTCGCGCACGGCACCGGCGCAGCAGGACCCCCGATCGGATCAATCGGCTCGGATGTCGCTCAAGTCCCTTACACTCTGCGAAAGTTGATCGTTTGACGTGGTCGCCCCAGGAGGAGCGCATGCCCCGGACACCCTCGCGACGTACCGCACTGCAGGGCCTCGCCGTCGCCGGCGCCGCGGTCGTCGGGTTCGATCCCTTCACCCGGAGCTGGGCGGCCACCGCCGGCGACCGGCCGCTCGCGGGACTCCCGCCGCTGGACGGGAGCGTGCACACCGACGACGCCTCGCGCGCGGCGGCCGCCGACGACTTCGGCCACATCGTCCACCGGCGTCCGGTCGCGGTACTGCGCCCGGGCTCGGTCCGCGACATCGTCGCCATGGTCCGCTTCTGCAACCGTCACGGCATCTCGGTCGCCCCGCGCGGCCAGGGCCATGCCACGCAGGGACAGGCGCAGGTCGACGGCGGCCTGATCATCGAGACCACACCGCTCGCGTCCATCGGCTCCGTCGGGCCGCGGAGCACCACGGTCACCGTCGGCGCGGGTGCCAAGTGGAGCGAGGTCGCCCGGGCCACCCTGGCCCACGGACTCACCCCGCCCACCTTCACCGACTATCTCGAACTCTCCGTCGGCGGCACCCTGTCGGTCGGCGGCATCGGCGGCCAGACCCACCAGCAGGGCGCCCAGGTCGACAACGTGAGGGAACTGCAGGTCGTCACCGGCGCGGGCGACCTCGTTCGCTGCTCCCCGACCCGCCACCGCGACCTCTTCCTCGCCGTGCTCGCCGGACTCGGCCAGTGCGCGATCATCGTCGGCGCCACCCTGCGCCTGGCCCGCGCGCCCGAGACCGTACGCCACTACCTCCTTCCGTACGACGACCTGCGCACCTTCCTCGAGGACCAGCGCCTGCTCGTCGAGGAGGGCCGTTTCGACTACGTCGAGGGCCAGGTGAACCCCGACGCCGGGGGAGCCTTCCGCGGCTACGTCATCGAAGCCGTCGCCTACGGGCCGCCCGCCGGTCCCGCGCCCGACGACACGGCGCTGCTCCGCGGACTGCGGCACGACCCCGCGGGCGTGCAGACGAGCGACCTCGGGTACTACGACTTCCTCGACCGGCTCGCGGCCGGAGTCGCCGCGCTCAAGGCAGCGGGGCTGTGGGCCTTCGCCCACCCGTGGCTGAACCTCCTGCTGCCCGGCCGTTCGGCGGCGGCGCTCGCTGAGTCCCTGCTGGAGGACCTCACCCCGGCCGACCTCGGCCCCGGCGTCGTCCTCCTGTACCCGGTGCTGCGCGAGAGTCTGCACACCCCGCTGCTGCGCACTCCCGACGACCCGGTGTCGTACCTGCTGGCCGTCCTGCGCACGACCCCGCCGGACGACACCGCGACCGTGGACCGTCTCCTCGCCGCCAACCGCGCCGCCTACGAAACCGTCCACGCGGCCGGCGGCACCCACTACCCGGTCGGCTCGGTCCCCTTCGGAGCGGCCGACTGGCGCGAGCACTTCGGCCCCGCCTGGCGGCGGCTCGCCACGGCCCGGCACATCTACGACCCGCGAGGAATCCTGGTCCCGGGGCAGGGCATCTTCTGAGGAGCCCCCGCTCCCGCTGCAGGGCCCGGGCTCACCAGAGTCCGGGCTCGCTGCCCACGATCGGTGCCGACGGCTTCCCGTCCACGCCCTCCGGGACATCACCGGCCAGCATCACACGGTGCATGACCCGGGGGTGGTCGACATGGGCGGTGTCGCTCGGTGCCAGATGGATGGTGGCCCGGTTGTCCCAGAAGGCCACGCTGCCCGGCTCCCACCGGAAGCGGACCGTGTACTCGGGCCGGGTCGCCTGCTCGAGCAGCATGTCCAGGAGCGCCCGGCTCTCCGGCCGGGACACGCCGAGAATCTGCTCGACGTAGTAGCCGTTGACGAACAGCACCCGCTCGCCCGTCTCCGGGTGCACCCGCACCAGGGGGTGGTCGGTGGCGATCTGACGGTCCAGCAGATGACGGGCGTACGCGTCGTCGCCCGGCCGTGACTGGTACCCGACCCCCAGCCGGTGCTCGGCGCGCAGACCGTCGACGAAGGCGCGCACGGGAGCCGAGAGGCCCGCGTAGGCGACGGCCAGGTTCGACCAGGTCGTGTCACCGCCGTACGGAGGAACGGTCTCGGCGCGCAGGACGGTCGCGGCCGGTGGATCGATCCGGGCGCCGTGGTCGCAGTGCCATCCGCGCAGCAGCGAGTGGCGGCGCCGGCGCAGCCACTCCTCGTGCTCCATTCCGTACCGCCCGCCCAGCTCGAGACGGTCGGCCGTCGTCTCGACCTCGGGAAAGTCCTTGGGCGACGCGCTGCCGCGGGAACGGAGGCGGATCGGTTCGCCGAACCGGCGCGCGAAGGCCACGTGCGAGGTGTGATCGAGCCGTTGGCCGCGGAAGAACACGACCTTCCAGCGCAGCACCGCCGCCCGGATCGCGGCGACGGCCTCGCCGGTCAGATCCTCCGCCAGGTCGACTCCCGTGACCTCGGCGCCGATGTGTCCGGCCGCCGGTTTCACTTCGAGGCGTGTGACCTGGTCCGTCATGGGGGCTCCGTTGATCGTCCGTCGGCTCGTCGGGTCCAGCATGACCGCTGGGCGGGGCGCCCGACAGGGCGCCTCGCGGGGAGGACGGATCCGGCGCGGCGGACTCCGCGCACGGGAAGCGCGGCGCGCACACGGGGTGTGTACCGCGTCGCGCACTTGCCGGGTCGCACTCCCTGTTCGAGGGCGTGGTCGGTGCCGAGAATGTTGCGCAGTGAACGGGGCCCGCCCTCCATCCGCATAGGGGCGGGGCCCGTTTACCCGGAAACGGCCCCGTGCGGCAGCGCCGTGGAGGCCCTCAGTCCCGGTGCTCGCGCAGGGCGGCGAGCGCGCGGTCGGCGTGCGCGCTCATGCGCAGTTCGCTGCGGACCACCTCCAGGACGGTACGGTCCTGCGCTATGACGAAGGTGACCCGCTTCGTCGGGGCCAGCGAGAAGCCGCGCTTCACCCCGAACCGCTCCCGTACGGTGCCGTCCACGTCGGACAGCAGCGGGAAGCCGAGCGTGTGCCGGTCGGCGAACTCCTGCTGCCGGTCGACCGAGTCACCGCTGATCCCGACCGGGCGCGCACCGGCGGCGGTGAACTCGGTGGCCAGATCACGGAAGTGGCAGGCCTCGGCGGTGCAGCCGCTGGTGAGGGCCGCGGGATAGAAGAACAGCACCACGGGCCCTTCGGACAGCAGCTCGGACAGGCTCCGGCTCGCCCCGGTCTCGTCCGGCAGCGTGAAGTCCTCGACCTGGTCGCCCACGTTCAGCGGAGACGTCATGACCGTCCCTCCCCGGACCGCGCGACCCCGCGGGCCCACAGGACGAGCGGCACCTGGAGCGGGAGCCGCGCCAGCGCCGCCGCCTTGAGCGGCGCGGGACGGTGACGCCAGTCCACGGCCATCTGGACGTTGGCGGGGAAGACGCCGACGAAGAAGGCGGCGGTGGCCAGTGCGGCGACCCGGCGTGTACGGGGGAGTGCCACCCCGGCCGCCAGGGCGAGTTCGGCGACACCGCTCGCGTACGTCCAGGTCCGCGGCGCTCCCGGGAGGGCGCGCGGGATGGTGGCGTCGAACTGCCGTGGTGCGGCGAAGTGGGCGACGCCCGCGGTGGCCAAGAGGCCTGCGAGCAACAAGGGTGATCGTTCGGACCGTGGCACGGTTCCTCCTCCGGGGGCCTGTCGCGCGATATTACTGGAGGGTAAGTGCCCGTGGTGCGGCCGGGACGCGTCGATTGCGTGCCGTTCTCGGGCACGCGCGTCGCCCCTGGGGGACCGAACGCCCGTACGGGGAGAAGCCCGGCGTTCTATCCGCCGGGGGGCGGCCGTCGTCCCGCGTCCTTCCGGCATGCTCACCGTCGGCGACATCCGCCGCACCCACCTCTCCTCGTACGGAGCGGACGGTGTCGGTGCCGAGTCCGTCCGATACGACCAGGATCTCTTCGACGACGCGTACGTCGCCGAACTGGCCGACTTCACCGCCCGTGTCCGCGACGGCCGGCCGCCCGCCGTGACCGGCGAGGACGCCGTCGCTGCCCTGTCCGTCGCCCTCGCCGCGATCCCGTCGGTCGTCGCGGGAGGTCCGGTCCGTATCGACGGGCCGAAGGACCTCTGAGCCGCCCGTGGGAACGGCCCGAAGAAGGGACGCGATTTCGGTCCGTCGGGTGAAGTCCGGTGAATGGGCGAGCGTTCGGGTTTGGGAATTCGATTCACGGTCAGCCGTAGAAGTGAATCGTGTGGTCGGGCAGTGAGGACGTGAACCGCGATGGCTGAGGACGAGAAGGCCCGTGCCAGGACGGGACAGGCAAAGGGCAAGGCCAAGGAGGCCTTCGGACGTGCGCTCGGCAATGAGCGGATGGCCGCGAAGGGCAGGGCCGAGCGGTCCGAGGGCGACGCGCGGCAGGCCAAGGAAAAGGCCAAGGACGTATTCCGGCACTGATGACCGCCACATTTCCACAGGGCCCGCCGCGGGATTACGCGACGGGCCCTGCGAAATTCCGGGCAGGAGCGGAGGAACGAAGAATGCGCGGGCAGGATCAGAGGTCCGCCACCGGCACGGTGGCCGTTTCACGGCAGGTGGTCTCGTCGGGGCCCGGCAGTCCCGCCGACATACGGCAGGCGGTCAGGCACGCCCTCGCGGGGCGGTCCGGGGGCCACACGCGGGACGAGGACGCCGCCGTCGGCGACGCCCTGCTCGTCGCCTCCGAACTGGTCACCAACGCGATGCTCCACGGCGGCGGTGTCACCGCCTTCGAGGTGACACCGACCGAGCGGGAGGTGCACCTGTCCGTGAGCGACCGAAGTGATCGACTGCCCGTGCCCGTGCGGCGGACCGACGACGCGGGCCGTCTGCGGGTCGGCGGCCACGGGTGGATGATCGTCTGCACCCTGGCCAGCGATGTCGCCATCTCGAATCTGCGGGACGGGGGCAAGCGCATCACGGCCGTGGTCCCCCTCTCGACAGGCCCGAGGGGCTGAACGCGCGGCACCCGCCTCGTTCGACCTCGACGAGAGCGGGCGACGACGGCACACCTTCGCCGCAGGGAAG
This sequence comes from Streptomyces sp. NPDC005141, assembly GCF_053599975.1. Classification (NCBI taxonomy): domain Bacteria; kingdom Bacillati; phylum Actinomycetota; class Actinomycetes; order Kitasatosporales; family Streptomycetaceae; genus Streptomyces; species Streptomyces sp. NPDC005141. Next base: position 32,780 of record NZ_JBSFYW010000053.1, on the reverse strand, counting down.
TGAATCCCAGTCCTATGGGCTGTCCGACTGCCCGACTGCCCGACTGCCCGACTGTCCGTCGGTCCTGCCGGCCCGATTGCGTCACGACCTCGTTTGTCCGCGCGACGACTCAGGGCTTGTCCACGCGAGGACTCAGGCCGTCAGGGCGTGCCGGGACGCGCTCGGACCCGTCGGCGTACTCGGACCCGTCGCAGCGGTCCGCGCGGCGGCCTGGACCGGATACGTCGTCTTCGCCGGGTCGACGAGAGGGTCACCGAGGACGATCCGGCCCGCCGCGTGCAGGGCGTCGCACTCGCCGGTGGGAAGGGCCACATAGCAACCGCCGCGCCCGGTGGCGGAATCCAGCGGGAGCCAATAGCCGTACCGGCGGCGGCCGTTCACGTGCACCGTGAGGCGGACGGGGAACCGCCGCTGCGTGATCAGACGCAGGACCTCGGCGCCTTCGGGGCTGAGCGGGGTGCGGGCGCGGGTGCGGGGCAGCGGCCGCAGCATGGTCACCGGCCTCCGATCGGGGTCCGCGGCACGGCGCGGCGGTGCGAGGTCGGCGTCATGTGCATGCGGCCTTTCGACGGACGGGTGGGATCACGCATCGCCGGGGCGGTGACGTTCCGGCTGATCAACATTGTTCCGCAGGGCACTGACAGCGCGGGCGGGCGGTGTTCAGTCGCGTCGCAGCGGCACCCGTGCGCGGTGAGTCCGGGCGGCCAGCTGCCCCTGGACGAAGGGGTCCGTGGCGGGGTCGTACGACCCCGCGTGGTCGGCGAGTGTGTCGGTGATCCGTTCCCACTCGTCCGCCTCCGTCCGAGCGTCGGGTGCCTGCCCGTCGCCGGGTGAACTGTCCTCGGTCACCTTCCGCGCTTCCTCGAGAGCCGCCTTCGCCTCGTGATGGTTCATCCCGGTGGCGGCGCGGCGCACCCGGTCCCACACGGCGTGCTCCTGCTCGGACGGTTCCTGCTCGGACGGTTCCGGCTCGGGACTCAACGCTCCACCTCGATCGTGCGACGGGACGCTTCCTTCATCGGACCCGTGTGCCCACCTCGGACGGAACGACACCTGCGCGTCGGCGCTCGCGGACGCGGACGTCGTTCCCTCACCAGGGTAGGAAGGCGTGGATGTCCTTGCCCCCGGGCCGCACGATCACACTCACCTGGTCGCAGAGCGCCTGGATGAGATGCCAGCCGATGCCGCCCCCGCCCTGCGAGGGGCGGAAGCGGCGGGGCGCGGGGCGGGTGGTGCTGCTGTCGCGCAGCGTCACGTGCACGCCGTCGAAGGTGGGACGCATCTGCAGCTCGAAGGGGCCGGGAGCGTACTGGATCGTGTTCGCGGCCAGCTCGGTGACCACCAGCAGGATGTCGTCCCAGTGCTCGGGCGCCGAGGGCGGTGCCGTTCGCGCGAGGGCGCGCAGATAGCCGTCCGCGGCCAGCCGCGCGTCGGTCACGTTGCGCAGCTCTCCGCCGAACGCGCTGGTGAGGGTCCCGAACTCCTCGAACGACGACTTCTTGTTCCGATTCGGATCGATGTCCATCGCGCCCTTCGTTCGGATCTCGTCGGCGGAATGTCTCTCGTTGCCTCGCGACCCGGTCACCTGGATGCGAGCCCCGCCCAGGGCGAGGGCCCGGCGCTCTGCGCTGTCTCGCCTATGCCGGGGTGTCCTGGGAACGCCGACGGGAACGGCGTCGCGCCAGTGTGCGCCGTTCGGCCTCGCTCGCACCGCCCCAGACGCCGACGCTCTGGCCCGTGTCCAGGGCCCAGGTCAGGCAGGCGTCGCGGACCGGGCAGCCCGCGCAGACGGCCTTCGCCTCCTGGATCTGCAGCAGGGCGGGGCCGGTGCTGCCGATGGGGAAGAACAGATCGGGGTCGACGGTGCGGCAAGCCGCGGAATCACGCCAGTTGTCCATGAGGGCCTCCTGTGGTCGATTCGGACGCGTGCTTCGAGGTTCGGTCCTCTCCCGGGTCACCCTTGATCCCCCGGATGAAACGGGCCGGGCATGCAAAGATCCCGTGGACGTGGGATCGGCCGCGGGGGGCGATCACAGCGAGTCACGGGGAAATATCGCCCGTCAGGGAACGGCGTAACCCGGTCGGCGCGGTGGGCGCACCGGGGTGGCAAGATGGAATCCCAGGTGAAGGCCGGATGCGTATCGACGAATGAGCGGGTGGGCCATGGCGCAGGAGTCGGGCGAGGTCTGGGAGAAATTTGCCGTCGCCTTGGCGGACATGGCACGGGATCTGCTGGCGCAGGACTCGGTGCAGGCCACCCTGGACCGGATCGTGGAGCACGCGACAGTGCTGATCAACGGGTGCGACGAGGGCGGCATCCTCACGGTTCGCCGGGGCGAGGTCAGCGCGCTGGCCGCGACCAGCGATGTCGTGCGCATGGCGGACCGGATCCAGCAGGACCTGCGGGAGGGGCCGTGCTTCGACGCGGTGACCGACCGGCAGCAGGTCTATGCGATCGAGGACCTGCGTGAGCCGCACGAGCGGTGGTCCCGCTTCGCCCCCGAGCTGAGGAAGCTGGGCATGGGCAGCATGATGGGCTTCCTGCTGTTCACCGACGACGACGAACTCGGCGCCCTCAACCTGTACTCGCACCGCCCGAACATGTTCGACGAGATGGCCCGGCGCGCCGGCTGGATCCTGGCCTCGCACGCCGCCGTCGCCTTCTCCGCGTCCCGTACTCATCAGCAGCTCAGCCACGCCCTGGAGACCCGCCACGAGATCGGCGAGGCGATGGGCATCCTCATGGAGCGCCACGGCCTCAGCGAGGAGAAGGCCTTCAGCGTGCTGAAGAAGGCCTCCCAGGACCACAACATCAAACTGCGGGAGATCGCCCGCAAGGTCTGCGAGACCGGCGAGCGACCCACCTGACCCGCTTCGAGCGGCCCGCCCGACCGTTCTGGGCGAAGCGGCCCGCCCACCCCTTCTAGAGGAAGCGGCGCAGCGGGGCGACGGCCAGCTCCTTGGCGCGCTGGAGCACGGACCTGTGCCGCCAGCGGCCCGGTTCGATGCCCACGGCGTGCTCCCGGTCCTCGTCGAAGTCCTGGTCGAGGGCCGCGGTGAACGCCTCGTCGAGCACCGCGAGCATGACCTCCTCGTCGTGCTCCATGGACCGGCGGTTGAAGTTGGTCGAGCCGATGAGGGAGGCCACCCCGTCCACCGTCATGATCTTGGTGTGGAGCATGGTCGGCTGGTACTGGCGGATCTCGACACCGGCGTCCAGGAGCGCGCTGTAGTGGTGCTGACCGGCGAGCTGGCAGGCTCGCTGGTCGGTGTGCGGACCCGGCAGCAGGATCTCCACCCGGACACCGCGGCGAGCCGTCGCGCACAGGAGGTCCACGAAGTAGGTGTCGGGGGCGAAGTAGGCGGTGGCGAGACGGAAGCGTTCCTCGGCGGAGCCGAGCATCACGCGGATGAGGGTCTGCATGTCCTGCCAGCCGAAACTCGCGGAACCCCGCACCACCTGGACGGTCGCCGTACCCGGCTGGTCGTGCTCGGTGAAGCGGTCCCGGTCGTCGAAGAGCTCGTCGTGGCACTCCGCCCAGTTCTGCGCGAACGCGGCGGCGATGCCGTCCACGGCGGGCCCCCGTACCTTGACGTGGGTGTCCCGCCACTCGGAGGGACCGCGGGCGTCCCCGCACCACTCCTCGGCGATGCCCACGCCCCCGGTGAACGCGGTGTGCTCGTCGACGACGAGTGCCTTGCGGTGACAGCGATGGTTCTGCTTCAGGGGCGAGAGCCAGAGCGGTTTGCGGAACCACGCGACCTGTACGCCCGCGGAGGTCATGGACCGCAGCAGGTCCCCCTCGATGCGCTTCGCGCCGAAGCCGTCCAGCAGCAGCCGTACCCGGACACCCGCCCGGGCCCGGTCGGCCAGGGCGGCCGCGAAGTCGCGGGCTATCTGTCCGCGCCAGTACACGAAGGTCATCATGTCGATGGTGTGCTCGGCGGACCGCACCGCTTCGAGCATCGCGGCGAAGATCCGGTCGCCGTTGCGCAGGGGGACGAGCTCGTTCCCCTCGGTCGCGGCGATGCCGAGGAGCCGCTCCAGGCGTCTGCGCAGACGCTGCTTGCGCCGTCGCGCCTCTTCCGGGTCCACCGGTCCGTTCGCCTCGACTCGTGCCGTGATGGTCTGGGACATCCGCCGTCTCCTGTTGTCCGTGCCGTGTTCCGCCCCCGTCACTCCGGGCGTGTGAGGAGTCGTGGCGGAGTGGTGGCCCCTGCCGGGACCTGCCCGGCTGGGCCACCACTCCTCCCGCTCGACCGTGTCGGCCTCGGGGTCGCCCGGCCCTTCGACCGCCACGGGAGCCGCGTCGCCGAAGCGCCCGTGGGCGTTCGCGACGCGTGCTCTCGTGCCCCCGATCCGCCGAGGCAGTCCCGTGCGGCCTCCGCGACTTCGGACCCTGGGTGTTCGGCTCTGCGCATGCGGCCCGTGCGCATCGGCACCGGTCACTTCGGCGGGCCACGAGGACCGTTCGGCCGACTCCCGGTCCGGTGCCCGGCGAGGGCTCCTGTGACCACGGTGTGAAGGTGGGGGAACCCGTGACATGGGCTCCGGCGGTCCGGGAAGAAGGGGGACAGCCTGCCCGACACGCCGGACGGACCCGGAGTGGCGCCGCTGAGCGGCGTACGGGCGGGAAGCACGGCATGGGAGGTGAAGGGATGACGACCGTCGAACCGCCCTGCGACTTCGGCCCCGTATCCGGTGCGAGGCTGAAGAGAGATCCGCAGGCCGCTGTGCACGCCCGGCGGATGGCCCGGACGTTTCTCGGAGGCCTGCCCCGCCAGGTGCCACGAGAGGCCGCCGAGGCCGTCGCCCTCGTGGTCTCGGAACTGGTCACGAACGTGGTGCGCCACGCGCGCGGACGGCTGTGCAGCGTGGATCTGTGGGACGAGGGCCACGGCATCGGCATCTCCGTCTCCGACGACGACCCCGAGCCTCCGCGTCCGCGGCGGCTCGACCTGACCGGACGGGGCGGCTTCGGCTGGCCGCTGGTACGCCGGCTCTCCTCCGAACTGACCGTGCTGTCCCGCCCGGACGGCAAGACCGTCCGCGCTGTCGTGAGCTTCTGAGAATCCCGCCTCTGAGCATCCCGCTTCTGACAGAGCAGCCTCTGACGATTCCGAGGAAGAGCATCATCCGCGATCCAGCTGCGACCGCCGACCGCGACGGAGCTCGCCGTCCGCGCGGCGAGGCCCTCCGCCCGTCCCGCGGGCGTGTGGTGAACAGGCCCCGGGGGAGCGCGTGATGACCCGTGGCGGATGACGGCGACGTGAACCGCGCAGCGGCACCCGGCCCCCGCCCCGAGACGGCCGCCGCACGGATGGCGGACGCCGTCGAGGGGCTGGTGGAGCTGTGGGTCTCGGCCGGCCAGTCGGTCGACCCACGGCTGTCCGCCCACCAGTTGAAGGCCTTGAAGGCCGTCAGCCGCCGCTCCGGACTCACCCTCACCGGCCTGGCGGACAGCGTCGGCATCGCCCTGCCGGCCGCGAGCCGCCTGTGCGACCGGCTGGAGGCCGCGGGTCTGCTGCAACGGATCCCGCACCCGCACAACCGGCGTGCCCTCCACCTGCTGCTCACACCGCAGGGCAGCAGGGTGCTCGCGGAGATCGGCGAGCGGCGCACCCTGGACCTGGCGGCCGTACTGGCGGCGATGACCCCCCTCCAGCGGACATGTCTGGAGGACGGGCTGCGCGCGTTCCATGGGGTACGCCGTACGACGGCCGCCGAGCGTCGGCCGGGGGAGTAGGCAGGGGTGGGCGACCGCGTGGCGGCGCGCGGCCCGGCGGGGTGTCAGGCGGACGCCTGCTCGGGGATACGGGGCCTCGCCGAGTCGCCGATGTGACAGAGCAGCAGACAGACGTCGTCGTCCCGCTGTGAATCGCGGAGCATCGGATCCAGGATCCGGTCGGCGGAGCCTTCCAGATCGTGGTCCAGATCCGCCGCGCGCTCGCCGGACAGTGCCTCGGCCAGCCGCTGGATGCCCGGGTCGATGCCCTGGGCCCGCCGCTCCACCAGACCGTCCGTGTACAGCGCGAGCGTGGATCCCGGCGGAAGCTGCGCCGTATGGTCGCGGATCTCCTGGTGCAGCGGAATGCCCAGCATGGCACCGGGTTTGGCGTCCAGGACGCGCACATCGCCGTCCGGAGTCCGCAGCACCGGTGGCGGGTGCCCGGCGGCGGCCCAGGTGACGGTGGTCTCGTCCGGGTGGAAGCGGGCGATGACCGCGGTGGCGTACAGGTCGGGCTGGAGATGGTGGAGGAACACGTGCAGGCGGGTGAGGAGCCGGCCCGGTGTGCCGCCGTCGACGGCGTACGCCCGCAGGGCGGTGCGCAGCTGGCTCATCATCACGGCCGCGTGCAGTCCGTGTCCGGTGACGTCACCCATGACGGCGACCAGACCTCCGTCGGGCTGGCGGAACGCGTCGTACCAGTCACCGCCGATGTTCAGACCGTGGGTGGCGGGGAGGTAGCGCGCCGCGAGGCTGAGCCCCGGTGTCGTGGGGAGATCCGTGAGCAGGGCGCGCTGCAGGGTCTCGGCGATGTCGCGGTTGTGCTCGTAGCGCTGGGCGTGGTCGATCGCGATGCCGGCCCTGCGGGCGAGCTCGACGAGCATCACGGCGTCGTCCGCGTCCCACCGGTCCCGCGGCGGCGTCAGCGTCACCACTCCCAGGGGCGTGTGCCGGGCCGGCAGCGGGATGCACAGCAGGGGCTGCTCCGGGTGCAGCGCGGAGGGAGGCTGGTCGTCGACGCCCGGCAGACCGCCCGCGTGGTCGGCCGCGTACTGCGGGCGGCCGGTGCGGGCGGCGACGACGGCGGCCGCCGGACGGGGCGTCTGCTTGCGGGACTTGTCGTCGTCGGCGAAGAGCCAGATGTCGACGCTCCGGGCGTAGTCCGGCACCAGCAGCCCCGGCAGACGGCTCAGGATCTCCTCGTGGTTGAGCGAGGCGGTGAGGGTCGCGCTCGCGTCGGCGAGGAAGGTCAGTCTGCGCCGGGCGCTCTCGGCCTCGGTACGGGCCGTGCGCTCGGCGCCGAACAGCTCGCGCTGGACCCGGCCGGCCGCGTCGAGTTCGGCGTGCAGCGCCAGCACACCCTGATTGGTCTGGTGCAGTTCCTCCCGGTGGAAGGCGACCAGCTGCTCCTGCTCGGTGAGCTTGTCGAGGACACGGGAGGTGTCCTCGTCGGCGCTGAGCAGCGCGTCGGCGAAGGCCGTACGGTCGCGCGGCACCCGGGCCGCGCGATCACCGTCGTCGTGCTCCGGGTCCGGGACGCCGACGCTCACCCGCCAACTCGGCCGGTTCCCCGCCCCGTTCGCCTCCGCGTCGAGGGTGACCGTGAGCAGGCCGGGGCGCTGCGTCTCCGGGGGCGCGGTCGTCCGCAGGGTCAGCAGCCAGCTGCCTCCCTTGACGAGGCACTGCCGCAGCTGCGCGCTCAGCGCGGTGACCAGGCGGGTGCGCTCCACCGTGGAGACGCCGTGCGCCGCGGCGATCCGGGCGGCGGCGATGCGGGCGCGGGCGGCGTCGTCGACCGTGGTGATCTGCCAGGTATGGGTCATGATCGGTGATCCTGCGGGGTGGAGGTCAGCACGGCCACGGTGGTGTCGTCCCGCACCGGACGGGCGGCACTGCTGGAATCCCGCACGATCACGGAGGCGGTGACCGCGGGGTCCCAGGAAGTCAGGGGTTCGACGGGCGGAGGAGCCCAGCGGCTGGGCAGGCCGTCGCTGTGGAGCACGAGCAGGCTGTCGGGGGTCCAGGGCAGCCGGCACTGCGGTAGCCGGGCCGGACGGTGGGCGCCGACTATCCCGGGGTGGGACAGCAGCGGACGCCAGGTGTCGCCGGAACGCAGCCGGGCTCCGATGTTGCCGATCCCGGCGAAGTCGAGGTGCTGGGTCGCGAGGTCGAGCCGGGCCACCGCGACGGCGGCCCCCCGGGTGTCACGCAGTGCCGTGTGCAGTACTCCGAGCAGTTCCGCCGGCGGCAGATGCGCGCAGCGGTGCAGCTGTTCCACGGCCGCTCCGGACGCCTTCGCGGCGGCCGGGCCGTGACCGAGGCCGTCGGCGAGAAGGAGCGTGATCCGGTCGCCGGAACGGGCACAGGCCCAGGCGTCGCCCGAGTACGCGGCGGCCGCGAGGGGGATGTTGATGCCTCCCGCACGCACCGGTGCGCTCGTGTCCGGGAGGCGATGCCCGGGCCGGTCCCTGCGGGCCGCGTGGACCCGGGCCAGGGCGACGGTGCCCCGGCCCGGCACGGTGTGCACCTCGAAGTGGTCGGCGATACGGCGGCAGGTGCCGAGCCCCGCGCCGAGCGAGGCCGTGGTCGAGAACCCGTCGCGCAGCGCGGTCGTGAGGTCGGCGATGCCGGGGCCGTGGTCGATCGCCGCCATCTGGAGAGCCGGGCCGCGTCCGGTGCCGGGCTCCGCGAGGTCCGCGTCCACGGTGTCGATCAGTATCTGTCCGCCGCCCCCGTGCTTGAGCAGGTTGGTGGCCAGCTCCGTGGCGACGAGCGCGGCGACGGCCCGGCGGTCGCGGCCGAGCCCGGTGTGGTCGGCGGCGTCCTCGGCCGCCACCCGGACGTCCCGGACACGGGTGGAGTCGTGGACGGGTACGTCCCAGACGCGAGTCATCGGCTCTCCTCGCGGGGGCGCGGGGGACCGGCGGTCCAGCAGATCACGGTCACGGCCGTGCCCTCGCCGGGACGGCTCTCGACGGAGAATTCGTGCACCAGGCGCCGGGCTCCGCCCAGTCCGAGGCCCAGACCGCCGCCGGAGGTGTAGCCGTCGCCGAGCGCCCGCTCGATGTCGGGGATGCCGGGGCCCTGATCGGAGAAGGTCAGACGCAGGCCCCGTGCGGCCCCGGTCGCCAGGACGGTGGAATCGAGTTGGCCTCCTCCGCCGTGCACCAGGGTGTTGCGCGCGAGTTCACTGGCCGCGGTCACCAGCTTGGTCTGATCCACGAGTCCGAAACCGAGCTGTGCGGCAGCCTGGCGCACGTGCTGGCGCACCCACGCGAGATCCATGTCGGTGCGGATCGGCAGGCAGGCGGTGACGCGGCCGGAAGTGTCCGTCACGGGCTCTCCTGGCGTACGGGGCTGTGATGAAGGGGCGTCGACGCCGGGCTGAGCAGCCGCATGGCCTCCTCGGCGTCGAGCGCGGTGCGCAGCCCGGGCAGGGTGAGGCCCAGTTCGACCAGGGTGATGGCGACGGCGGGGCGCATGCCCGCGACCACGGTCCGCGCGGCGAGCAGCTTCGCGTGCGCCGCGACCTCGGCGAACACCCGTCCCAGGAAGGAGTCGACGATCTCCACCCCGGAGATGTCGATGACCACACCGCTGACGGAACTGGCCGCGATGGCCTCACCGATGTCCCGTTGCAGCCGTTCGGCCGCCTCGTCGTGCAGGTCGCCCTGCAGCGTGACCATCAGGACGTTGCCGAGCTTGAGGACGGGCACATGGGCACCCGAGGGGCCGGCGATCGGGGCGCTCACCGCGCGCTCGGGCCGGTACGGTCCTGGTCGACGATGGCTATGCCCTGCCGGTGCAGGGCGTACGCGAGGGCGTCGGCGAGGCTGGCACGCGTGACCACGGACCCGAGGTCGATGCCGAGGTGGACGATGGTCTGCGCGATCGCGGGCCGGATGCCCGAGACGACGCACTCCGCTCCCATCAGGCGCGCCGCGGCGACGGTCTTCATCAGGTGCTGGGCCACCAGGGAGTCGACGGTCGGCACTCCGGTGATGTCCAGGATGGCGAACCGGGCCTGCTGGCTGACGACGGCGTCGAGCAGGCTCTCCATCACCACCTGGCTGCGGGCGCTGTCGAGAGTGCCGATCAGGGGGACGGCGACCACACCGTTCCACAGCTTGATCACGGGTGTGGCCACTTCCAGCAGCTGGAGGCGCTGGCGGTCGATGAGTTCCTGTCCGGCGCTGAGAGACGTCTCCAGCACGACGAGCCGTAGCGTTCCGAGCAGCGCGGTGAGCGTGACCGCGCACGCCTCGGCGTTCTCGCGCGGGCCATCGGCGAGATCGGCGCTCAGCAGCTCGGAGGCCGCCGGGCGCAGGGCCGCGACCTCGTCGGCGATCTGGGCGGAGGTGGCACCGGTGCGCGCGCGGGAGGTAGCCATGCGCCCCAGCTGTTCGCGCACGGTGGCGAATCCGGCGGCCCCGAGGTCCTCGACCCGGCCCGTGGCCGCGACCGCGGCGAGCGCCTCCACGACGGCCCGGCCCGCCTCCACGGCCTCGTCCCGGGAGACGGTGAAGACGGTGCGGAACAGCGCCTCGTCGGCCCAGCGCTGGGCGATCTGCTCGCGGCGCCGGCTCAGGAAGTCACCGACCTCCTGAGCCGGTGACTCCTGCTGTACCGCTGCCTGGTGGTCCGCCACGTGTTCTTCTCCTTGGTCCGTGCGCCGTGCCGACATCCGCGATCCGCCATTCGGCGCGATCTATTGTCGTACGACAACTGTAGTCATGGTCCGCTCGCCTACGGCACCCGCTCTCGTCGCGAGGCCCGCGGCCCGGCACCGGTCCGGCCGACCTGGGCCGGCCCGCCTTCGGGGGATCGTCGATGGGCTAGTCCGTGGAGGTCGGCCCGTGCCAGTCGAGACACACCACGAGGGCGTCGTCTTCCGGCTTGGGCCTGCCCCGGTGGCCGGTGAGCTCCCTCAGGACGGCGCGGGGCACCTCTGTCGCGGGCAGCAGCTGGGTGGAGGTGATCGCCATGGCCAGGGCCTTCTCCCCGTACTGCTCCCCGCCGGGTCCGGCCACCGCGTAGACGCCGTCACTGACGAAGAGGAGCCGGTCGCCGGGCTCCACCTGGAACTCCTGCACGATGTAGTCGGTCTCCTCGAACATGCCGAGGGGCAACTGGGCCTCGAAGTCGACACGTTCGACGGTCCGGCCGCGCAGCCGCAGCATCTGGGGCGATCCCGCGTCGATCACGCGCATCCGGCCGGTGGACAGCTCGATGTCGATCATGAGCACGGACAGATAGGCGCGGCCGCGGTAGTGGGCGTAGATCGCCTGGTCGGCGAGTGCCGCCTGGTCCTGGAGGGAGATGCCGGCGCGGCGTGCGTTGCGCAGCGCGTTGATGCCGAGATTGGTGAGCAGCGAGGCCTCGATGCCCTCGCTCATTCCGTTGGTGACGTAGAGCAGCAGCCGGTCGGCACTGGCCGACCAGTCGAAGTTGTCGCCGAAGATCGCGTAGGCGGGCTCCAGCTGCGCGCCGAGCTCGTACTCGGGCCGCGCGCAGGAGCGGCCGGGCAGCAGCTGCCACTGCATCTCCGCGGCCAGGGTCAGCCGGTCCTTCCGGCGGGCCTGGAGATACAGGTCGGTGTCGCGCTCGGCCACGAGCACCTCGTGGCCGAGGATCTCCGCGATGTCGGCGAGTTCGGTGAGCGTCTCCTCGTCGCGCGCCGTGGAGGGCAGGGTGACGGACAGGACGCCGAGCCGGTCGCCGCGCACCGTCACCGGGAGGTGCGCCCGTACGCCGTCGCCCGCGCCTTCCTCGACGAAGGGTTCCTGCGCCCCGAAGGCCCGGCCCGCGGGGCTGCTGTGCACCGGAATGGGTTCCAGGGTGTGCGGAAGCACCGAGACGGGCTGGAGCACGGTGAGCCCGTAGTCGGCCATGAAGAGTTCGACGGACTCGGCCGCGTAGCGACCGCACAGCACGTCACGGACCGCGTCCAGCAACTGGTGGGGTGCCGCGGTGCGCAAAGCCCGCTCCGCGGCGACGAATCTGTTCACGATGTCGGATACGCCAATCTTCGACTAGTACGATGCCGGGTCCACGCTCCGGGGAGCCGGTCCATCACGCGTGGGTGACGGTATCTATTGTTTTGTCCCTGTTGCCGCCCCGACGGGCTGCCAGTGCCAGAGAAGACTGGGAGAGTGAGACGGTGACTTCCTCCGGCCCGCGTCCGCACCCCGGTGAGGTGGCTCGCGTGACCGCCGAGGCGGCCGAGCTGCTGGAAATCCTCTGGGGGCGCGCCTCGACGGCTCCCGTCTCCGCCTCCCAGTTGCGGGTGCTGTTCATCCTGGAACACGACGAGGGCATCAACCTGAAGACGCTGTCCGACGCGCTGGGCTCCACGCCTCCCTCGACCAGCAGGCTCTGCGACCGGCTGCAGGCCGTGGGGTACATCGAGCGGACGCCGAGTGCCATCAGCCGCCGGGAACTGCGGCTGTTCCTGAGCCCCCGGGGCCGGACCTTCCTCACGGAGCTGCGGGCACGTCGCGAGCACGCCGTGGAAGCGGTGCTCGCGCAGATGCCGGCCGCCGGGCGGACGGCGCTGGTGGAGGGGCTGGCGGCCTTCTGCGCGGCCGCGGCGGCGCAGCTCCACGAGGGCGACGCGGTGGACGCCCGTTCGGCCTGACCCGCGCGTCGGCCCAGGTCGCGAGCCGGTCGCCGCGGCGTGCCCGCGCGGCGCGGTCGCCGCGCGCGGGCGCTCTGCCTCACCCACCGCACCATCTCAGGTCCTTTCCCCTGTCCGAGGGCGATCACTTTGTTGCCTCACGTTCATAGTTGTCAAATGACAACTGTCACGCGCGTGATCTCGCTGTCATGTCCTTCTTCGCAGGTCCGACGACTCCGGTGCGCTGGCGTCGCCGGCGGGGCTACCGGGTTCGGGGGTTTCGGGCGGTCCCGGTCTAGTGCCGGGCGGTCCCCTCGCCGATGTGGGCGAGTGCGGCGTCGACACCGTCCACCGACGCGATCGTGAGGCTGACGCCCGTGAGATCCAGGACACGCCTGACGACCGGCGCCGGGGACACGAGACAGACGCTGCCTCCCGCGCGTCCGGTCTCGTCGTGCGCCTTGAGGAGGGCGTTGAGGCCGGAGGAGTCCATGAAGGGGACCGCGGACAGGTCGAGCAGCAGGTGCCGATGTCCGCCGCGTATCTGGTCGGCCAGCCGGTTGCGCAGTTCGGGGGCCGTCTCGACGTCCAGTTCCCCCGCGACGGTGACCAGGGCGATGCCCTCGCCGTACGGGGTCACGTCGATGGACACAGGAGCTGGTTCGGCCGGCACGGTTACCTCCAAGGGGCACTGACCCGTCGGGTTCCATCCGGCGCTGGGGAACGCCGGCGAGCAGGTCAACGGTTACCCGCCGAATCGAGGTGCACACCTTGCGCTTCGACGACGGACACACCTCGGGCTTCGATGACGGACACACCCTGGGCTTCGCCGGCGGGGGCGGGTTCGGATGCGCCTTTCCGGCCTCGGCAGGGGCGGCTGAACGGCTCGCGGGCACTGCTTGCAACCTCTTGACCCTCCCTTTTCGCAATTACCTTCGACACAGAGCTATCGCCGGAAGGTGGAACCGGAACCGGAGCGTTTCCCCGAGGCCCTGGCGGACACCTTGGCCGGACTGCAGAGGCTGATCAGGCGGCGGCTGCGCGTCGGCACGACCGGACCGCGGCTGCGCGGCGCCGAGGTCGACCTGCTGCGGCTGGTCGTCGACCGGCCCGGCATCGGTGTTTCGGAGGCCGCCAAGGAGTCCTATCTGGCGGGCAATTCGGTCTCGACGCGGTCAACCAGCTGGTCCGGGACGGCTATCTGGTCCGGGAGACGGATCCGGCCGACCGGCGCGCCGCCCGTCTGCCGTCCACACCCGCGGCCGACACCCGGCTGCGTGACTGGCGGCGGCGGCGCGCGGTGCTCGTACGCGACCAGGTGGCACGTCTCGACGAGGCCGACCGTGCCGCCCTGGAGGCCGCCCTGCCGGCCCTGCGCAAGCTGGCGGCGAACCTGCACAAGGAGGCCGAGGAGACATGAAGCGGCACGAGAGCGGCTGGACGGACCCCGCACGAAGGGGAAGCCCGGCGCCCGCCGGGAGAGGGACGCCGGCGGACGGCGCCGGGGCGAAGGGCGCCGGCCCGACCGAGCCGGCCGGCATGACGGCTTCGGCGGCCCCGACGGCTTCGACGGCGAGCGCCGCCCCGGACGCCCTGTCCTGTGCCGGACTCGTCTACTCCTTCGGCGGGACCACCGCCGTCGACGGGCTCGGCCTGGCCGTCGCGGACGGCGAGGTGTTCGGACTGCTCGGGCCCAACGGCGCGGGCAAGACGACGGCGATCCGGTGCGTCACCACCCTCCTGCCGGTCCCGGCCGGGAAGGTCCGCGTCTTCGGTCACGACGCCACCCGTGAACGCATGGCCGTACGGCGCCTGTTGGGCTATGTGCCGCAGCAACTGTCCGCCGACTCCGGACTCACCGGCCGGGAGAACGTGGCCCTCTTCGCCCGCGTCTTCGACGTGTCCCGTCGCGAGCGTGCGGCCCGGGTCGGCCAGGCCCTCGCCGCGGTCGACCTCACCGACGTGGCCGACCGGCTCGCCAAGACCTACTCCGGAGGCATGGTCCGCCGCCTGGAACCCGCCCAGGCGCTGGTCAGCGCACCCCGGCTGCTGATCCTGGACGAGCCGACCATCGGCCTCGACCCGATCGCCCGCACGAACGTGTGGGAGCACATCAACGCCGTTCGGGCCGGCACCGGCATGACCGTCCTCGTCCGTCCTTGTGACGACCCACTCCGTGACTCCTCCCCCGGCTGAAGCCGGGGGCTTCTCGTTACGCCGGGTTGGCGTTGCGACGGACCAGCCCGGCCCGTAGAACGTTGGTGGCTCCCACTGTGTCGGCGCGCACTATGTCGGCAGGCGATGCAGTGGAATTTTTCCTGTGTGGGCCGGTTCTCCTTGGCGGGGCCTTCGCGGCGGCCCCGCCTCACCGCCAACAGCACGGCCGGCTGAGCCCCGTTCCCGACGACGCTGAGCGGGCGCACGGAAAAGCCCCTCGGCAGCGTCAGGCAACGTTCACTCTGTCGGCGGACTCGCACAGAGGGTGGAAAGCCCCTCCTGGTTGCGCTGGATGACACAGGGGCGAACCACGGAAGGCTGATGGCCGAGGCGGTTCAACGGCAGTGGGTGAAGGGGCCGGCCGGTGAGGTTGGTCCAGGCGGCAGGACGGGCTGCACCGTGTGACTCCGCCTGAGCCGGGCCGCCGTCGCCTCTCCGCACCTGTTTCCCGGCGTGCTCGCTCGGCGGACGGCGTGCATCCTGGTGCTGCTGGACGAGACCTCACGACCCCGATCGCCGCAGGTTTCTGCCGTCACGGGACTCGTGCTGCGGGTTCACACCCATCGCCGCGATCTTCCCGATGCGGTGAGGGCAGACAAGGACGGACACAGTGGCGAAGCCCGACGCAGTATTCATCTACATCGGCACCTACCCGAACGAGGCCATGGCGCGAGCCGACTACGACATTGTCAAGGACCTCCACGCGATCGGTGCCGTCGGAACCTACGACGCCTCCGTGGTCACCAAGGACGACAAGGGGAAGGTACACGTCGACAAGGACGAAACGGCCACCCGGCGCGGGGCGTGGGGCGGTGCCGGCGTCGGTGCTCTCGTCGGCCTGCTGTTCCCGCCGGCGATCATCGGTACCGCCGTCGTCGGGGCGGCCGTGGGCGGGGTGAGCGGACACCTGTGGCGCGGCATGTCCCGGTCGGACGTCAAGGAGTTCGGGGAGATCATCGACGCCGGACAGGCCGCCTTGGTGATCGTCGGCGAGAGCACCGTCGCACAGGCCGTGGAGAAGGCGGAGCTGAAGGCGGAGAAGAAGGTCGCCAAGGAACTGGACGTGAGCTCGAAGGACATCGACAAGGCCGTCCGGGAAGCCGCAGGCGATGTCGGCTGACGTCCGGCGGCCGGTCCCAGGACACCCGGCGCGATCCTGAACAACCGGGTGCGGCCGCCAGGTCCGAACGTGAGGTCGCACAACCTACCGGCCACCGGCAAGGCCCTTGAAGTCGGACGGGTGCCCATCGAGAGAACGGAAGCACGGACATGACCTCACCTGACACTGACGAACTGGGACCGGTCGACTACCTCGTCGTCGAGTTCCCACCGGCCACTTCGCACTTCACCGGCGAGATGGCCGCAGAGATCGACAAGCTGGTCGCCTCGGGGACTATCCGGGTCCTGGACCTGATCATCCTGACGAAGGGGGCGGACGGCGAGCTGGACGTACTGGAGGTCGATGACCTCGACAACGTCGGCGAACTGCGCGCTGCAGAGGCGCAGCTGGCCGGCCTGCTCGCCGAAGAGGACGTCGTCAATCTGGCCGCAGCCATGGAGCCCGGCACGACAGCCGGGGTGCTGGTCTGGGAGAACGTGTGGGCGGGGCCCTTCGCCGCAGCCGCTCGCCGCTCGGGAGGCCAGCTCATCGCTAACGGACGTATTCCGATTCAGGCCATCCTGGCCTCGATCGAAGCCGACGAAGGAGGAGAGTGAGATGCCCATCGGACCCATGCGCAGAGGACGACGTGGGGTCATCGGCGCCCCCGTTGCTCGCACCGCGGCTGTCGCGGGTACGGCAGCTGTCGTCGCCCACGGGGTCGGTCGCCGCAGTGACCGACGCGAGGACCGCCGGGACGACCGGGAGGACCGACGCGAGGACCGCCGGGACCGGCGCTGATCCGAGCCTCGCTGTCGGCCCGACACGCACGAGAAGGGACATGACGAAGCCGAGCTGCCCGCTGTAAAGCCACACGCCGGCGAGTGACCAAGGTGGGCGGCGGCACAGATGCTGAGGTCATGAAGAGCTGCCGGGTAGCTCGGCCGAGCCGGCGGCGCGCGCTCCTCCCAGCCGGTTCACTGCCGGGCCATGTGCATACGCATCTCGCTGTCCGCATCGGTGATCAGCTCGCCCGACAGGTCGATGGTCACCGTGTGGATCGACCCGGTGAACCGGAACGGCGACTGGTAGTCGGCCGTGACCGGTTGGCCGGGGTTGGCGCCGCAGGTCATGCCGCCGGGGTTGAACATGACGGGTGTGGTCACGGGGAACTCGGCCGCTCCGACCAGGTGCCGGTCGACGTAGAGCTCGGCACGTCCTGGTGTGCCCTTGCCCGCGGCGAGGTCGGGTTTGCCCGTCGGTTCGAACTCGAAGCGCAGTTCATGACGGCCTGTGGGCACCGGGCCCTCGGAGGACACGATGTAGAGGGCCCTCGAGACGTAGTTGTGAACGTACGTCAGCTTGCCGTGCTTGATGAAGAAGCTCCAGCCGCCGGCCATCGAACCCTGGCTCATCAGTACGCCTTCGGCGCCGTCGGCGGGGATCTCCACTTCGGCGGTGATGCTGTGCGGACGGTTGAGTACGCGAGGGGCGACGGAGGGCGGCAGCGACTGGGTGCCGGGCCGGAAGGTGTAGCTGGTCCGCTCCTTGCCGATGTGGGGACGTTCTGTGGACATCCTTGCGAGGACGCTGCCATCGATCGGCAGCACGCCGTACTTGCCGGCCTCCACGTACCACAGGGAGATCAGCTCGATGGTCTTGGCGTGGTGGTCCGCGGCGACGTCACGGGTTTCCGCGAAGTCCTCGTCGATGTGGTAAAGCTCCCAGGCGTGCGCGTCCAGCTCGGAGAGCGTCTCCGAGCTGATGGGCGTGCCGAATGGCCGGGAGGCCTCGGTGAAGGAGGGACCCGGCCAGGGGCATACGGCGCGCCATCCGTCGTGGTCGATGGCACGGTGTCCGAGCATCTCGAAGTACTGGGTGCGGTGGCGTGTCGGCGCAGCAGGGTCGTCGAAGGTGTGGGCGAAGCTGACACCGTGCAGGGGCGACTGGGTAACGCCCTTGATGGTGTCGGGGGGCTCGATCCCGAGGACGTCGAGCACGGTGGGGACCATGTCCACGAGGTGTGCGTACTGGGTGCGCACTTCCCCGCGTGCCTTGATGCCGCGCGGCCAGTGCACGATGAACGGGTCGCTGGCGCCGCCGCGGTAGGTCTCCCTCTTCCAGCGGCGGAACGGTGTATTGCCTGCCCACGTCCAGCCCCAGGGGTAGTGGTTGAAGGTGGTAGGACCGCCGAGTTCATCGATCGCCGCCAGGCTGTCCTCGATCGGTTCGGGAGCGTTGTTGAAGAACTGCGCCTCATTGGTCGTCCCGGTGACGCCACCCTCGGCGCTCGCTCCGTTGTCGGAGACGACCATGATCAGCGTGTTGTCCAGTTCCCCGATCTCCTGCAGGAAGTCCAGCAATCGCCCGATTTCGTAGTCGGTGTGGGACAGGAAGCCGGCGAAGACCTCCATCATGCGGGCGGAGAGCCGACGGGCGTCCGGGGACAGGGAGTCCCACTCGGGGACGTCCGGATCGTGGCGCGAGAGAACCGCGTCGGCGGGTACGACCCCGAGCCGCTTCTGGTTGGCGAACGTCACCTTGCGGTAGGCGTCCCAGCCGTCGTCGAACTGGCCCTGGTAGCGGTCGGCCCACTCCCGCGGTACGTGGTGCGGGGCGTGGGTGGCTCCGGGGCAGTAGTGAAGGAAGAACGGCTTGTCGGGCGCTACCTGCTTGGCGTCGGAGACGAAGAGCATCGCATTGTCCGTCAGGTCTGTCGTGAAGTGGTAGCCCTCTTCCGGCGAGGCGGGGGGATCGATCTGGTGGTTGTCGTACACGAGCTCCGGATACCACTGGTTCGTGTCTCCGCCCAAGAAGCCGTAGAACCGCTCGAAGCCGCGACCGAGTGGCCAGCGGGTGTAGGGGCCGGCGGGGGACTCCTGCGCCGAGGGCATCAGGTGCCACTTGCCGAGCATGTAGGTGTTGTATCCGTGCCCCAGCAGCATCTCGGAGAGGAACCCGTTCTCGAACGGGATGTTGCCGTTGTAGCCGGGGTAGCCGGTGGCCAGCTCGGTGATCGCCGCCATGGCGTTCGCATGATGATTGCGGCCGGTGATGACGCACGAACGCGAAGGGGAGCACAGCGCGGTGGTGTGCATGTTGTTGTACAACAGCCCATTGGCGGCCAGCCCGTCGAGGCGCGGCGTCTTCATCGGACTGCCGTAGCAGCCCAGTTGTCCGTAACCCGTGTCATCGAGCACGATCGTCAGCACGTTGGGTGAGCCGGCCGGGGCTCCCGGCGGCTCGGGCCACGCGGGGCTGGAGAGATCCGTGGTACGCCCGATCACTCCAGGAAAAGGATGCCCCGGCTTGTACTCGTTGACTGGCATCGTGCGTGTCCTCTCTTCCCGCCGAGTCTCTGGGCGGTTCGGCGGATGGCCCTGTGCTCGGTGGATCCACCCGTGCCTTCCCTCGTGATCGGCTGGGGTGGGAAGGCACGCGTCCCGGTTGACATGCGCGATGTCGACCGCCGCGCACCGTGCTGGTCCGTCTCCTAGGACGCTCTTCGGCTACGCCCGTGCGAGATGCGTACGGGGCTGCTCGGGAAAGTGTGCGTTCCAAATAGTTGCTGCGGCCCCTCCCCGGTGAAGCGAATTCGTTTCGGCATGCACTGAAGAGGGTTCACGGTCGATTGCACAGCCCGGTCGTAACCTGCTGGGCGTGGCAGCACTCTCTTCATGCTAGGTTCGCGACCCCGTTGCTGCCACTGGGGCTCCGGTGGTTCGCTGGCGACCCAACCGGTACCCGGGGCGGGCGAGTTGCATCACAGATGCGGAGTCGGGAATGACGCGGAAGTGCTTTTCGGCTGCCCAGGGAAGATGGCCCCGACCCGCGCCGGTTCGAGCCCCGTGGAGCATCATGAGAGTTGGGACAGGTGAAGGTGATGTCGCCGACTCTTTTCCAGGTCGTGTGAGACTTCGAGCGACCAGAAGCAAGATCTCTGATCTGTGCTTCGCGCACGCGAGGGAAGGTCGCATTCCATGGATCGGCACTGGCACCCACTCGCGGAGAGCGGAGACAAATTTCTGACGTCCACCACCTTCCGCTACTCGAATTCTGTGGAAACAGGAGCATCTGTAGGGCGAATCTGGGAAGTTCTGACGGGCGAGGAATTGGTCCACTGGGTGCGGGTGTTCACCGGTCTGCGCTGGCGTTCGCCGCGCCCGTTCGGCGTCGGGACAGTACGCGATGTCACGCTGCTGAGAGTATTCACCGTTCGTGAACGCTTCTTCCGCTGGGAAGAAGAGCATCGGTACACGTTCAGTGTTCTCGCGGCCTCTGCTCCTGGGCTCCGCCGTGCTGCAGAGGATTGGATCGTCGAGGCCACACCTACCGGATCACGGCTCACCTGGACGATGGCGATCGAGGCGGTCCCGCTGGTCACCCCGTTGCTTTGGATCAGTGGCCCGGCAATCAGGTTGGTGAAACGCCGCGCCCTGCACAGCATCCGTACCCATGTCAGTAACTGACGCCTCGTTCATCCGCCGTGATCGGTGGGCCGGGAAGGGATCCTTGGACCATTTCTTCCGACATTGAGAGCGGTCGGACCGGTTAACGCATCGGGTCCGTCGGGAGTCTTCGGCGATTTTCACCGAGGCCGAAGCCGTGAACTGGCATCCGCAATGGACTGAGCACGTGGACTGCGCATCAGTCCGTCCAGCGCCAGGGAACCGCGATTCAGCCCGCCAGTTGCGAGACTGGAAAGGCATTGCCACCGCCGAGAACATGTCGCCCAAGAGGATGGCTCTGTTCGGTCGGCTCTGCGGTGCCACGCTGGCTCGTGCCCACGCCCGCTCCGGTGACCGCATCGCGATCGCCGCCTACCTGGGGAGCAGCGACGCCTTCGAGCGCGCGCTGGCGACGTTCGCGGAGCTGTACGCGGACCAGAACGAGAAGGACCACCAGGCCCTGGTCGACGCCATCCGGACCGGACGGGTTCCGGCCGAGGCGGGCTGAGGGGCGAGGACGGCGGCATCCAGGAGAGTCACGGGCCGGCTACGCACTGACACCGGGTGGGCAGGTTCGGATCGCGTTCGTGGTCCCTCGGACGCAGGCTGGTGCGCGCTTGAGATGCATTGGCAGTTCTGGCTGCCGGGCAACGGGCGACAGTGAATACCTTGTGGACCGGCATTGACCCAGGCCATCACCATGCCGCTGTTCTTCGGCTCCAACGCCCTTTATCCGGTGGCCGTCATGCCCGGCTGGCTCCAGGCCGTGAGCAGGGTCAACCCGCTGAGCCACCAAGTCGACGCCCTGCGCGGTCTGCTGCTCGGGACGCCCGCGCACCTGGCTCTCGACTACGGCGTCCTGATCGTGGCCGCCGCCCTCGGCATCCTGTCCGCCTCCTCGCTGCTGGGCCGACTGGCCAGGTGAGACAGGGCCGGGCCCGGCCCGTTGATCGATTGGTGAGGCGGAGCGGTCAGGCTTAACGTCGATGGAGTGGACATCCACGTCCACCGCGACCCGAGATGCAGGGCCATCCCCCATGACGGCCGATCACATGACATCCTCCGAGTCTGCCGAATCCCCGAAGCGGGGACGAGGCAGCGGTATCGCACTCCTTGTCATCGCCTCGTGTCAGCTGATGGTGGTCCTCGACATCACCATCGTGAACATCGCACTGCCGCACATCCAGACCTCGCTCGGCTTCTCGACCGAGAACCTCTCCTGGGTGATCAACGCCTACACGCTGACCTTCGGTGGACTGCTGCTGCTCGGCGGACGCTCCGGAGACATCCTCGGCAGACGCCGGGTCTTCATGTTCGGTGTGCTGCTCTTCGTGTTCGCGTCGCTGCTCGGCGGACTCTCCCAGGAATCCTGGCAGTTGCTCGCGGCGCGCTCGCTGCAGGGCGTCGGCGGGGCCATCGCCTCACCCACCGCCCTGTCGCTGATCACCACCACCTTCCGTGAAGGGCCCGAGCGCAACAGGGCGTTCGGCGTGTTCGCCGCCGTCTCCGCGGGCGGCAGCGCGATCGGGCTGCTCGCGGGCGGCATCCTCGTCGAGTGGCTCGACTGGCGCTGGGTGTTCTTCGTGAACATCCCCATCGGCCTGCTGATCGTGCTCGCCACCCCCCGCTACATCAAGGAGTCCGAGCGTCACCCGGGCCACTTCGACTTCCTGGGCGCCCTCACCTCGACGCTGGGCATGGTGCTGCTCGTCTACGGCTTCATCCGGGCCTCGGAGGAGGGCTGGAGCGACTCCGTCACCCTCGCGGCCTTCGGGGCGGCGCTGGTGTTCCTGATCGCGTTCATCGCAGTCGAACGCCGGTCGAGACAGCCCATCACACCGCTGTGGATGTTCCGCGACCGCAATCGCTCGGGTGTCTACGCGATGATGCTGAGCCTCTCCGCCGCGATCTTCGGAATGTTCTTCTTCCTGACCCTCTTCGTGCAGAACATCCTGGGCTTCAGCCCGCTCAAGGCCGGCTTCGCCTTCCTGCCGGTGAGCGCGATCATCGCGGTCGGCGCGGGTGTCGCCTCGAACCTGCTGCCCAGGTGGGGTCCCAAACCCTTCATGGCCGTGGGCGCGATCCTGTCCGCCCTGGGCCTCGGCTGGCTGACCCTGACCGACGTCGACAGCACGTATCTCGGCAGCATCCTCGGACCCACCCTGGTCTTCGGATTCGGCATGGGCCTGCAGTTCGTGTCGCTGACGCTGATGGCGGTGTCCGGAGTCCAGCCCAAGGACACCGGTGCCGCCTCCGGCATCCTCAACGCCACCCAGCAGGTCGGCGGTTCCCTCGGCCTCTCCGTGCTGGTCACCGTCTTCGGCACGGCGAGCCGCAACGAGGCCACGGACCAGGTCGCGAAGTTCCTGTCGACCGCGACCCCCGCCCAGCGGCTGGAGTTCCGCAGGACGGGACAGCTGCCGGCGCCCTGGAGCGACCAGGTGCTGACGTCCGGCATCTCGGGAGCGTTCGTCGCCGCCGCGATCTTCGCGGTCTTCGCCGCGCTGGTCGCCCTGATCGTCATCCAGGTGCGCCCCTCCGACCTGGAGCGGCTCCAGGGAGGCGCCGCTTCCCTCACCCCGGCGGACGGATCCGACGACGCGGCGGGCGAGTCGGCGCGCGCGGCACCGGTGGGGGAGTCGGACGCCCGGGAGGGTCCGCCTCCTCCCGGTTGAGCCCGGGCCGTTCGCTGCCGACTTCTGCCTGGTCGAAGTCCCGGCCCGCCGTTCCTCGTTCCTGCCTGATGGTCGAGTCCGGTCGAGAGACGTCGCTCTCCTGGCCGGGGCGCCTTCGGGCGAGTCGAGTCCGGCGTAGGCGCGGACGCGTCCTCGGTCGAGTTGAACCACGGTCTGTCCCCGAGTCGGGTCCGGCTTCGCCCCCCTCTCGACCGGGCGCTTGCCTGCTTCCGACTCGCTTCCTGGCCCACCGCTCGCCGATGAAGCTGCCGTGTGCCGTGTGCCGTGTGCCGTGTGCCGTGTGCCGTGTGCCCTGTGCCCTGTGCCCGATTCGCCCGGCTCAGGGCAGGGGCTGTTCCGCCCAGATGACCTTGCCCTCGGGCGTGTAGCGGGTGCCCCAGCGGTCCGCGAGCTGTGCGACCAGGAACAGGCCGCGCCCGCCCTCGTCCATCGTCGCCGCGTACCGCAGATGCGGAGAGGTGCTGCTGGCGTCGAAGACCTCGCAGATCAGCGTGCGGTCCAGCAGCACGCGGACCCCGATGGGCCCATTGCCGTAGCGGATCGCGTTGGTCACCAGCTCACTGAGGATCAGCTCCGTGGTGAACGCCATCTCGTCCAGCCCCCATTGCGCCAGCCTCCGGCTGACCGAGGCGCGCACCTCACCGACGGCGGCCGGTTCGGACGGCACCTCCCACGTGGCGATCCGATCGGCACCGAGGGCGTGGGTACGGGCCACGATCAGGGCGATGTCGTCGCTCGGCCGGGCCGGCAGGAGGGCGTCGAGGACGGCCTGGCAGGTCTCCTCCGGCGAGCGGTCGGCTCCGGCCAGCGCGGTGCGCAGCAGTTCGAGCCCGACGTCGATGTCCCGCTCCCGGTCCTCGACCAGCCCGTCCGTGTACAGCACCAGCCGGCTGCCCTCCGCCAGATCCAGTTCGGCCGTCTCGAACGGCAGACCGCCCAGGCCGAGCGGTGGCCCGGCCGGCACCTCGGGGAACTCGACGCTGCCGTCCGGACGGATCACGGCCGGCGGCGGGTGCCCGGCCCGCGCGACGGTGCAGCGCCGGGTCGTCGGGTCGTAGACGGCGTACAGGCAGGTGGCGCCGGTGACGGCGGCCCTGCTGTCCTCCGGCAGCTCGTCCTGGTCGATACGGCCGACCAGCTCGTCCAGTAGCCCGAGCAGCTCGTCGGGCGGCAGATCGAGCGCGGAGAAGTTGTGGACCGCCGTACGCAGCCGCCCCATCGTCGCGGCGGCCAGCAGTCCGTGACCGACGACGTCGCCCACGACGACCGCGACCCGGGCGCCGGGCAGCGGCAGCACGTCGAACCAGTCGCCGCCGACCCCCGCCTGCGCCGGCAGGTAGCGGTAGGCGAGGTCGAGGGCGCTCTGCTCGGGCAGATTGCGCGGCAGCAGGCTGCGCTGCAGTGTCACGGCCATCGTGTGCTCGCGCGTGTAGCGGCGGGCGTTGTCGATGGAGACCGCCGCGCGGGCGACGAGTTCCTCGGCGAGGGCCAGATCCTCCACATCGAAGGGATCGGGCTTCTCGGAGCGCCAGAAGTTGACCACGCCCATGATCAGGGGCCCGACGCGCAGGGGGACGGTGATCAGGGAGTGGATCCCGTAGTCGACGACCTGCGAGGTGCGCTGGAGGTCCTGGGCCAGCCAGCCCGGGGCGCCGCCGAGATCGGGTTCGACGACGGCCTCGCCCGTGCGGAGGCTGTGGGCCTGGGGGGTGGAGGGAATGAACCCGATGTGCTCGCCGACCGGATAGAGCGGCGCGTCCTTGCGGACCCCGACGGAGGCGGTGCGGCGCAGGTCGGCGCCCGCGTCCGGCTCCTGTCCGTTCAGTACGGCGTCGGCCAGGTCCACGGTGACGAAGTCGGCGAACCGCGGGACCGCCACCTCCGCCAGTTCCTCGGCCGTCCGCGTGACGTCCAGGCTCGTACCGATGCCCACGCCGGCGTCGTACAGGAGTTTGAGCCGCTCGCGGGCGATCTCGGCACGGCCGGAGAGCGCGCGCAGTTCGGTCGAGTCACGGAGTGTGGCGACGCTGCCGGCCGGGCCGCCCTGCAGGTCCGTGGGCCGCTGGTTGATGCCCAGGAGCTGGTCCCCGACCAGATGCACCTCGTCCGTGGCGACGCGCCCGGAGCCCAGCAGTTCGGCGGTGTCCGCGTCGAGGCCGAGTTCCTGGACGTGCCGTCCCTCGGCGTCCGCGGGCAGGTCGAGCAGACGGTTCGCCTCGTCGTTGGCGAGGATCAGCTGCCCGTCCGCGCCGACGATGATCACTCCCTCCCGGACGGAGTGCAGCACCGCGTCGTGGTGTTCGTACATGCGGGTCATCTCGTACGGGCCGAGGCCATGGGTCTGGCGCAGCAGGCGTCTGGTCACCAGCGCGGTGCTCGCGGTGGCCAGGGCGAGCGCGACAGCGGCAGCGCTCAGCAGGAGCGGCAGCTGGCGGTCGGCGGCGCCGCCCACGTTCTCCGTGGTGATCCCGGCCGACACCATGCCGACGACCGTGCCGTTGGGTGCCTTGATGGGAACCGTGGCCTGGACGAGCGGCCCGATGGTCCCATTGATCTGCTCCGTGATGGAGTGCCCGGCCAGGACTGGCGCGATCGTCCCGACGAACTTCTTTCCGATCCGGTCCGGCTTGGGGTGCGTGTAGCGGATCGCGTCGGTGTTCAGCACGACGATGAAGTCCACCTTCGACGCCTTGCGGGCGGCTTCGGCGCTGGGCTGCAGCAGGGCCGTGGGGTTCGGGGCGCTCAGCGCCGCGCGGGTGCCCGGCGTGTTGGCGAACGTCTCCGCGACGGCGAGCGAGCGGTTGCGGGCCTCCTGGGTGCTGTCGTGCCGCACCTGGAGCACCAGTGCGACCACCGCGGCGACGACCAGGAGCAGCACGATCACCACCTGCAGGACGAACACCTGTCCGGCGACACTGCGCCCGCTGAGCGCGGAACGAAGCCCGTTGGACGGGCCTTGCCTGTGCTTGCCTTCGTGTGACCCACGCTGATGGTGCGCTGTACTGGGGCGGCGGGTCGACTGAGCCCGGGTTCGACCCAATAGTCCGACCATGTGCTATGTCTACACTGCCCGGCGTCCGGTGGCGAGGGGCGTCACGCATAGTGAGCGGTTGCCGTCGCTGTCGCGGGCCGGTCGGGTGCCTGTCCGGCGTGGGCGACGCTGCTGTCGCGGGCGTCCGGCCGCATCATGGAGACGTACTTTCACCCGCATTTGTCGCTTCGGCGCGGAGGCCTTGATGACGACCGTGGACCGCTACCGGCTGACCTTCACCCATCCCGGACCGGATTCGAGCATGGTGACGGACGAGGTGGTCGTCGAACGGACGAGTATCAAAGGGCCGGGCGGCAACCCGGTGTACAGCGATCCCACCGGCATTCTCCGCGCCGAGATCAGCCCGGCGGGGGAGGTGCGCATGCTGGCCAGCGGCGCCTACCAGTCGCCGATCAATCCCGCGGTCGAACCGATTCCCTGACGGGGTCCGCCCCGGCGGGACCATTGCCGGCGGCCTGGAGGTCCCGTGCGAAACGAAGGCCCGGACGCCCGTTCAGATCGATGTCGCCCGTGACGAGGAAGCCCGTGCGGTCCAGGACGGCCCGGGAAGCGGCGTTGTCGGCGGTCGTGCGGGCCCGCAGCGTGCTCAGGCCGTACGAGGTCGCGGCCAGGGCGCAGACCTCCCGCACGGCGGCCGTGGCGAGACCCCGCCCCGCGGCCCGCTCGGCGACGCGGTACCCGAGTTCCGCCGAGCCGTCCGCCACGTCGACCAGGTTGAACCGGCCCAGTATCGAGCCGTCTCCGTCCACCACGAGATGGAAGAGATGCCGTCCCGCCGCGTGCTCGGCCAGCAGTTCGCGATGGCGGGCGTCGAACCCGGCGAAATAGGCATCGCCGCGGTCGGGGATCGACGCGGCGAAGTAGGCACGGTTCTCCCGCTCGAACGCGAGCAGCGCGGGCGCGTGATCGGGACGGAGAGGTTCGAGTCGGGGCATCCGGCCATGCTAGGACGCCGATTCCGCCGGCAGGTCCCTTTGTCCGCGTCACGGAAGAAGACGCTGCTCCTTCGCCACGGCCACCGCGCTCGCTCGCGTCTCGACACCGAGCTTGCCGTAGATCCGGCCGAGGTGGGTCTTCACGGTCGCCTCGCTGATGAAGAGGGCCCTGGCGATCTCCCGGTTCCCGAGGCCCTGGGCCAGTTGGGTCAGGATGTCGCGTTCGCGGTCGGTCAGGGTGGGCCGCGGGCTGCGCATGCTGGCCATCACGCGGCCGGCGACCGGGGCCGAGAGCGCCGTACGGCCGTGGGCGGCGGCCTGGATCGCGGCGAACAGTTCCTCCGGCCGTTCGGCCTTCAGCAGGTAGCCCGTCGCTCCCGCCTCGATGGCGCGGGTGATGTCGGCGTCGGTACGTCGTGAGGACCAGCACGTGCGGGCCCTCGCCGGGAGCGGCGGTCAGCCGACGCGTGGTCTCGACACCGTCGATGCCGTCGCCGAGCTGGAGGTCCATCAGCACTACGTCCGGGGTGAGCTTCGTGCTCAGGGCGAGCGCCTCCTCACCCGTGCCGGCCTCGCCGACGACCTCGATGTCCGGGGCGCTGTCGAGCAGGGCGAGCAGTCTGAAGAAGCGAACCGCCCTCCCCGACCTGGAGTCGACTCATGAAGAAGCTCTCCCGCCGCGCTCGTATCGCCACCGGCGGTGCCGTGATCGCCGCCGTCGCCGCCGGTACGTTCGGCACGGTGTCCGCGAACGCCTCCCCGGCCACCTCCGCCGGTGCGGCTCCCGTGGCGAACGTGAAGAGCGGCAGCACCGTCACGTCCAGCCATCTCTCGGTCGACGCCGCCGCCAAGGCCGCGCAGGCCGCGCTGCACGCCGCGGAGAAGGAGAACCAGAAGGTCACCGTCGCCGTGGTGGACCGCAACGGCAACACCGTCGTCACCCTGCGCGGCGACGGCGCGGGACCGCAGTCGTACGAGTCCGCGCAGCGCAAGGCGTACACGGCCGTCTCCTGGAACGCGCCCACCTCGGAACTCGCCAGGCGTCTGGCACAGGCGCCGAACCTGAAGGACATCCCCGGCACGCTGTTCCTCGCCGGCGGCACACCGGTCGCCGTCAAGGGTGCCCCGGTGGCCGGGATCGGTGTCGCCGGAGCCCCCTCGGGCGACCTGGACGAGAAGTTCGCCGCGGGCGTCGCGGCGCTGGGACACTGACCCGCCGGCGGGCGCGCGGCCGCGGCGCGCGGCCCCGGGGCGCGGCTCCGGCAGCGGTGGGGGCCGCGCGCCCAGGTCCGGGGGTCCTCATGGGGCGGTTCGGCCGTCACCTCGGTCTCCGGCGTCTCCGAGCAGGTCGTCGGCGCGCCCGGCGGGGTCACCCGGCGGACGGAGGGGGTACAGGATCGGGAGCGGCAGGGCTCTGCTCGCCCTCCGGGTCGATGTGCGGCAGGATCCGGTCCAGCCAGCGGGGTGTCCACCAGGCGTGGGCCCCGAGCAGGGTCATCACCGCCGGAACGAGCAGGAGCCGTACCACCGTCGCGTCGATGAGGACGCTCACGGCGAGTCCGAGTCCGAGCATCTTGACCACGATGTTGTCGCTCACGATGAACGCGGCGAAGACGCTCACCATGATCAGGGCCGCACAGGTGATCACCCGGGCGGTGATCTCCAGGGCGTGCGCGACGCTCGCCTTCGCGTCCCCGGTGCGCAGCCAGAACTCGTGGACCCGGGACAGCAGGAAGATCTCGTAGTCCATGCTGAGCCCGAAGATGATCGCGAACATCATCATCGGCACGTAGCTCTCGATGGGCACCTTGCCCGACACCCCGAGTGCGGGCCCGCCCCAGCCCCACTGGAAGACGGCGACGACGACACCGTAAGAGGCGGCGATGGACAGCACGTTGAGGACGGCGGCCTTCAACGCGACGAGCAGTCCGCGGAAGACGATCAGGATGATGAGGAAGGCGAGCGCGACCACCACGGCGATGATGAGGGGCAGCCGGCTCGCGACGATGTTGCGGAAGTCGACCTGCGCGGCCGTGGTTCCCGTGACATAGCCCTTGGCGGAGTAGCCGGACACGGCCTGCGGCAGGGTGTCGTCGACCAGACGGTTCGTCAGGTCCGTGGTGTCCTGGTTCTGCGGGGACACCTTGGAGAAGACGGTGCCCACCAGCACGTCTCCGTCCGAGGTGGCCGTCAGCGGCGTGACCGTGGCCGCCCCCTGCACACCGCTGAGCGTCTTCTGAGCCTGCGACGCCAGCGCGGAACGCTTGTCGGACGGCACATCGGTCTGGTCGATGACCACGGTCAGCGGACCGTTGGAGCCCGGCCCGAAGGAGTCCGACATGATGTCGAACGCCCGCCGGTCCGTGAACGAGGTGGGGTCCGCGCCGTCACCGATGTGTCCGAGCTGGATCGAGAAGACGGGGATGGCCAGCACGACCACCGTGACGAGGCCGCAGGTCAGGAATTTCCAGGGGTTCCTCTCGACGCGCTGCGCGTAGCGGTGCCAGGTGCCGTGCACGGGCGCTCCCGGCTCGGCGTCCGTCTCCGCGACCGGCTTGCGTACGTGATAGCGGTCGATGTGCTTGCCGATGAGCCCGAGCATCGCGGGTACGAGGGTCAACGCACCGATGACCGCCGAGACGACCGTCACGGCCGCCGCGAGGCCGAGCAGGCTGATGAAGGAGACACCGGAGACGGACAGTCCGGCCAGGGCGATGATCACGGTGCAGCCCGAGACGAGGACGGCCCGGCCACTGGTGGTGGTGGCCCGGCCCGCCGCCCGCACCGGATCGGCGCCGTCGATGAGGTTCTGCCGGTGACGGGTGACCATGAACAGGGCGTAGTCGATGCCGACGCCCAGCCCGATCATGGTGGCGAGCGTCGGCGACACCGTCGCGAAGGTGAAAGCGGCGGCCAGCAGGCCCAGGATGGCCAGGCCGCCCACCACGCTGACCAGAGCGGTCACCAGCGGCAGACCCGCCGCGATGACACTGCCGAATCCGACGAGCAGGACGACGATCGCCACCGCGAAGCCGATCGCCTCGCTGACCCGGTCGTCCGGCGCGGGCCTGGCCAGTTCACCCAGCGGGCCGCCGTACTCGACGTCGACGCCGGCCGACCGCAGTGGCTGGACGGCGCTGTCCACACCATGGAGGTAGTCGTCGCCGAGGGTCGAGGGCTGCACATCGAAGCGGACGGTGATGTAACCGGTCTTCCCGTCGCTGGACAGCGGCCCGACGTTCTGTTGCTGGGACTGGCCCGAGGACGGCTGGGACCCGGGGGGCGGCAGCGGATTCTGCGCCGACAGGACGTGCGGCAGCTTCTGCAGATCGCCGACCGTCTCGTTCATCTGGGAACTCAGCGATGTCAGGGGCTTCTGCGTGTCGCGCAGCACGACCTGGCTGCTGTAGCCGCCCGCCGCCGGATCGTGCTCCTTGAGCACGTCCAGCCCCTCGGTGGACTGGACTCCGGGAAGGGTGAAATTGTCCGAGTACTCTCCGCCGAACGAGCGGCTCAGCCCCTGCAGCACGCCGAGCGCGACGAGCCAGGCCACGATGACGATCACGAAATGGCGGGCGCACCACTCGCCCAACCGCCGCAGTCTCCCGGGCTTGTCCCGCCCGCTCTCTGGAGTGGCTTGCGTCGCCGACATGCGCTGCTCCTGCTGGAAGACGAGACCTCCGACTTCGTCATTAAACGATGTGACGATCATCGCGGCCTGCCGAGATCCTCAGGTGGGCGTAGCCCTCGGCCGTTCGGCCGCCGTCCGGTCAGGGGCCTGTCGATCCGGCCGGTGCCCGTTCGTTCAGTCGGTGGGACACCGGTGTCGTGCCGGTCCGGAACGAAGGCTGTGATGAGGATGTACGAGGTACGGACACTGCTCGAAGGGCACGGGCTGGTCGAGTCGCCGCGCTGGCACGGGGATCGGCTGTACTTCTCCGACTGGACCGCGGGCGAGGTCGTCGCCCTCGATCCGGTGGCGGGTGACAGCGAGGTGGTCGCCCGGGTGGCGTCGCTGCCCCTGTGCACCGACCGGCACCCCGATGGCCGGATGCTGATCGTGTCCTCCCCGGACGGCCTGCTGCTGCGCCGGGAGCCCGACGGCTCGCTGACCCCGTACGCCGACCTGGGCCGGCCGGGCTGGAACGACATCGTGGTCGACGGCCGCGGAAACACCTACGTCAACCGGGCCGACTTCAACCCGATGACGGGCGAGGCGTCCAGACCGGGCACCGTCTCGCTGGTCACCCCGGACGGCTCGGTGCGCCAGGTGGCCGACGACATCGCGTTTCCCAACGGGATGGCCGTGACACCCGACGGCTCCACGCTGATCGTCGCCGACTCCTACCGGCACAGCCTGGTCGCCTTCGACATCGGCCCGGACGGCGCTCTGTCGGGCCGCCGCGTCTGGGCCGACCTGGGGGAGGGCACCCCGGACGGCATCTGCCTCGACGCCGGCGATGCCGTCTGGTACGCCGACGTCCCCGGCCGGTGCTGTGTGCGTGTCGCCGAGGGCGGCGCCGTGCTGGACCGGGTCGGTCTCGACCGCGGCGGCTTCGCCTGCGTACTCGGCGGCCACGACAGAAGGACGCTGTTCGTCGTGGCCGCCGACTGGCGCGGTATGACGGAGTCCGAGATGGTGACGCCCGGTTCGGGGCGGGTGCTCGCCATCCGGGTCGAGGTGCCGGGAGCGGGCCGGCCCTGACGGCGGCCTACGGCCGACCGCGGGATCCCCGTCCATGACGGAGAACTCCCTTGCCACGTAGGCCGTTTCGGGGGTGCGACCGTGGGCCGATTGTCGGCGATGTCGCCCGGGGTGCGGCGCGAGGCAGGTGTTTCGGCACCCGGGCGTAGGGATAACCCTCGATTGGCAGCAAGCGCATGTCATGCCTAGGTCAAGAGTGCGATCCTTCCCCCACCTGTAGGGCAGGTCGCGCACGGCCTGCCCGCGGTCGCGTTCCCGCACGCCCCTGCTCAGCTCGTCCCGGACAGCACATCCCGTCTGCCCGGTCTGTCGCCGGCCGCCGACCGCGGCCGAAGCAGTAGGAGTACGAGTGAGACGTATCCCCCGTCAGGCGACCGCGGCCGGAGCCCTGGTGGCCACCGCCGCTTTCCTGGCCGTCGGTATACAGACGGTCCCGGCAGCCGCCAAGCCCGCCCCCCACACAACCCCCCTGCGTACAGGGGGACTCGAGGCCGAGCTCACCCCGGCCCAGCACGTGGCGCTGCTGAAGAAGGCATCCAAGCAGACCACGGCGACCGCCGGCACCCTCGGCCTCGGCTCGAAGGAGAAGCTGGTCGTCAAGGACGTCGTCAAGGACAACGACGGCACCCTGCACACGCGTTACGAGCGCACCTACGCCGGCCTCCCGGTGCTCGGCGGCGACATCGTCGTCCACACCCCGCCGGCCTCGCAGGCCACCGGCACGGTGAGCACGACCTTCAACAACAAGCACACCATCAAGGTCGCGAGCACCGCCGCGTCGGTAACCAAGGCCGCCGCCGGGGCCCAGGCACTCAAGGCCGCCAAGGCGCTCAAGGCGGAGAAGCCCGCCACCGACAGCGCCCGCAAGGTCATCTGGGCCGGCACCGGCACACCCCGGCTCGCCTGGGAGACCGTGATCAGCGGCTTCCAGGACGACGGCACGCCGAGCAAGCTGCACGTCGTCACCGATGCCACCACCGGCAAGGAACTCACGCGGTACGAGGGCGTCCAGACCGGCACCGGCAACACCCAGTACAGCGGCACGGTGACCCTCAACACCACGCTGTCCGGTTCGACGTACCAGCTGACCGACTCCACCCGCGGCAGCCACAAGACGTACTCGCTGAACAACGGCACCTCCGGCACCGGCACCCTGATGACGGACGCCGACGACGTCTGGGGCACCGGCGCGGGCTCCAACACCCAGACGGCCGGCGCGGACGCCGCGTACGGCGCCGCGGAGACCTGGGACTTCTACAAGAACACCTTCGGCCGCAGCGGCA
>NZ_JBSFYW010000052.1:0-62008 GCF_053599975.1 Streptomyces sp. NPDC005141 | reverse complement strand
GCTCGCCCGGGTGATCGGCCCGGGCGAGCACCCCTCGTCGTCCGCCGGGTCGCCCGTCGGCTCCCCGGTCGGCCTGCCCTGCGGGGCGTCGTCGAATCGTCAGCGTCCCGGCGGGAGCGGACCGCTCAGTTGCCCTGGTGCGGGCCGGAGGCCCCGGTCGGCCCGCGGAGGGCCGTCCGCGTCGTACCGGTCGGCAGCGCTCCGCCCGGAGTCTGCCGCTTGCGCCGGGCGAGGGATTCCTGGGCGGCTTCGCGGGGGTGACGACGCTGCCAGTACGGGTTGTCGTGCGGCAGCTTGCTCGACACTCGCCCGTACATGCCGAACGTCAGGATCACCAGCCCCATGACAAAGCTGAAGATGACGTTGGTCATGCCGAAGTCGAGGACGTTGGCGGGCCGGTCGAGGATGAAGATGTGGACGAAGCCGCTGAGCAGGAACAGGGTTCCCACGACCATGTTGAGGGTGGAGGCGATGTTCCCTCCGATCACGCCGCCGGCGATCAGGGCCAGGCCGACCAGCACGGAGATCAGGCTGAGGGCGCCGTTGGTCGACATGCCCGCGATGCTCTCCCCGTCCGTGTCGAACGGACTGAGCTCGTCGGCGAAGCCGAGGACGCCGAAAACAAGCAGGACCACCCCGCAGAAGGCGGCGCCCCATCGGTACACGGCGGTCAGCTGGTGGTCGACGGGCAGTTCGTCCTGGAGCTTCATCGCTCGTCCCTTCGGGCGGGGGAGGGGCACCTGCGGACGAGCGCCCCTTTTCTTCCTATTGCGCCCCTTTATTCCGTGAAAAGCCACCGCGCGGTTGCACCGTCTTCGTGGAGCGGCGGGATCAGCCCGGCAAGCCACCGGTGGAGCCGAAATGACGGTTCAGCGCCTGCGGCATCCGGTCGGCCACCCCGTCTCCCAGGCGCTCGAACTCTCCGCGGAGGAACGGAGTGGCCAGCCGGGCCACGCCGCGGAACTCGACAGAGGCCCGGTAGGTGAGGAGGGTGGCGCCGTTCTCCTCGCGGAAGGTCAGGTCGTCGGTGGAGGTGGCGCTCCGGTTCCGCCCGACGAAAGTCAGCCGCAGGTCCTCGAGGCGGACCAGCCGGTAGCGGAGTTCGGTGCGCCGTCCGCGGAACCTCGAGACGTTGTGCCATTCGGCGCCCTTGGCGACGGGGGCACCGGCCCTGGTCGGACGACAGCTCACCGTGCCCGGGTCCCACTCCTCCGCGTGCGAGAAGTCCGCGAGGTAGGCGACCACCTCCGGCAGGGGGTGGTGCAGGGTGAGTGTGCGTTCGACTTCGACCATGGAACGTCCCTTTCGCGGAGTTCGAGGCGGGCGCCTCCCGGAGCGGGGGAGGTCCACTTGTCTTCCCGGTGGGAGCGCGGGGCGGATGCAGCCCATTCGTCACGCGACGTAGTGTCGGGCGGTTTTCTCGGGGCATCCGGATCCCATCACTTCGACAGACGACCATCCACGAGGGAGATCTCATGCTCGGCATCGCCGCCGCCGTACTGCTGTTCATCGCATTCCTGATCAACGCCGCAGACATTTCGACGAATGACGTGTTCACGTCGACAAATGTGATGCTCATAGGGCTCGCCCTGCTCGCTCTTCACCTTTCCGGCGTCGGCGGTGGCTGGGCGACGCGCAGCCGTCGACGCTGACCGCCGGGGCGGGGTCCCGTCGGTGGGCGGACGCGACGGAACCCCGGCCGGGGTGCCCCCTGTTCGTGCGACTTCGCGTGGGTGACTTGCAGGGGCACGGTCCGCCGCGAGATGGTTGTCGGACGGAAACCGTCTGTCGTTCCGAAAGGTGGTGGGCCCGCGGACGCGGGCCCTTGCTCGTGGACACTTCCCCGCAGCCTCCTGCCGGCCCGCGCGGCGCCGGTCCGGGCGCCACGTGGGGTTCCGCCCCCTATCCCGTGGTCGTCGCGGACCCGTCCGGTGGCGTGGTCGAGCTGAACGCCGCCGCGACCGTCCTCTTCCCGGGCGCGATCACCGGCGCGTGGCTGCAGCTCAAGGATCTCCCGCGCGCCCGCCGCATGCCGGCCCACGCGCGGGAGGCGCTCGGAACCCGAACGCCGACACCCGAGATCCCCGGCCCCGGAAAGCCCGTATGACCACTTCGCATCCCCCCACGTTCACGCTGACCGTCGAGGCCGAGCCCACCGCACTGGTGATCCATGTCGGCGGAGATCTCGACTACGAGACGTGCGACGAACTGATGAGGACCGTCGACCAGCACCTCGCTGACAGGTCCACCACCCAAGGACGGCTCCGTGAGCTGCGCGTGGACTTCACCGGTCTCGACAGCGTCGACTCCATGGGCCTGTCCACCCTGCTGATGATCCGACGCCGTACCGACGCGGCGGGTGCAGACCTGCACCTCGACGGGCGTCCGCCCGGCCTGGAGCGTCTGCTGGAGATCACCGGAACGCTGGACTACCTCACGGCGCCCTGCGATGTGAGCAAGGAGGAGCGGCGTCCCGGAGTCGGTTGACGGGCGTACGCCGCGGCCGTGCACGCGGGTGTCCGGCGTCAAGGGCGCCGATTCGCAAGGGAATTCCACCGAATGCAGACCGGATTGCAGGGTATTTGCAGCTCCGAGGCGGCACGGCGGCGGATTCCCGCCCTCGGGCCCCTCCCTGCCGCGTCCCCGTCACGGGTGAGTCGTCGGCAGGAAGCACCGGCGAGCTGACGGAGGAAGACATGACGGTCGACAGAATCTGGTCGTACGCACCGGAGTTCAACCATCCCGAAGTCCAAGAACTGGCCGGCTACAGCGTCGA
Source organism: Streptomyces sp. NPDC005141 (assembly GCF_053599975.1). Taxonomy (NCBI): domain Bacteria; kingdom Bacillati; phylum Actinomycetota; class Actinomycetes; order Kitasatosporales; family Streptomycetaceae; genus Streptomyces; species Streptomyces sp. NPDC005141. The sequence goes on along the minus strand of NZ_JBSFYW010000052.1, from coordinate 59,232 downwards.
GGCGACCGACGGGACCATAGGCCACGTCGACCGGCAGGCGGACGATTCCGGGATGCGGCACCTGGTCGTGGACACCGGCGTCTGGGTGTTCGGGAAGAGTGTGCTGGTACCCGTGGGGGTCGTCGCCGGCATCGACACCGAGTCGCAGAAGATCACCGTCGCGTGCACCCGTGAGGAGATCAAATCGGCACCCGTGTTCAAGACCGACCGCGAGACCCTCGACCCCGCGTACCTGTCCAGCGTCGGCAGCTACTACCGGAGCCTGCCGCCGAGGCAGCCCGCATGAGCCGTCGTGACGTGTCGCGCGACGGCGCGAGGTCGACAGTCGGTGGTCGCGCATCCGGAACCGGGTGCCCGGCCCAAACGCGTGGGGGACACATGGTGTCCGTCCGGCCCGGCCGGACGGGCGCCCTCGCACGAGCAGATGAGAAAGAGTGTTCATATGCCCGACGGGTTGGAGGCCACCGTGACACACGGGGCGGCCCAAGACGCCTTCGTCGTGCGCGTGAGCGGTGACATCGATCACGAGAGCGCGTTCCGACTGGAAGAAGCGTTGGACCAGGCTCAACGGGTGGGCTCGGGACGCACGGTGGTCGATCTGTCGGGGACGGCTTTCGCGGACTCGTCGATCCTGCACATCCTGCTCGAAGCACAGCGCGCGCACCGGGCCTGCGGCACGCTCATGGTGGTGTGCGGGCCCTTCGGCGACATCGTTCGGAGGCTCTTCGACGTGACAGGGACCGAGAGCTTCTTCGTTCTCGCGGACAGTGTTCAGGCAGCGCTGGAACTTCCGGACCCGGCGACCGGGCGATGAACCCGGCCAACCGCACTCCCGCGCCCGACCGGAGTCCGGGAGCGGGCGGTTCGGGGGAATCCGGTCACAGGAACACCGGGATGACGAACCAGAACGACGCACCCCAGCTCGCCTCGCTCACCGCACCGCCCGCCCGTCCGCCCACGAGCCTCCCGGTCACGAGCGCCGCGACCGCACGCCGGCACGTCCAGGCGATGCTGTGCGAAACCGGAAGCGCCCGGGCGGGCGACGCGAGCCAGGAAGCGGTCATCGACCTGCTGCTGGTGGTCTCGGAACTGGTCACGAACGCGATCCGGCACGGCGACGGGCTGGCCGGATTCGAGGCGACGGTGACCGACGGCGGCGTACGGCTCGCCGTGCGCGACAACAGCGATGTCATCCCCGTCCATGCCTACGGCACCGGCGAGATCCCCAAGACTCACCAGGTGAACGGCTACGGGTGGCCCCTGATCATCCGTCTCTCCCGCGCCGTCGCCATCGAACCGTGCCCCGAGGGCGGCAAGACGATCCATGTGTTCGTCCCGCTGATCTGAAGCGATCCCCGCCCCTCTCCTCGCTCCCGCCTGTGCGGCCGTACGTCGGAACGGCGGACGCGAGCGCGGGTGGCGCCTTCTCCGAAGCCGCGCGCGTCCCGGATTGGTCGCGACGTGAATTTCCCTCGAACCGGTGATTACCCATCCGCCGACCAATCCATGGTGGCCCCGGTGTCGGATTCCCCGTGTGAGCCGAGATGTGAAGAGTTCGATGCGTGCCCCAGGGTTCGCGGCCGGCGCCTCGCAGAGGTCCGCCCTTTCGTTCTCGAATAATTTCCGCTCGAAAACCACGGCATTCCCCGGTGTGCTCCGCGAATGCTGCTTCGTTCCGACAGGAGAACCTCATGAACATGCGTATCCGTCGTGTCGCGATGGCCGTCGCCACCGCCGCTGTGCTTCCGATCGCGCTGACGGCCTGTTCCGACGGCGGCAAGGACAGCGACGCGTCGAGTTCCGCGAAGGCGTCGGCCTCGGCCTCTGCCTCGGAGGGGGAGTCCGCAGGTTCGGCGGGGATGGCCGGGAGTTCCGACGAGCCGTTCGGTCCGGGATGTGCGTCGGTGCCGAAGGACGGGGCGGGGTCGTTCGACGGGATGGCGAAGGACCCGGTGGCCACCGCGGCGTCGAACAACCCGGCGTTGTCGACCCTGGTGTCGGCGGTGAAGAAGGCGGGTCTGGTGGACACGCTGAACAATGCCGAGAACATCACGGTGTTCGCGCCGACGAATGACGCGTTCGCGAAGATTCCGAAGGCGACGCTGGACAAGGTGCTCGCGGACAAGGCGCAGTTGACGAAGATTCTGACCTATCACGTCGTGGGTCAGAAGCTGGCGCCGAAGGATCTGGAGAACGGTTCGTTCGAGACGCTGGAGAAGAGCAAGCTCATGACGAGCGGATCGGGGGAGTCGTACACGGTGAATGACTCCGCCAAGGTGGTGTGCGGCAATGTGAAGACCGCCAACGCGAACGTGTACATCGTCGACACCGTACTGATGCCCACGAGCTGACACGGCGACGCGCTCCGGGCCCGCGGCCGACAACCGCGGGACTGCCAGGAGTTTCCTGTGGCGGGCAGGGAAATAGGGAGTGGCCGGGACAGGCATCTGTTCCGGCCACTCCGTTCGGCCCCGACAGTCAGGGAGCCGAGGACGCCGGCGGGACCGGCGGTGAGAGGTGAGGGATGAACAGAGCAGTCGTCACAGTGTTCGCGGAGGCACGGGACGTGGCCGCCCCGTGCCGGGTCCTCACCCGGGTACGGATCGGCAACCGCCCTCACCGGACCGCGCATGTCCGCTGAATCCGGGCCGAACAGCGCCATCGACGCGGTCCGCCCGGCACGGCCCGGCCGGTTCGGGCCCCGGCCGCCCGACCTCTGGTGGCCTGCACTGCGCCGCACGCCGGTCTCGATGTGGAACGACGACATCTCCGACTGGGCGGCCGCGCTGACCTACTACGCGATCCTGGCGGTCCTGCCGGCCATGCTCGTCATGGTCATCGCCTTCGGTCTGATCAGCCCGGACACGGCCGAGCAGTTCATCGCGCACGTCACGGCGTACGCACCGGCACAGTCGGGGGCGGAGCTGCACCAGGCGCTGGGGGAGATGGTGCGTCAGCGATCCGCCGCCTGGACGCTCCTGGTCGCCGGTGCGGCGAGCGCGCTCTGGTCGGCCTCCAGTTACCTCGCGGTGTTCCGCCGGGCCCTGCACCGCATGCACGACGTGGCGGACCGCCGCTCGGCCTGGCGGACCGCGCCCCGTCTGGTGCTGACCGCCCTGGCGTTGCTCGGGCTGCTCGTCGTGAGCGCGCTCGTCCTGCTGCTGACCGGCCCCGTGGCCGAGGCCGTCGGCCGCGTCCTCGGGGTGGACACCACCGTGTCCGTGGCGTGGGGCCTGCTCCGCTGGCCCGTGCTGATGTGCCTGGTGGCCCTGCTGGTCCTCGTCGTGTTCCACACAGGTCCGCTGCCCGCCCGCCGCCGCCGGTACAGCCTGCCCGGCGGCATCCTGGCAGCGTTCCTCTGGCTGGTCGTCTCCGCCGGATTCGCCCTGTACGCCTCCGTCCTGGGCGCCTACAGCAGGCTCTACGGCTCTCTCGCCGGCCTCGTCGTCTTCCTCGTGTGGCTGTGGCTGTCCAACCTCGCACTGCTGGCGGGCGCGCAGTTCACGGCCGAACTGAGCGGGGCCGCCGCGGCGAGGAAATCGGCAACAGTTTGAGACTCGAAGGTTTGTTCCGGCCGGGACGGCGCACACGGACTGAGGAAATCAAATCCTGTACGGACGGTGGAGGAACTGTGGGAATCATCGCTTGGATTCTGATCGGGTTGCTTGCCGGTGCCATCGCCAAGCTGCTCCTGCCGGGCAAGGACCCGGGCGGGATCATCATCACGATGCTGATCGGTATCGCCGGGGGTCTGCTGGGTGGCTGGCTGGGCAAGGTCATCTTCCATGTCGACTCGGTCGACGGGTTCTTCGAGGTGTCGACCTGGATCGCCGCCATCGTCGGCTCGCTGATTCTGCTGGTTCTGTACCGGGCGCTGACGGGCAACCGCCGGTCGCACCGCCACGCGTAGAAGGGCTCCTTGGCTCGTTCGACGCGCATGACTCACGGCCTGGGGCCGGCACCGGAACATCCGGGTGCCGGCCCCAGGCCGTGAGTCGTCGATCGCAAGCCCGTCCGAATGAACACGGCGGGCATTTCGGAGTGCGCCCCCTCGCGAGGGGTACCGGTGCGCCAAGCCGTGGGTTGGGAACAGCAGTCTCGCGGGCCGGCACTCCTCCGGCGTCCCGGGACGCCTGGGGGTGCGCCCAGGACTTCATGCCCGCCTGTTCACCGCGGCGGGTGTCCTGCGATGATCACCGGACAATCTGTGCGCCCGCCCGATCGCGGGCTCTCGCGCCGCGCCCGATCCCGTTTCCGGTCGGCCGGAGCGGGACGCGACGCCGCCCGTGAGGAGTCCGAGTGACCTACGACGTCGGCGCGCTGCGCGCCGGGATCCCCGCCCTGCTGTCCGGTGTCGCGCACTTCGACGGCCCGGGCGGAACACAGACCCCGGCCCGGGTCGCCGGAGCGATCGCGGACGCACTCACCGGTCCGCTGTCGATCCGGGGGCGCTGGACACCGGGAGAGGTGAACGCGGAGGGCATCGTCCAGGGGTTCCGGCAGGCGGTGGCCGACCTGGTGGGCGGCGATCCCTCCGGAGTCGTCTTCGGCCGCAGTGCCACCCAGCTGACGTACGACTTCGCCCATGCGCTGGCGAAGGACTGGGAGCCTGGGGACGAGGTCGTCGTCAGCCGTCTCGACCACGACGCGAACATCCGGCCGTGGCTCCAGGCGGCGGAACGGGCCGGTGCCCACGTGCGCTGGGCGGACTTCGACCCGGTGACGGGTGAACTCCCGACCGCGGCGGTCGGCGACCTCCTGACCGAGCGCACCCGGCTGGTCGCCGTCACCGCCGCCTCGAACCTGATCGGTACCGTGCCCGACATCGCCGAGATCTCGCGCCTGGTCCACCGGTGCCCGCGGGCGCTGCTGTATGTGGACGGGGTGCACTACGCGGCGCACGCGTTCGTGGATCTCGCGCGGCTCGGTGCCGACTTCTTCGTGTGCTCGCCCTACAAATTCCTCGGCCCGCACCACGGTGTCCTGTCGGCCTCCCCGGAACTGCTGGAGCGGCTGCGACCCGACAAGCTGCTGCCGTCCACCGACGCGGTTCCCGAGCGCTTCGAACTCGGGACGCTGCCCTACGAACTGCTCGCCGGTACGACCGCCGCGATCGACCTTCTCGCCGGGCTCGCCACCGTCACGACGGGCGGTCGCCGAGACCGACTGCGGTCCGCCTTCGATGCGATCGAGCGGCACGAGGGAGCGCTGCGCGAGCGGCTGGAGGCAGGTCTGGCCGAGCTGCCCGGCGTCACGGTCCGCTCCCGGGTGGCCGAGCGCACGCCCACCCTGCTGCTGACGTTCGATCACCGGGACGCGGCCGACGCCTATCCGTTCCTCGCCGACCTCGGTGTGCACGCGCCCGCCGGAGCGTTCTACGCGGTGGAGGCGTCCCGGCACCTCGGTCTCGGTGACACCGGGGGCCTCCGCGTCGGTCTCTCGCCGTACAACGATCAGGACGATGTCGAACGGCTGCTGGAGGGGCTGGCCGCATTTCTGCGGTCGTAGGGGCAAGGGGCATGGAGCAAGGGGCCCGGGCAGGGCCAGGGGTAGGCGGTGGATCAGGCGTTGGGTGCCGTCCGCCGGTCAGGGCCCGGCGCGGCGTCGTCGTCGGGCTGGTTCTCCGGCGCGGAGATCAGACGGAGTGCTTCGGCGAGGTGCCGTGGGCGGAGCAGCCCCGGACCCGACTGCCTGCCCCAGCCGGGGCCGCTGAGCAGGACCTGGCTCCGCGTCCGCGCCCCCCGCACTCCCCAGCGCGTCGCGGCGATGTGACGGGCGAGCGGAAGGTTCGCCGTGTCCCGTGACTGCGACCACAGGACCACCGACGAAGGGCCGACACGCTGCACCGCCGTCATGAGCGCTTCGGGCGGGACCGCGCCACCGAGCGTCAGGACAGGTACCCGCCGTTCCGCCAGCGCCGCGTTGAGCGCCTCCAGGGGCAGGGTGTGCATCTCGCCCGGAAGGCAGGCGAGCAGCACGGGCGAGGTCACGGTGTCCCGTCCTTGCCCCGCCGCGGACACATAGACATGCCGCAGAGTGGCGGAGACGTGCCAGGACAGGAGGTGCTCGACCTCGACGTAACGGTCGCCCGAGGACTCCCACTTGCGGCCGACCGCCCGCAGGGTGGGCACCATCACTTCCTCCCAGGCCCTGGTGAGGCCGTGGGTCCGGACCGCGGCCGTCAGCTGTTCCTGGACGGCTAGGGCGTCCAGCCGGACGGCCGCGCGCGCGAGACCACGGCACTCCTGGCGCACGTCACCCAACGGCAGCCCGGTGCCCGACCGCGAGCCCGGGTTTCCCGGCCGAGGGGCGGTCATCGACGACCGCTCCGGAATCCGGACGCCCGCAGGTGCCCGGGCGACCAGGAGGGGAGCTGCCGTGACATGGCCGCGGGCCGCCTCCTTCGCGACGCGGGCGGCCTCGGCCGGAGGCAGGCCGGCGGCGGTCAGACGGCACATCTCCTGGACCATGGCCACGTCATCGGGAGCCCAACGGCGGTGGCGGCCGTCCGCCCGTACCGCGGGCCCCAGACCGTACCGTCGGTCCCAGGAGCGCAGCGTCGTGGGCGACACTCCGAGCTTCCGCGCCAGGAAACCCGTGGTCACGCCCACGCCGGCGGTCTCCGCCTCCTCGTGGGCGCTCAGTTCCACGCTGCGGCCCCGGCGGGAACGGTGGGCGAGGCGCCGGCGGAAGGGGCGCCCCGCCCGAGGATGGAGGACCCGGGCGTGCGGCGGCAGCAGATCATGTCGGGGCCTCGCCTCGATTCCGGAGCCGTCCGGGACCGGCCGGTCCGCCGGGCTCACCCCCTCTTCGGCGCGGGGATGCCCGGCGGATGCAGCGGACCGATCCGTCGTGGCGACGGCGTCGCCCCGCCTCCCACCGGGGAGATTCCGCCGGTCCGGTGTTCACGCGCCGGACGGTGTCGGCCGACGCTCCGGGCGCCCCGTCGACCGCCGTGCCGTCGGGCGGCCCCGTCGCGTCTCAAGAACCTGGGCCGGAGCCGTCGAGCAAGCGATGCAGCACGGTCTCGGGGTCGCTGAGCGTCGAACGCAGCAGGGCCTCTTCGTACCCCTCGTCGCCGAGGAGGGAGCGGGCGGTGTCCTCGTAGCGTTCGCGTACCGGGCCCAACTCGGGCGTGCCGCGCTGCGGATGACCCACCGCGCTCCAGTACGTCTCCCCGGCGCCGTACGCGGCGACCGCTCGTTCCCCGGCGCCCTGCGCGGCGAGCGCGGAGGCCAGCAGATCCAGGCCGAGCGCGATGCCGAAACTGTCACCGATGCGCCGCTTGCCGTCCAGCATCGACAGGGCGTGCGCGGTGGCGTCCTCGGCGCGGTCCTCGAAGAGGGAGATGAGCGCCAACTGGTAGTCGGTGTACGAGCGTGTCCACCACTCGCCGCGCGCGACGCAGCCACGCCGCAGTTCCTCCGCCTCCCGGCGCGCCTCGTCCAGCAGTCCCTCCGCGGTCAGGGCGAACACCTTGACCAGGTGGCACAGCAGGTGGCCCGCTGAGGTGAAGGCCGTCCCGCCCGCTCCGCGCAGAGCTCCCTCGACCTGGTGCCTGGCCGCCATCGGCCGGCCCTGCAGCAGGTGGGCCAGGCCCAGGAGATACGTGGCGTGCAGGGTTCCGTCGACGTCGTCCTGGAGGTCGGCGCGGCGTCGGCAGAACTCGGCCAGTTGCCGTGCGGCCTCGTGCTCGCCGCGCAGGACCCGGGTGACCCCCAGCGCCCACAGGGCCCGCGTCCTGACCGGGCCGGACGCGGCGGACAGCGCCAGGGCGTCCTCCAGATACGCCGCGGCCTCCCGCAGGTGTCCGCAGCAGGTCCATGGGAAGGTGAGCAGTCCGATCAGTTCGAGGGCCGTGTCCGGGCGGTCGTCGAGCGCGTGGTCGAGTGCCGCGCACAGATCGGCGTGCGCCGAGCCGAGCCGGCCGTACCACTCCGCCTGCCGCTCTCCGAGCCAGCCGTCCCGGGCCTCGCGGGCCATCTCCAGGAAATGCCGGGCGTGCCGGTCCGACAACGCCTGGCTCTCGCCGACCTGGTCGAGCCACATGCCGCCGTACTCCCGGACGGTGTCGAGCATGCGGTAGCCGTCGCCCGCACGCGACAGCACCGATTTCCTCAACAGGCCCGCCAGCGCCCGGTCGACGAGGTCGGCGGGCAGCGGACCTCCGGCGCACACCGTGCGTACCGTCCGTGCGTCCACCGCGTCCCGGAACACCGACATCCGTGCCCACAGCAGGCGTTCCTCGGGCGCGCACAGCTCGTGGCTCCAGCCGATCGTGGTCCGCACCGCCCGGTGGCGGGGCGGCCCGTCGGGCACGCCGTCCGCCGTGATGTCCAGACGCAGGCCGAGCTCCAGGTCGACTTCCTCGACCGTACGGTGCGCCAACTGCCCCGTGATCAGCTCCACCGCCAGCGGCATCCCTTCGAGCCGTTGGCACAGACGGGCGGCGGTCACCATGTCCGCCGGGGCGGACAACGGGGTGCCCGCGGCGGCGGCGCGCAGCCGGAACATCTCCAGGGCGTCCGTGGCGGGCGGCAACGGCCCCACGGCGACGACGTGTTCACCGGGCACGTCGAGCGGCTCACGGCTGGTCGCGAGGACGGTCAGGCGCGGACAGGCCAGGACGAGACGGGCGACCAGACGGCGGCAGGGGCCGACCAGGTGCTCGCAGGAATCCAGCACGAGCAGGGCGTCCCGGTCCGCCAGCCAGTCGACCAGGGAGTCCAGCGCCCCGTTCGTGGTGTGATCCGCGAAGTCCACGGCGTCGGCCACGGACGCGACGAGCAGCCGGTCGTCCTGCAGGGGCCAGAGGTCGGCCCACGCCACCCCGCGCGCGCCCGAGCCCAGAATCCGGTCCGCCGCCTGGAGCGCCAGGCGGCTCTTGCCCACGCCCCCGGCCCCGGCCAGCGTGACGACGCGCTGCTCGCGCAACGCGACGTCCAGGTGGGCGAGTTCCTCCCGGCGTCCGACGAAGTCGGCAGGAACGACCGGCAGATTTCTCAACACGCGCACAGTCTTCCGGCTCTGGGTCCTCCGGCGCACCGAATTCGCCGACTCGGTCCCCGGCTTCCGTCCGCGCGGCGCAGGGGCGCACGGGTGGGGGCGCCGGGCCGGTCGCCGGTCACGCGACCGGGGCGACGCTTCGCGCACGCGCCGGCTCCATCGCCCAGCGCACGGCCGAGGTGAAGGCGCAGCCGAGCGGACGCACGCACACGCTGTCCACCAACTGCGGCCGGGGCAGCCGCAGTTCGGCAGCGGCCCAGGCGGGCAGCAGGGACACGGCGTTCGCGGCGAGCACCCCGTACGGGAGGCGGGCGATGAGTGGCACCGGCGGGTTCAGCAGGAGGAACCGCGCGGCATCGCGTGCCTCCGGAGTCGCCCGCACCTCACCGCGGTACTCGGTCAGCCGCTCGGTGAGTTCGGCGCGGTTCGTCGGCGGGTCCAGGACGCCCAGCGCGGTGGCGACGCGGGCCGTGTCCGCCACGTACGCGTCGCAGCCGGCGGCGGACAGCGGACGCGCGCCGTACCGCTGATGAGCGCGCAGGAAGCTGTCGATCTCCGCGACGTGGACCCAGCCGAGCAGGTGCGGATCGGCCGCGTGGTACGCCGTTCCCTCCGAGGTCGTCCCGCGCACCCGCTCATGGACCGCCCGTACCCGCTCACAGGCCTCCTGGGCGCTCTCGGCCGTCCCGTACGTCGTCATCGCGAGGAAGGTGCTCGTGCGCTGGAGTCTTCCCCAGGGGTCCCCGCGGAAGCCGGAGTGCGCGGACACGGCGGCCATCGCGAGCGGGTGGAGCGACTGGAGCAGCAGCGCGGAGAGCCCGCCGATGAACATCGACGCGTCCCCGTGCACCCTGCGGATCGGGCGGTCCGGGCCGAACCACCGCGGTCCGGGCGTGCCATGGATCCGGGCGCGGTTCTTCGGTCCCTCCGGGCCCGCGACCCGGGAGAACAGAGCGCTGCCCAGCCGTTCCCGTACTCCGGCACCGTCCGGTCCGGTCAGTCTCATGGGGGCGATGGCCTCCCTCCGCGTCATGCTCCGGGTGGGCCCGCGGACCTGTCGGGAACCGGCGAGACGATTCGGCCGGCCGGCCGCGCCGCACGGCGCGCGGACCCCGGAGCATTCGCCACCGCGGGGCCTGGCGGATGCGGCGCGCGACAGGCTGTTCCGAGGCTGTGCGCGCCCAAGCGGAAGCACTGTCCAGGATGGCCGAACTCATGGACGAAAGTCCACAGTGCCCACGTGTGCCCACGTGTGCCCACGTGTGCCCACGTGTGCCCACGTGCGACGCCGGGCCCGGTCCGCGGCCACCGCACCGAGCGGTCCGCCGTCCCGTGCCGCTCGCGGAGGCGGCGCACGCATATGGCTCACACATACGGTTCACATGGCGAGTCGGGTGCCCCAGGCCTCCGTCCGCGCGACCGTGTGGGCGACATGGGCGGCGGCCACATCCAGCGCGGCGTGCCCGGTCGACTTGAACACGGTGAGTTCGCCGTCGTCGCGGCGACCGGGGTGTTCGCCGGCCAGGACCGAGCCGAGGAGCGTCACGGACCGCTCGGGCGGGAGGTCCTGCAACTCGTGGGCGCCGGACGGGGGCCGGGTCGTGGCGGCGCCGGGCCATTCGGCGAAGAGACGGGCGTCCCGGACGGTGGCGGTGTCCAGCTCGGGGCCGTGGGAGCCGCCCACCGAGCTGATGTGTGTGCCGGGGGCGAGCCAGGCGCGACGGATCACCGGCCGCACGGCGCCGGTGCAGCAGAACACCGTGTCGGCCCCGCTCACCGCTTCCTCGATGCCGCGCGCGACCCGGCCGGCGGGGTGGAGAGCGGCGGCGCTCTCCGCGCGCTCCGGATCGCGGCCCGCCACGGAGACGGGGGCCTCGGGATCCAGGGCCGCGAGCAGCGTGATCTGGGCGCGCGCCTGGGCACCGGTCCCGATGACGGCGACCCGGGTGCCGCCTGGGCGCGCCAGGGCCCGAGCGCTCAGTGTGGCGGTCGCCGCGGTGCGGATCTCGGTGAGGGACTCGGCGTCCATCAGGGCCAGCGGGCGTCCGTCCGCCGCGTCGAAGAGCGCGACGAAGCCCCGGTGACTGCTGCGCCCGGGCCGTGCCGGGTCGGCGAACACGGAGACGAGCTTGGCCGCGAGCCCGAGACCGGGCACATGCCCGGGCATGGCACCGAGCAGGCCGCCCGGGGCGTGGGCCGCGATCCGCGGGGGCACGGAGACTTCGTCACGGCCTATGGCGACGAGAGCCGTCGCCACGGCGTCCAGGACGCGGTGCGGATCGAGCGCGGCGCGCGTCTGCGCCCCGTCGAGGAAGAGGATCTCGCTCATGCCGGACCTTCGGGGGACGTGGACGTGGACGTGGACTGCGACGAGGGCGTGGGCCGGGACGAGCCCGGTTCGGGGGCCTGGGGGACTTCGGGGGCTCCGGGGCCGGAGAGGATCCGCGCCAGTTCGTCCGTCGCCTCACGCAGTCGTTCCTGCAGGAGGGGGAGTCGGGCCTCGTCGAGCTCCGCGCCCAGGCCGACCAGGGTGAGGGCACAGACAGGCGCGCCCGGACGGGTGACCACGGCACGGGCGAGCGAGGCGACCGGCTGCTCGTTGCGCCCGTACTCGACGGCGAATCCGGTCCGCTCGGTGCGCTCGATGTCGGCCAGCAGTCCGTCGTCTCCGGTCAGCGGGTGTCCGCTCACCTCCGCGGCGCGCAGGTAGGGGACCCGGTCGGCCGGGGCGAGGGCGGCGACGAGGGCGAGCGGACCGGCGAACAGGTGGACGGGCAGGGCCTCGCCGGTCAGACGGCTGATCATCGCCAGGCGGTCGGGGCGTACGACATCGATCACGCGGGAGCGGTCGACCTCCGGCACCTGGAGGTTGACCATCATGCCGGTGCGCTCCGACAGCGCCTCGATCACCGGTCGGGCGAGCGCTCCGAGTGAGTTCCTGGCAGCCGAGGACGACAGTTGCAGGACCGCCGTGCCGGGCAGATAGCGATCACCGGCGCGCAGCACCCAGCCGCGCCGGACCAGGTCGACGAGGACGCGATAGGCGGTCGCCCGGTGCAGGCCGACCTCCTCGGCCAGGTCGGTGAGGCGCGGCGGCTGGGGCGCACGGGCCACGGCCTCGACCAGGTCCAGGGCCTTGTCCACCGCGGTACGGGGTGCTGCGGGCAATTCCGACCCCTCCTTGTGGCGTCGTGAGATGCGAGCGTACGGTAACGCATGTTTCGAGAGACGATACGTCTGTTGCGTAGAGCGTAACAACGACTTCAGGCAGAGCTACGACGAGGTGAAGATGACGGACGAGGCTTCGGGCGCACCGGCCCCGCACGCACCCGCGGTGAAGGGAACCGTCGCGGTGTACCGCGGCGCGACGCTGTTCGACGGAACCGGGCGGCCGGCCCGGAGCTCGACGTCGATCGTGATCGACGGCCAGGTGATCCGCGCCGTCGGGGACGACGCCGCGATCGCCGAGAACCTGCCGGCCGACGCCGAGGTCTTCGACCTCGGCGGCCGCTTCGTCGTGCCCGGCCTGATCGACGCCCACCAGCACATCGCGACGCCGCCCGACCGGCCCGTCGCCGAGGCGGTGCTGCGCCGGCTCGTCCACAGCGGAGTCACCGCCATCCGCGACATGGCCGACGACCTGCGCCAGGTGGGCGACCTCGCGAGGGCCACGCTCGTCGGCGAGATCCCCGGCCCCGACATCCGGTACGCCGCGCTGATGGCGGGACCCGGCTTCTTCGACGACCCGCGCACCCACCAGGTGTCCCAGGGGGAGACCCCCGGCGCCGTGCCGTGGATGCAGGCGATCACGCAGGACACCGACCTGCGGCTGGCCGTCGCCCTGGCGCGCGGGACCCATGCCGCCGCGATCAAGGTCTACGCGGACCTCGACCACGCCACCGTCGCCGCGATCACCGCGGAGGCGCACCGCCAGGGCATCCCCGTATGGGCCCACGCCACCGTCTTCCCGGCCACACCCGGTCAGATCGTGGCGGCCGGCGCGGACAGCGTCTCGCACGTCACCCTGCTCGCCTTCGAGGGCACCGACGGGCCGCTGATCAGCTACAAGAACAAACCGCCGGTCGACCACGACCGGTTCGCCGCGGGTGACGACCCCCGGATCGAGGAACTCTTCGCCCTGATGCGCGGGCGGGGCACCGTCCTCGACGCGACCGCGAGCATGTGGGCGAGCGAGGCCCTGGCGGGCGAAGGTCCCGAGGACGCGGCGCGGGCGGCGGCCAACACCGGACTCGCCGCGGCGCTCACCGCCCAGGCGCACCGCGCCGGTGTGGACATCGCGACCGGCACGGACTACGAGACCGACCCCGAGGACCCCTTCCCCGCGCTGTTCGACGAGTTGTCCTTCCTCGTGCGCCGCTGCGGGATGTCACCCGAGCAGGTGCTGCGCTCGGCCACGCTGATCGGTGCCCGGAGCGCCGGCGCCGAGGACGTCATGGGAAGCGTCGAAGCGGGCAAGCTCGCCAACTTCGTCGTCCTGGACGACGATCCGCTGCAGGACATCGAGCATCTGCGCAGCGTCACGCTGACCGTCAAGCGCGGCCGTCGCTTCGAGCGCCGTGACTTCGAGCGCACCGCCCCCGGCACCGGGAGGCCCGGCCGTGTCCAGACCTCCGAGACCGACGCGCCCGGAGCGACCCACCCCGTCGAGGAGACCCGATGACCGCCCTCCCCATGATCATCAACGCGCTCGGGCAGCTCGACAATCCGAACGCCCCGCAGTCGGCCGAGGCCGCCGCGCAGCTCAACCCCTCCAGCGAGCAGATGACCATCGACGCCCGCACCTTGGCCGACGCCCACGCCTCGGGCCTCACCGCCGTCAACATCACGCTCGGCTACACGATGGGCGATCTGCCTCCGTACGAGCACACGCTGCACGAGATCGACGTCTGGGACCGGATCATCCGCGACAACGCGGCCGACCTCCTCAAGGTCCGTACGGTCGCGGACATCCACCGGGCCAGGGAGGAGGGCCGGATCGGCGTCATCTACGGCTTCCAGAACGCCGTCGCGGTCGGTGAGGACACCGGGCGCGTCGCCACCTTCGCCGAGCGGGGCGTGCGGGTCGTCCAGCTCACGTACAACCAGGCCAACCACATCGGCGACGGCTCGATGGCGCCCGCCAACCGGGGGCTGACCGACTTCGGCCGGAGCGTCGTCGAGGCCCTCGACGACGCCCGCCTCATGGTCGACCTGTCCCACAGCGGGGAACGCACCTGTCTGGACGCCGCGAAGACCGCGCGGCGCCCCGTGTCGATCAACCACACCGGGTGCCGGGCCGTCGCCGACCTCCCCCGCAACAAGACGGACGAGGAACTGCGCCTGGTGGCCTCGCGCGGCGGCTTCGTGGGCATCTACTTCATGCCCTTCCTGAACGTGTCGGGTCACGCGACGGCCGCGGACGTCGTGGAGCACATCGTCCACGCGGTCGACGTCTGCGGTGAGGACCACGTCGGCATCGGCACCGACGGAACCATCACCTCCATCGACGACCTCGACGCCTACCGCGCACACCTCGCCGGGCACGTTGCCCTGCGGCGCGAGGCCGGCGTCGGTGCGGCGGGGGAGCGCGAGGACACGGTTCCCTTCGTGCTCGACCTGCGCGGAGTGGACCAGTTCCGCGAGCTGATCCGTCTCCTGGAACAGCGCGGCTACTCCTCCGAGCGCATCGAGAAGATCCTCGGCAGAAACTTCCTGGACTACGCCGACCGGGTGTGGGCCCCGGAGGCCGCCGCCCAGTAGTCGATGCGCGTGCCGGGGTCGCCGATTCCTTTGCCGGGGCGGGCAGTTGCCGCATCAGGGCGGCGAAGTGATCGCGTCCTCGGCGGGTTTCGGCCGAGAAGGCATCACATTCGCTCCGGCTCGGTCGATACGCGTTCCATTTCCGCGATGGACTGCGGTGGGTGTTTCCCGTCGGGAGACTTCACCCACCGCAGTTCGGCGTGAAGCCTCCTCCGTCATGGATGGCCGTACGTTCCGGCTGTCGTGATCAGGAGGGGACGTGGAACGACCGACAGACGGAGTCGCGGAGGCGCGGCCCGGTCAACTGACGTGTTGTGAACCGGGATGCGCGTATTTCCACCAGCATCAGCCGGGGTCGCACTGCCCCGGGTGCGGAAGCCGCACCAAACACCGCCCGACGCCCGACCTCTACGCACAACTGGGATATCCGCGCCCGGCCGCGCCGCCGCGTCCGGCGTTTCCGCCGTCGGTCCCACCGGGGTCCCCGCCATCCGCGCCACCGCTGGGGACCCGCGAAATACTGTCGCGCACCCTGTACGGCGGATTCTGGGCCGTGGTCGCCGTCGTCGTCGGAAGTATCTCCCTGGCCGGCCTGTTCGAGGGCCGTATCGGGGGATTCCTGCTCGGAATCGCGGTGGCCGCGGCAGCGGGCTTCTACGCCCTGTACGTGTTTCGCGGCGGGCGATTCCGCTTTCTCATCTTCTGAGACCCTCCCTTCCTGGGGCCTCCCTTCGGGTTCGAGGCCCATTTCTTCCAGGCCGAGGAGCCGTCGCTGTGCCCGAACCTGTCATTTCCGCGCTCGTCATCTGGGGCGGGACGAAGGTCTACCAGTCCGTGGTCTCCGACGTCCCCTCGGGCGGCCTCGGTTCGGACGCCACCTGCACCGAGTGGCTCCAGGCGGATCCGGCCGTCCAACGGCAGTCGGCCCTGACGGCCGCGCTGGAGGCCGGCAACAACGAGGCCGCGTCGGACGGTTTCATCGTCCAGAACACCCAGTACAGGTGCGGATACAACCCGGACATGACCCTGCGTCAACTCTTCACCGTGAACAACAAGGGTTAGTGCGTGGCGGGCGTCGCGGGGCAGGCGAGACGTTACGGACACGCCCTGGCACGGTCGTCCGTCATCCGAAGGCCGGCAGCCCCGTGACCCGTATCCGCGCGAGCAGGCCGTCGGCCGAGACCGGCCCGGTGGTCGATTCGCCGCTCGGGTCCGGGGCCGGTGGCTGCGTCGTCTCCCCGGGCGTGCCGCTCGGAGTGGGGGTCGGCGAGCCGGACACCTCACCGGCCGGCGGGGCGGGAGTGGCACGCGGAGGTGCCGTGCCGGCCCGGCCGCTCGGCGAGGGAGCCGCGGGGGAGGGTGTCGTGTTCGCACCGTGGCCGGGCGGCCGCTCCTCGGACCCGATGACGCCGACCCGTCGGTCGGTGCCCGGGTCGTCCGTCGGCAGGGCCGTTCGCCCGGCGGGCAGCCCGCGCGGACGCGTGAGGGAAGCCCCGCCGTCCACGGGCGACGGGGACGGCGTGCCGGTGGGCCGCTGACCCACGCGCGACGCGGCACCTGCGGCCGAGGAGTTCTTGTGCGCCTTGCGGACCCCGTTCGGCAGGGACAGCCAGGGCGCGGCCGAGTCGCTCCCGCTCACCAGGGTCGCGAGGGCCGTGGCGAAGCAGACGCAGGAGACCGCGACGATCCAGCCCATGCTCCGGAGCCAGGAGCGCCGCCGCCCGCTCTCGTCGACGAACACGGCTCCCTCGCCGGACGCGACGACTTCTGTCCGGCTCCGTGCCGCGCACGTCGACGGCCCCGTGATCCCTGCCATGCCCCGCTCCTTGCCGTTCCCTGTCGCACCCCGGCGACTGCGCGCTGTTCCGGATGGCGACTCCGCGCTGATCCAGAGATACGAAGGAGATCGCTCGTTGGCTCATTCCGACCGGTTGTGATGCATCTGGGCCGGGTTCGGTTCTGGAAGAGGGTCGGTGAAACGGGTACCGAGTCGACAGAATCGATTGTCTCGGCACGCGAATCGATCGTTTGGTCTTGCTGGAACTGCGTATCCGTTCGTAGCATTGCTGAATTCGCACGCCGACAGAGGAGTCCTCGATGGACCGCACTCGCCTGCAGCAGCTCCTGGCTCGTGAGAGCGCCGAGGCTGAGCGCCGCAACCCGCGGTCCAGGGCCGCGTACGAGCGGGCCGATCACCTGTTCGGCAGGGTCCCGATGACCTGGATGAACAAGACCGCGGGGGCCTTCCCGCGCTATCTGGACACCGCACGCGGCGCTCGTGTCACCGACATCGACGGCCACGAGTACATCGACTTCTGTCTCGGCGACACGGGCGCGATGGCCGGTCACTCCCCGGACGTGGTGGCCGAGGCGGTGCGGACCCGGTTCGCCGAGAGCGGCGGCGCGACCGCGATGCTCCCCACCGAGGACGCGGAGTGGGTGGGCGCCGAACTGACCCGCCGCTTCGGGCTCGCGCGCTGGAGCTTCTCGCTCACCGCGACCGACGCCAACCGCTGGTCCATCCGGCTGGCGCGCGCGGTCACCGGCCGCCCGAAGATCCTGGTGAACAGCTACAGCTACCACGGCAGCGTGGACGAGTCGCTGATCGTGGTCGGCCCGGACGGGCACGGCACCGCCCGCCCCGGCAACGTCGGCGCCCCCTGCGATGTCACCCTCACCAGCCGTGTGGCGGAGTTCAACGACCTGGAACAGCTGGAGCGCGAACTCGCCCACGGTGACGTCGCCGCCGTTCTCATGGAGCCCGCGCTCACCAACATCGGCATCGTGCTGCCCGAGACCGGCTACCTGGAGGGCGTCCGCGCCCTCACGCGCCGGTACGGGACCCTCCTCATCAACGACGAGACGCACACCTTCTCCGCGGGCCCCGGTGGCTGCACCGCCGCCTGGGGCCTGGAGCCGGATCTGCTCACCATCGGCAAGGCGATCGGCGGAGGGATCCCGGCCGGCGCCTACGGGCTCTCGGCCGAACTCGCCGACCAGCTGCTCGGCCGCGCCGACCTGGACCTGGTCGACATGGGCGGCGTCGGCGGCACCCTCGCCGGGAACGCCCTCTCCGTGGCCGCGATGCGGGCGACCCTGGAGCACGTCCTCACCGACGCGGCGTTCGACACGATGGCCAAGCTCTCCGAGCGCTTCGAGGCCGGGGTGCGGGCGGGCATCGAGGAATGGGCCCTGCCGTGGTCGGTGAGCCGGCTCGGAGCCCGTACCGAGTACCGGTTCGCCGACCCCGCGCCGCGCACCGGAACGGAATCGGCGGCGGCGGCCGACACCGAGCTGGAGGACTTCCTCCACCTGTATCTCGCCAACCGGGGGATCCTGCTGACCCCCTTCCACAACATGGCGCTCATGTGCCCGGCGACCACCGAGGAGGACGTGGACCGGCACACCGGCGTCTTCGCCGCCGCCCTGGCCGAACTGGTCGGCTGAACGGCGCCGTTAATCTGGGGACCGGGTCAGCCGGAGAGGAACAGCGTGGACGAGATCGACCGGGCCATCCTGCGTGAACTGCAGATCGACGGCCGTATCGCCTATGCCGAACTCGGGCCCAAGGTGGGGCTCTCCGCGTCGGCGGCCCGGCAGCGCCTGCAACGCCTGCTCGACTCGCAGGCGGTCCAAGTGGTCGGCATCACCGACCCGATGGGCATGGGCGGCCAGTCGATGGCCCTGCTCGGCATCGCCGTGGACGGCGATCCACGAGCGGTCGCCGACGTGCTGGCCGAACGCGCCGAAGTCGTCTACTCGGTGCTGACCTCGGGCGGCTTCGACCTGTTCGCCGAGGTCGTCTGCCCGGGGCCGCGGGATCTGCTGGACTTCGTCAACGATGTCGTACGGCCGATCGAAGGCGTCCGTCAGGTGCAGTCGTTCCCCTACTTCGGCATCCACACGCACCGGTTCCTGTGGAACGTGGGCTGAGCCCACCGCTCGCCACGCCCTGGTCGTGTCAGCCCTGGGACGCCACGTCCCGCGACGGCTTCACGTCGGGCGTGGCGACCCGCACCCCCAGCGGGCGGGCCAGGCCGATCACCCCTTCGTCCAGGCGCTGGAGGTGCCGCAGGACCCGGCCCGTGACGCGGTCGTGGCGTGGCGCGTCCGGTGTCTGCGGCTCCAGCATGGAGGCGAGGCTCGCTCCGGTCTCCGCGACGCCGTCGCCGGCGTCGTCCGCCACCCGTGCGACGAGGACATCGATGTTGCGACTGATCCGGCTGCCCGCCAGCTTGAGCCGAGGGTCCGCGGCGATCGTCCTGCTGTAGGGGACGAGTTCGGCCGTCGCCGCCAACGTCCGTGCGTGATAGGCGCACGTCTCCAGCAGTGCGACGACGTAGCGGGCGGTGTGCCGGCGCGCCCGCAACGGATTGATCCGGTGCGTCAGCGGCTTGGTGGAGGACCGCAGATCGTCCAGGGCCGTGTCCAGATCGCGGGCCTTGTCCAGCAGATCGAGCGAGACGCCGCCGCTCAACTGCTCCACCGCCGCGTCACTGACGTCCCTGAGCCGGACCAGCACCGTGGCGAGGAGTTCGTCCGTACGGCGGTCGGTGGGGACCGGGAGGACCAGGGCGGCCGCGACCATCCCGCAGACGGCGCCGAGCGCGGTCTCCTCGATCCGCAGGACGAGCACCGCCGGGCTGTAGGTGTTGAGCAGGGTGTACAGCAGTCCCAGCATCGCCGTCACGAAGAAGGACGAGAGGATGTACGACAGCGGGGCGGTGAAGTACATGGCGAAGATGAACAGCAGCACCAGCGTGAACGCCGTCCAGGTGTGGTTGCCGACCACGCCCGCCAGCGCGACACCCGCGATGACGCCGAGGACCGTGCCCAGCAGCCGACGGTAGCCCTTGACCATGATCTCCCCCGTCGAGGAGGTGTTCAGGAAGACCACCCAGCAGGTCAGCACCGCCCAGTACCACCGCTGAGGCGAGAGCATTTCTCCGCCGACGATGGCCAGGGCCGACCCCACCGAGACCTGCACCGCCGCCCGGGTCGTGGGCCGGTCCAGTCCCTTGGGGTCCGGCTCGTCGAGCTCCGCCTCCTCGGCGGCGATGGCGACGTCCTCGGCGTCCAGTTCCTCCCGGGAACGAATCGTCTCGGGGGTGTCGTCGGACTCGTCCTGGGGGCCGTCGATCGCCAGGCGCAGACCGAGGACGGCGCGGGCCGCCTCTCCGATGCCACGGAAGACGTCCTGCACGGCCGCCGACGCACGCGGCAGGTTCTCCTCGTCCCGGTAGCCGAGCAGCCGGTTGCGCACCTGTGCCAGTCCGGTGCCGTGCTCACCGGAGACGGGGCGGACCACGAGGAGCCGCAGCGCGTCGAGATCACGGCGCAGCACCGCGGTCGTGTCGTCCTGCGCCCGGAGCCGGTCGCCGGCCGCGGGCAGGGGTGCGTGGGGCAGGTGCAGGGTGAGCGTGTGGGCGCGTTCGGCGCTGCGAGCGGTGAGGATGAGGAGACCGAGCCGTTCGGCGGAGATCTCGGCGTCGGCCACCCGTCGCTGGAGCAGCGAGGCGGTCGTGCTGTCGCTGGTGCCCTCCTCCAGGCGGCCCTGGATCATCATCGCGCTCTCGTGCAGCCGCCGAGTACGCAGCCGTACGTCGTCCAGCGCCTTCTCGACGTGCTCGGTGTCGGGGTCGAGCAACTCGGTCTGGGCGCGCACCAACTGGGCGAAGCGGGCCCGGAACGCCTCGCGCAGCCGGTTGAGGACGCGTTCGGGTGTCTCGACGACGACGACGAAGCGCACCACCGCGCTGCACGCGAAGCCGATGGCCAGGATCGCGCACAGTACGGGGAGTGTGGAGGGGGTGGCGCCGACGAAGAGGGACACGAAGTAGACCTGGAACCCGATCAGTCCGAGCGCCGTCCCGCGATCGCCGTACCGGCGGCAGTAGACCGCGACGAAGATGAGCACGATGAAGAACACGTCGCCCGCGACGACATGGCCGCTCAGCAGCGCGCCCAGCGACATCGCCGCGACCGCCACGGGCAGGCCGAGCGCCAGCGTGAGCGCCTGCTCGCGGCGCTGCTTCTCCTTGAGGGCGAAGGTCGCGACCAGGGCGGCCATGGCGCCGGTCACCATGTGACCGACACCGGCTCCGAGGAGACCGAGGACGGCGAGCGCGAACGCGATGGCACCGACGGTCCGCAGGCCTGCCATGAGTCGCAGCAGACCCGGGTCGGCTGCCGCGAACCGGTCCCAGATCCCCGCCCGACTCGGCCGTGTCACTGTCCTCACGCTGCCGCTTTTCCCTGCTCCCGCGTCATGATCCGGACTTCCAGCATGGCACGCACGGGCGCCCCGTTCCTTGCCGCCTCACCGGCCGCGGCCCTCGGTCGGCGCGATCGCCATACGGGTGTCCGCGTGCTCCCGGCGGGGGAGCGGACGCGACCGGTCGGCGTCTCGGCACGTGTCCGGGCCCTCGGCGCCTGGGCCCTCAGCGCGTGTCCGGGGGGTGCGGCTCGGCATGGATGCATGGCGCCCCGGCGGGCCTCCGCGCGCAGGCATGCGGGGCTCAACGCGGATCCGGGCGGAGGAAGACCTCGTCGCTGTAGCACCAGGCCCAGGTCTCGCCCGCCTCCAGGGACCGGGCCAGCGGATGCCCGGACAGCTCGTGGTGCGCGGTCGCGTGCCGGCCCCGGGAGCTGTCGCAGCAGCCCACATGCCCGCAGGTCAGACAGGCGCGAAGGTGCACCCAGGAAGTGCCCTGGGCGAGGCACTCCGCGCAGCCGCCCGCGTCGGCGGAGCCCGCTTCGGACACGGCGTGCTCCAGATGCGAGCAACTCCGCCCCTCCGGCCGGCCGCCGTCCTCGGCGACGGTCCACCCGTGTTCCGCTGCCTCGTGAGGTGCCATGCCACGAGTCTCCCCGTCCGGAAACGGCCGCGCACGCCTTGGGCGGCCAGGGGCGGTCACTGCCGTTCCCGGCGGAGCGTCGCAGGCGCCAGGACCGGGGCAGGGGGCGGCATCAGGTGTCCGTTGCTGTACGGCCGCTCTTCCCGCACCTCTTGTGGGAGCGCTCCCAAGGCGTCAGGATGCCGCTCATGAACCCATTGCCGACCATTCGCGCCTACCGGCCCACCGACCGCGCAGCCGTCGCCGACGTGTGTGTGAGCACCGCGGACGAGGGAGGGGATTCGCGCGCCCGGTTTCCCGACGAGGAGTTGATGCCGACGCTCTTCGCCGAGCCCTACTGTCATCTCGAGCCCGAACTGGCCTTCGTCCTGGACGACGGGAGCGGCCGGGCGGTCGGCTATGTCGTCGGTACCAGGGACACCGCGGAGTTCGTCGCGAGGTTCCGCGACACCTGGATTCCGCGCGTCGCGCACCGCTATCCCGCCCTCACGGCAGCGCCCCGCACGCCGAGCGAGGAGATGGTCGGGCTGCTGCACACGCCCGAGCGCATGATCCTGCCCGAACTCGCCGACCACCCGGCGCACTTGCACATCGACCTGCTGTCGGACTTCCAACGGCGCGGTTACGGAAGGGCGTTGATGAACACCTTCCTGACCGCTCTGCACGACCGCGAGGTGCGCGCCGTCCATCTGGGGATGGTCACCGCCAACACGCCCGCGCGGGCGTTCTACGACCGTCTCGGCTTCCACGAGATCCCCGTCGAGGACCCTGGACCGCTCACCTACCTGGGCAGATCCACGGTGGTCGAGGAGGCGGCGTACGCCGAACAGCCGCTCACGGTGAGGGCGCCGGGGAGTTCCGGGCGTCCGTAGCCACCTCGATGCGAGGGAGAGGCGCAGCTCCCGGTCGGTGCGCCGGTCGGGACGTACGGCGGGCGGAGCGGTTCGGAGGTACGACGGATGCACCGGTTCCGGCGGCCGGTGGACCGCCGGAACCGGTGCGGGTACGACGCGGGCCTCAGCGCGCGGCGGCGGCCGTTTCGGGCGTGGCCGCGGGGCCGGTCGTGTCGCCGGCGAGAGCGGCGCGGGCTGCCGGGATGACGGCCGCGATCGCGGCGGCCACCAGGGCGACGGCGCCACCGACGATGAGGCCGGTGCGGAAACCGCTCTCGGAGGTGAAGCTGTAGCCGGCCGCGCTCGTCGTCATCTGGGCGAGGATGACGCCGACCACCGCCGAGCCGACGGAGGTGCCCAGGGAGCGCATCAGCGTGTTGAAGCCGTTGGCGGCGGCGGTCTCGGAGAGCGGGACCGAGCTCATGATCAGGGCCGGCATCGAGCCGTAGGCGAGGCCGACGCCGCTGTTGATGACCATGCCGACCAGCATGAGACCCCAGGGCGAACCCATGAGCGCCAGCGACAGTCCGTAACCGAGGGCGATGACGAGAACACCGCAGATCAGCGTGAACTTCGGGCCGCGGGCGTCGGTGAGCTTCCCGCCGAACGGAGAGACGATCATCATCATGATGCCGCCGGGTGCCATCCACAGGCCGGACGCGAGCATCGACTGGCCCAGGCCGTAGCCGGTGGTCTCGGGGAACTGCAGCAGCTGCGGGATGATCAGCATGCTGGCGTACATGCCGAATCCGACGAAGATCGAGGCGACGTTGGTGAGCAGGACCCGGGGGCGGGCCGTCGTGCGCAGGTCGACCAGCGGGTCCTGGGTGCGCAGCTCCCAGGCACCCCAGGCGAGCAGGACCACCACCGCGGTGACGAGCAGTCCGAGCGTCGTCGCCGAGCCCCAGCCCCAGTCGGCGCCCTTGGAGACGCCGAGGAGCAGGCAGACCAGGCCGATGCCGAGCCCGAGCGCGCCGAGCCCGTCGAAGCGCTGACCCTTGGCGCTGGCCGGCACGTCCGGGATGAGGAACCAGATCAGCGTTCCGATCACCGCGGCGAGCACGGCGGAGCCCCAGAACAGCACGCGCCAGTTCGCGTACTGGGCGACCGCCGCGGATATGGGCAGGCCGAGGCCGCCGCCGATACCCATGGAGGCGCTGACCAGCGCGATGGAGGAGCTCAGCTTCTCCTTCGGCACGACGTCGCGCAGCAGGGCGATGCCCAGCGGCACCATGCCCATGCCCATGCCCTGCAGGCCCCGTCCGACGATCATCGGGGTGATGGACGAGGAGAGGGCGCACACGACGGAGCCCACCACGAGCGGGACGGAGCAGGCGAGCAGCATCCGCCGCTTGCCCACCAGGTCGCCCAGGCGGCCGGAGACCGGGACGCAGACGGCCGCGACCAGCAGGGTGACGGTGATCACCCAGGCGGAGTTCGCGGATGTGGTGTGCAGGATCTGCGGCAGCTCGGCGATGAGCGGGGTGACCAGCGTCTGCATGATCGCCGCCACGGTGCCGGCGAAGGCGAGCGTGGCGACCACGCCGCCCGCTCGGGCGGAGGGCTGGGGGGCGTCCATCAGGGACTCCTCGGGTTCTGTCTTCGGTGGCAAGAGATGTGCATCGTACACGTCGTATGTATCGCGCATGTGATGTGGCTCATGCATGCAGGTGTGGGAGCATGGAGGAGGGCCGCACCGAAATCTGCGGGGTGCGCGGCTCAGGTGACGACGGGAGGCGGCAGGCGGATGGTCAGGCCCACACACGAGGTCGAGTACGAGCAGATGCTGCTCAGCCGCCATGGCCTGCTGAACCAGCGGGGCGGCCGCACCAAGGACGGCGTCCTGGAGCGCAGCGCCTACATCCTGCTCAGCCGTATCCGGGTCCAGGGGCCGATGTCGATCGGCGAACTGAGCGACGCCTTCGGGCTCGACGCCTCCACCCTCAACCGGCAGACCGCGGCGGCGATGCGCGCCGGGCTCGTCGAGCGCATCCCGGACCCCGAGGGCGGCATGGCCCGCAAGTTCCGCATCACGGACGAGGGCGCGCGCCTCCTCGACGAGGAGCGCCAGGGGCTGATCAGTTCCCTGGACCGTGTCATGGCCGACTGGTCGGAGCCGGACATCGCCGCCTTCGCCTCCTATCTGCGGCGCTTCAACACCGACATCGAGCGCATCGGTGGTCGTCCCTGGCCGCGCCCGTGACCCATCGGTCCGACTGCCGGCGGACCGGGGCACCGTGGCGGAAAACCCGATGACGCGGTGACGTGCCGCCTCCTACGCTCACCCGCATGGACACAGCCGGGGGACTGCTGAACGTCGTCGATGTCGAGGCGACCTGCTGGGAAGGCCCGCCCCCGCCCGGAGCCGTGAGCGAGATCATCGAGATCGGGCTGACGGTCGTCGACCTGGACCAGGGCGTGCGGGTGGAGAAGCACCGTCTTCTTGTGCGGCCCGCGCGGTCGACGGTCAGCGCCTTCTGCACGGAGCTGACCGGGCTGACCCAGGACGAGGTCGCGGAAGGACTCGATTTCGCGGCGGCCTGCCGTGAGTTGGCCGCCTGTCATCGCGCGGGGGAGCGGCCGTGGGCGAGTTGGGGCGACTACGACCGGCATCAGTTCACCCGTCAGTGCGCCGCCGCGGCGACCCCGTACCCCTTCGGCCACCGGCACACCAACGCCAAGGCGGTCTTCACCGCCGCTCGCGGCTTGCGGAAGCGGCCCGGCATGGCGCAGGCCCTGCGGATCGCGGAACTGCCACTGGAAGGCAGGCATCACCGGGGCGAGGACGACGCGTGGAACATCGCGGCCCTGGTCCTCGACCTGGCCGAACGAGGGGCCTGGCCGGACGCCGTCGTGTCGCGCGGTTAGCTCCGAGGACCGTGCGCCGAGGTGCTGCGCTCGACCGGCTCCGCCGCGGCGCGTGATGGCCGGCCGGCACACCGGCGTGCCACCGGTTCACCCCGAAGGGTTGTTTCGCGGCAGGTCGTCGCGAACGTGGTGTGGGCGACGGTGCGGCGGGGAGAACCTGGGCCGTACGCGAACGCCGACACCAAGGAGCGCCGCGTGTCAGATGTCGTCTTCACCGCGGATTTCACCTCGGCCCGTCAATGGGTCGCGGGACATTCCTGGGCCTATCCCGACGGCGGTCCGGTCAATCCGGACGACGACAAGCTCGACCATCTGGTGGCCGACCCGGCCTATTGCCGGACGGGCCGCTTCAGAGCGACCCGGCGACCGGACGGCAGATGGAACGCGGGCCTGCTGACCACCGAGGGGAGCGCGGACGCGTTCATGGTCCGCACGGGAGACGTGCTGGAGACGCGGGTCAGGCTGCCCACCGAGACCGGCGCCTGGCCGGCCATCTGGACGTGGTGCGACGGCGGTCAGGAGATCGACCTCTTCGAGTACCACCCCGACAACCCCGACCTGCTGGAACTCTCCAACCATGTACGCGGCACCCACCGCTATTACCGGGACGAGGCCATCGGGCCGGGAGCCTGGGTAGACCTGGTGGTCGAGTTCGGCGCCCACCGTGTCGTGTGGTGGGTGAACGGGACCCGCGCCTTCGCCGACCGGCGCGGCGTGGGCAGGACCTGGCGGGCCTACCTCATCGTCAACCTGTCCGTGTGCGCGGGGCGTTACCACCCGGCGCCACCCCCGGAGATCTCCGAGATGGCGTTCGAGGTGGCCCATCTGCACGTCCGCAGGCCTCAGTTCGACGAGCCGTTCCCCGCGGTGGAGGACGTAGGCCTCCTCGACTGACGCCCGCCGGGCGGTGGGGCGGTAGGCGGTGGTCAGAGGCGGCAGGCAGCGGCTGTCGGACGTCAGGGCCGGCCATTCGGCAGCCCGCTTCCGTCATCCGGGGTCGCTCGTCGGGCGCTGTGACGTGGGCGGGCGGGGGCAAAGCGGGCAAGCCACCCACGGCCGAGGGGAATCGAGCCGCGACAAGTGCATCCGCCGCGGCCCTCGGCGCGGAAGTACGGCATCAGTAGCGGCGCTGCGCCCGTGCACGTCGTGCCGACGGGTGCCGAGGGCCATGACGAATCCGCAACCGGGGCGAGACGCCCCCGAGGCCGCGTACGTCAGTCACGTCGGCAGCTGCCGTACGTGCCGGCGGGAGTCGGGGCGTTGCCCGCGGGCCGAACGCCTGTGGCGTCTCTATCAGGAGTGGCGCAACGGCTACCGCGCCCGGCCCGAGACTACCGAGTGAGTCGCCGCCCCCGTCGGCACGCGCTCCGCGGAGCGGCACCGGACCTGTGACCCGGCTGTGACCCGGACTGTGGCCCGGACTGTGGCCTCTGGAACCGGGGCGCGGTCCGCAGGGCTCACCCGATCCTTGAGGACTGGTCGTGACCTCTCCCGGTCCGCCACCAAACCGTTGTCCCTTCGGCTACGGATATCCAGTGGCCGGTGGGACGATTCTTCCTCGGCCGGTGCGAGGCGTGGAGAGACGCCGTGAAGGTGAAGAGGTGCCATGCGAGGCTCAGCGCGGATGTCCGCCGGTGATGTGTCCCGGCCCGGGGCGACCGGGACACCCGCGGCGCTGGAGCCGTGTCGCGCCACCGGTCCGGGTTCGGGTCCGACGCGCGCCGCCGTGCTGATCCTTCACGGTGGCAGGGCGGACAGCCGGGCCCCGTCACGTCCGTGGCATGTCGCCCGTGTGCGCATGCGGCCCTTCGTACGTGCTGTGACGCGGGCGCTGCCGGACGAGGACGTGTTCGTCGGGCAGGTGCGCTACCGCCACAGAGGGTGGAACGGTGCGGACGCCGACCCTGTCGCCGACGTCCGGCAGGCGCTCGCCGAACTCGCCGATCTGGTGGGGGAGGTGCCGGTGGTGCTCGTGGGCCACTCGATGGGCGGTCGCGCCGCCCTGCGGGCAGCGGCCGCGCCGCAGGTCCGGGGCGTGGTCGCCCTAGCGCCCTGGTGCCCGGAGGGCGAGCCGGTGGCCCACCTCCGGGACAAGCGCGTGATCGTGCTGCACGGAGACCGGGACCGGGTCACCGATCCCGCGGCGTCGTTCGCCCTCGTCCGCCGGGCCGACGAGGCGGGCTCCGCCGCGAGCGCGGTGCGGGTCGAGGGCGGTGACCACGCGATGCTCCGACGCGCGGGCACCTGGCATCGGGCGACGGCCTCGACGGTCGCCGAGCTGGTGGCCCGGGGTGACGGTGGGCTCGGACCGCTCTCCGCCGAGTGGCCCGGCAGCGAACCCGGGGTTCTCTAGAACCCTGTCCGGCCGATCACGGCGGAGGAGACCGGCGCCCGCGTCTCCGCCGCGACCGACCGGGACAGGTCCTAGTGGCCGGTCGAGTCCAGCCGGTCGTCGGGGTCCGGGCCGGTGGAGAAGCCGCGGCGAGGGCCGGCCGCCAGTCGTGCGGCGGAGGCGGGGAGCGGGGCGCCCGTCGACGGATCCCAGCTGAGGATCCATTCGAAGTCGCGTTGCAGCCGACGGGCTTCGCTCCGGACGAGCGTGGGTATGTCGCCGCGTTCGGAGATCAGTTGGGCATAGATCGGCGCATCGTGCACGTGGGGATCCTCGACTCGCTCTCGTGGTCTTCCGTGCCTCGAAGGTACGGCCGGGACGTGGTCACAGCGGTGATCCGCCCAGCTCGGCCACAACCGGTCACGGTGTGACCATCGGGCGCCGTCGATGTCGAACGAGCTGTCAGGGGACGCCAGTTCCTTACGCACTTCCGACAGGCAGGGAGGGCGCGACCTGGTCCGCGGGACGCATGAGCGGCGGGGCGGGAGGGGCTGGACCAGGGCGGCCGGACGGGAAGAGAGTTCCGATCGCCCCCAACGGGGTTGCTCCGCCGCTGTTCTGAGTACGGCGCGTGCCCTCACCGTCGCCCTGCGAGGTCGTGCGATGAAGGTCACGAAAATGTATCGGACATCTGGGACGTGGATCTTCACATGGGGTGCACAACATGGCTAAGTTGGCGACCAGGCCGTCCGACTCCCTCCGGCGAAGCTCGCCGGGCGGCGCGGCCTCCGCCGAGTCCTGGCTGTCCCCGTGGCAGCCGGAGCCGGGGACCCACCGAACTTGGGGTGAATCGGCCCAACTGCCTCACAAGGCAAGGGCCGTAGGGCATACCTTCCGGAACCGTCCGCCCGAACCCGACAGCTAACCCGGTAGGCGGATGACGGAAGGAGTGCCACTCCCATGGCGCCGGAACGCACCCCGCCCACCTCGGGCACCAATCTGCCGAGCGTGCGGGACGCCGCCGTCGCGGCGATGGCCGTGTCGCGCGAGTCGACGCTCGCCCCCACGGGGAACGCCCAGTCGCCCGCCGGGCGCGCTGAGCCCAGCCGGGAAGAAGTCCGCCAACGGCTTTCGTCGCTCTACGACCAGGCGGAGAACGCCACCGGCAACTTCAACGCGACCCGCGCCCTGGCGAACCTCTCCCGCAAGCCCGACCGGCGAGCCGCCGGTCAGGGACGCGCGGATGTCGACCCCGCCCAGGCCGACCTGATGCGGCAGTGGTTCGACGGGGCGCGCTCCCGGCTCGGACCCTCGGCCCCGGCCGTGCTTCCGGCCGACAGGCAGCCGAGCCGCGGTCGGGAAGCCGCCCGCCCGACACAGGGCGCGAGACGTCCGGCCGATGGCCCGACGACATATCAGGTGGAGCAAGCCGGCCGCCCTGTAGCCGAGTTGACCGCGGCACCGGCACGAGAGCTGACCGCGGGTCCGACTCCGGAACTGACCGCGCGCCCCGTGCTGGAACTGACAGCGGGTCCGGCGGCCGAACTGACGGCCGGGCGCGGCCCGGCAGCAGCGGGGCCTGGGGCGGCGGTTCGTGCGGCCCTGCCGACGGCATCCGCTCCTGACGCCGCGTCGCAGCTGTCCCCGCTCCAGGTCAAGAAGGATCGTGCCCGGCGCCAACTGGCCGCCGCGCAGGCGCTGCTGTCGAGGCACATCGCGCGGCAGAGCATGCCGGTCGTGCAGGCTCCGGCGATGGAGTACCGGTCGGCCGTGGAGTACCGCCCGGCGGTGGAGGCGCCCCGGCCCACCTCGTTCGAGTCGGTTCCGTTGCCCACCTCGTTCGAGTCGGTGCCGCTGCCCGCGCAGTTCCAGTCGGCACCTTTGCCGACTACGTACGAGTCGGCACCGTTGCCCACCTCGTTCGCGTCGGCACCCCTGCCCACATCCTTTGAGCCGGCGCCCATGCCCACCTCGTTCGCGTCGGCACCCCTGTCCACATCCTTCGAATCGACGCCCATGCCCACCTCGTTCGCGTCGGCACCCCTGCCCGCATCCTTTGAGCCGGCGCCCATGCCCACCTCGTTCGCAGCGGCACCGCTGCCGACCTCGTTCGAGTCGGCGCCTCTTCCAGCTTCCTTCGCGTCGGCGGCCCTGCCCGTCGACGCCGGGTGGCGGCAGCCGTGGCCGGCCGGAGGCGACCAGCCCTGGCCCACGGCCCCCGCGCCCGTCGATCCGACTCCGGGGTTCGATATCGACAGCCTCACCCGTGTCGGCGCGGCTGCCGGCACCGTTGCCGCTCCCGCCGCCGCACCGGTCGTCGGATACGACAGCAGGGCCGCGGAGGCGGTCGCCTTCGCCCGTGCGCAGGTCGGCAGGCCGTGCGTGTGGGGCGCGTCCGGACCCGGTTCGTACGACCCCTCCGGCCTCACCCAGGCGGCCTGGAAGAGCGCCGGGGTGCTGCTCCCCCGCTCGACGCAGGACCAGGTAAAGGTCGGCCCCGCGATCGCCCTCACCGGTATCCAGCCGGGTGACCTGGTCTTCTTCCACGGCAACGTGAGCCATGTCGGCCTCTATGTCGGTGACGGCATGATGATCCACGCCCCGAGTCCCGGTGCGCGGATCGCCGAGGAGTCGATCCACTACGCCGGGCAGGGGTCGATCCACAGCGTCGTACGTCCGGCCTGAGACCGACCCGGACCTCCGGAGGAACGCCGCGGCGGCGCGCGCTGTCAGAATTCCCGGTCGATCCCCGTGACGGCGGCCGGCCCCAGCGGGGCGTCGTCCTCCGAGAGGCCGCTGTCGCGGAGCGCGCCGGCGACGAGCCGGACGGCCTCGACCTCGGCGCTCTTCTGATTCGCCGCCTCGACTTCGAGCCGGACGGAGAACGTGTGGTTCTCGTCGACGGTCAGGAGGCTCAGCTCTTCGGTCTCGCCCAGGTCCGTGTTCTGAGGGTCCTGAGGGCGAAGCCTGCGTTCCACGTCGGCGCGGGACGCGTCCGAGAGGCCGTGGACGAACGTCCCGGGAACGGTGATGACGTAGGTGGTCACAGGAACTCCTTGCGTGGGTGCCCCGCGGGCCTGAAGTGCGGTCGGCTGTGTGATCGCCCGTCTACCCCGCATTGTGCCGGGCACCCGGGGCTTCTTCGCGTCGGACGGCGCCTGCCGCGTGGTGATCGGGTGGCGATACGGTCGCCCCATGGCTGATGCTCGGTTGACCACCGCCTCGTTTCTCGTGCTCGGCATCATCGACAAGTTGGGCGAGGCCAGCGCGTACGACGTCAAGGGGGAGGCCGCACGTACGGTCGCGCCCTTCTGGTCGGTGCCGCACGCACAGGTGTACGCGCAGTGCGACCGCCTCCTCGAGGCCGGGCTGTTGTCACAGGTGCGCCAGGAGAGCGGCCGCGACCGCAGGGTGCTGACGCTGATGGACCAGGGCAGGGCGGCCCTGCGGGGCTGGCTGGACGACCCCGCCTTCGTCCCGGTGGAGGCTCGGGAACGCGGCATCCTCAAGTTGTGGTTCGGTGGCCGGCCCGAACTGCTCGGTCCCGTACGCTCGCTGTACCCCCGGATGCCGCCGCGCGCCGTGGCGGAGGGACCGGGACCGATGGCCACCGGGCCGCTGCGTGATCTGGCCGCCCAGGCCACGGGGCTCGTCGCCGGATGTGTGCTTGCCGTCGTACGTTCCCAACCGCCTCGTCCCCGCGACCTTCGCCGCGTGATGCCTTCCGCGGCATGACGCCCTCGGCCACCGCCGCTCGCTTCGGTGCCGCCGTCCGTCGCCGGTTCGGCTCACAGCGGGAGGATCACCAGGGCCGTGTCGTCGGTGGCGCCGCCGGGCGGGAGCAGATCCGACAGGAGGGCGTCGGCTAGGGCATCGGGCTCCGCCTCCCGGTGGTCGGCCAGGGCGGCGGCGAGACGTCCGAGGCCGACGTCGATGTCTTCGGTGCGGCGTTCGATCAGACCGTCCGTGTACAGGACCAGGGTGTCGCCCCCGGCGAAGTCCGTAGTGGCCTCGGGGCGGGGCACGTGCTCCGGCCGGGCTCCGAGGGGAGGATCGGTCGCCCGGTCCAGGAACTCCACCCTCCCGTCGCCGTGCAGCAGGGCGGGCGGGGGATGACCGGCACTGCTGTAGGTGATGGTGTGGGTCTCCCAGTCGATGCAGGCCGTCACCGCCGTGGTGGACTCGGCGCCCTCGACGGAACGCGCGTACAGCCCGAGCACCTCCAGGGCTCGCGCGGGGCCGCTGGAGGCCCGGGACGCGGCACTGAGGGCACTGCGCAACTGGCCCATGACGCAGGCAGCCGACAGGCCGTGGCCCACGACATCGCCCACCGCGATCGCCATGCGGTCGCCGGTCAGGCCCACCAGGTCGTACCAGTCGCCGCACACGTTCAGCGCACTCGTGGCCGGCCGGTAGCGCACGGCGGCGTGGTGGGGCCCCACTTGGTGGGGTGAGGGCAGCAGCGCGTCCTGGAGGGCGACGGCGACCTCCCGTTCGCGGGCGTGGGCCCGCCGCAGACGATCGTTGACCTCCTGCAGCTCCTTGGCCCGCTTGTACAACTCGGCCTCCAGTACGGGGGTCCGGTCGCCGTGCGTCACCCCGCCGCGGGCGCGGACGAGTTCGGTGACCTCCTCCACCCGGTGGACCAGCAGCACCACGTTGCCGTCCGTGTCGAACACGGGAGCGTTGACAGGGCTCCAGTACCGATCCTGCCAGACCCCCGGCCTGTCCAAGGACTCGACGTCATAGCGCTGCAGGGCCATGGCGTCGCGCTCCCCGGTCTCCACGACCCGGCGCAGGGACGCCTCCAGGTTCCGCATCCCGTTGGCAGCCGAGTCGTCCGGCCGGTCGGGGAACACGTCGAACAGATACCGGCCGACCAGCTGCTCGCGGGAGCGGCCGGAGTTGGCCAGATAGTCCTCGTTCGCGTCCAGGAAGACCATCTGCGGGGTGAGCAGCGCGACCATGCCGGGCAGGGCGTGGAACACGCCGCCGTAGTCGATCTCCGCTCCCGCCACCTGTTCACCCGCCTCACGCCGTGGCCCTGGTCGTGCCCACGGTGGAAGCGGCGGAGCAGCCGACCCTGCCCACCCGCCCAGGTCATGGCCAGGGCTACGCCCAGGGCCCACGTGTGGTGCAGTCTTCCCATCAGGCCACCGGACCGCGTCCGCTGCAACCGCGGGAGGACCGCGCCGCCCTCGCCCGGCCCCGGTTCGCCGGGACGGGCCGGTCCTCCGGCGTCCCCGACGTGTCTTCGGACCCTTCCTCCATACGGTTGCTCCATACGGTGTTGCTGTGAATTCGAGAGGCGGTTGAACACACCAGGATCCGCGTGCGTATAGGGCTGGGGGATTTCCATGCCGAGCCGACCACGACGCGTAGGAGCACTACCTTGGGACGCAACACGCGCAGACGCCCCACGGGCGCACGACGCGCGACCTCTGCAGCTGTCGCGCTGATACTGGGCGGAGGCGGACTGGTAGCAGTCAACGTCTACGCATCCGCGACCGAGAGCGGGGCGGGCGGCGACCAGCAGGGCGCGAACGTCCTGTCCGCCGGTGCCGCCACCATCGACTGCCCTGACATCGGGGACGAGTTGACGTCGGTCCCGGAAGCCGCGAAGGGGGATGTCGACAAGGAACTCGCGCTCCTGGACCAGCAGATCGCCGAGGCCTATCAGCAACTCCAGGCAAAAGCCGACCAGATGCAGCAGAACGGCGACAGCGACGCCGACGCCATCATGAATCCGCTCAAGGAGAAGCGCATCGAGTCGATCGGCCGCATCGTGGCCGCCATCGACGGCGCGGGCGAGCGGCCGGACGGGCTCGACGACCTCGCGGCCTGCGAACTGCGCTCCTCCGGCAACCAGTCCGGTGGCGGGGAGAACGGCGGTCAGGGCGACGGCGCACAGGGTGGCGCGGGACAGGACCAGGGCGGTGCCGCGGGCCAGGGCGACCAGCAGGGCGGCGGCGCCCCGGCCGGCAACGGCCCCGTGGCCGCCGACTTCGCGGACATCAAGTCGGTCCAGCCCAACGCGCAGAACCCGCGACCCCAGGACAACGCCTCCCAGGGCGAGTTCGCCACCAGTTGCGGCGTGAACGCCAACGGACTGTTCAACTCCGACAACGTGATCGTGGCTCCCGGTGTCACCAACGGCGCCCACCACTTCCACGACTACGTCGGCAACCAGTCCAACAACGCCTTCGCCAGTGACGGCGATCTGGCCAAGGCCGACACGTCCTGCCAGGACGAAGGCGACAAGTCCACCTACTACTGGCCCGTGGTGCGTCTCCAGAACGGAACCCGCGAGAAGGACGCCGACGCCGCCGGAGGCGGGACCGAGGGCAACGCCGGTGAGATCGTCACTCCCAAGCAGGTCACGCTGACCTTCGTCGGCAGCCCGCGCAGCAAGGTGACGGCCATGCCGCGCCTGCTGCGCATCATCACGGGTGACGCCAAGGCGTTCGTCAACGGCAACGCCAACGCCAACGCCTCCTGGAGCTGCACCGGCTTCGAGGACCGGCAGTTGAAGGACAAGTACCCGGTCTGTCCGCAGGGCAGCGACGTGGTCCGCACCTTCAAGTTCCAGAGCTGCTGGGACGGTGCGAACATCGACAGCGCCAACCACCGTGCCCACGTGGCCTTCGCGGATGCCGAGGGCAACTGCCCCGGCGGCTTCAAGGCCATTCCGCAGCTGGTCCAGCGCATCGTCTACGACATCGACGCGCCGAGTCTGCAGGACGGTGGCCGTACGTCACCGTTGTTCGCGGTGGACTCCTTCCCCGAGCAGCTGCACAAGCCGGTCACGGACCACGGCGACTTCATCAACGTCTTCGACGAGGGCCTGATGAAGGACATGGTCGACTGCATCAACGCCGGCCGGAAGTGCGGCGCGGGTGCGGGGGGCGAGGAGCCGGAGGACCCGTCGCAGAGCGCCGAGCCCCCGAACCCCTCCGAGGAAGCCCCGGATCCCTCCGAGGAAGCACCGAACCCGTCCGAGGAAGCCCCCGATCCTTCTGAGGAAGCCCCGAACCCCTCCGAGGAGCCCACGGAGCAGCCGGCACCCACCGCGGATGACCCCTCCGACGACAACGGGGGATCAGCCCCCGGTGACAACGGCGGCGGTCAGACCGAGGAGCCCTCGGACGACGCACCGAGCACCGAGCCGGCGGACGGCAACGCGTCTCCCGTCGACGTGGAGCCCAAGGCCGATGTGACGTCGTCGCACGACATCACGGGCGACGACCGGAGCGCCGAAGTGGGCACGCCCGCTCAGACGGCACCCGCGGCCGGATCGGACCAGTCGGCGGCCTCGCAGACCGAGCCGCAGGCGGTCGGGGGCGGTGGGCTCGCCGAGACCGGGGCGCAGCTCTGGCCGGCCGCGATCGGCGGGATCTTCGTGATCGCGGGCTTCGTACTGCTCCGCCGTATCCGGCGCAGCCAGATGTGACACGGACCCGTCAGGACGGACACGTCCTGACGGGCGAGTTCCGACGGATGAGTTCTGAGGGGGCTCGTGGCCTGTGTGGACAGGGCACGGGCCCCCTCGGCCGCGTTCAGGGCGACGCTCTCGACCGGCGGTGTGTGCCGATTCACAGCATGCTGGTGGAAGACGCGATCATGTCGTCCACATTGGGGAAGGCGAAGCTCCATGGACGCATCAGAGCAGGCACCGGATGACCGGCCCCTCGACCTGTACCTCGAAATGCTCCGCCTGCGTATGGCTCCGGCGGACTACGCGCTCTTGCTGCGCATGGTCGAGCCCGTACTCGAAGCGATCAGGGAGGAGAGGGCGGGAGCGATCGAACTGAATCTGGACGGCGCGGAACCCGACAGCGTCTCGCAGGAGGTCCGTGACGAGGCGTCGCTCGTGGTCGCCGTAGCCGTCACAGGACGCCTGGACAACCGGATCGTCGAGCTGGAGACCGAGGAGATCGGGGTCGTCCGGGTCGTCACGGATTCGGGTACCGCGGATGATCCCGAGCGGTGCAAGGAGATCGCCGACTTCATCGGGGAGCGGCACCGCCAGGACGAGGAACTGCGCGGCATCGCCGAGGTGAGCGGTCTGCCCACCGATGTGTGACACCGCTCGGAGCGCTCCGGCCTGTACCGCGAAGCCGTTGACCGGGCGGCCGGAGCGCTGCCCACGCGCAGGGCGCGGGCGGGCCGCTCCGGTGCCCCCGCCCCGGCTGTCCCGTGAGCGGAGGAACACGCTTGCGGAGAAACCCGGTCCGACGGGTTCCCGGGCGCCGGGGACGCCCCTGCGTGGCCCGTGTGCGGGCGATCATGGTCTTGCGGTCGGAAAAGATGGCGTAGAGTTCAGTTCAACGACGCGGGGTGGAGCAGCTCGGTAGCTCGCTGGGCTCATAACCCAGAGGTCGCAGGTTCAAATCCTGTCCCCGCTACTCGAAGATCGAGGGGCCGACATCATGATGTCGGCCCCTCAGTCGTGTTGTACGACCTTGAAGGCCCGGACGGCTCGAGCCGCTGTGAACGTGCGGATGTTCCTGTCCGGCAGGGGCCGAGCGGGCGATGTCGCCACAATGGCCCCATGACGAAGATCCAGAACGGTGCCGAGCGGGTCGCGGCGGCCGCCCGCTCCCGAAGCCGCCGAGGGTTCGCGCTGATCGCCATCGACGGCATGGGCGGCTCGGGAAAGTCCACCCTGGCCTCGGCCGTGGCCGGGGCCGGGGGTGCCGTGGTCGTGCACGGAGACGACTTCTACCGCCCGATGGACGCGGACGAACGCGCCGGACTGACTCCCGCCCAGGGCTACGACCGCTACTTCGACTGGCAACGGCTGCGCGACGAGGTGCTCACCCCGCTCACCGACGGCCGCGACGCGGGCTACCGGCGCTACGACTGGTCGACCGGAGCCCTGGCGACGGACGGGAGACTCGCGGTCGCCCGGGACGGCATCGTCATCGTCGAGGGTGTGTATGCGGCTCGACCCGAACTCGCCGACCACTACGACCTGGTGGTGTACGTCGACACCCCGCCCGACGAATCCCTGCGCCGGCTCCGAGCCCGCGGTGACGACCACGGCCCCATCGATTGGGAGGCCCGCTGGCGTCTGGCGGAGGAGCACTACCTGACCACGACCCGCCCCCGGGAACGGGCCGACCTGGTGATCCCCGGACACTGAAACCGGCCGCGCGCCGGGCGATGTCCTCGTCGGGGGGCATGCGGTGCCTGAAGGCGCGGCACAAAAAAGCACCGCCTCCGGGATGACCGGAGGCGGTGCTCGTGGAGCGCCGGGCAGGCCTTGCACCTGCATTTCCCCGCAGGAAGCGGGGCGTCTTTCCTTGGACCACCAACGCCGGGCTCGGCACCGAGTGTTCGGTGCGGGCTCAAGATCCAGCATATCAGCTGACCAGGGGTCCGACGCCGTCCCCCGGCGGGCCGAAACGCACATGCTGAAGCGGAGTGTTTGCTTGCTGTTTGGGGAGACGTGACGTGCATTGTCGGCCAATAACCGCGACGGGCACCGTCCTTGGCCGCGTGGCGTCTTCGGGTTCCTCGTGGCCGGAAGAGGCGTGCCGTGGGGCCGCCGCACGCGGCCCGGCACGCAAGCCGGTTACCCCGTGCAACCGGCACCGGGGGGCCGTCGCGCCGGACGGCGCGGACCTGTGATGCGGGAGTGCACGCAGGTGACGCACGTCGACAGGGGTGCGCCGTGCGCCACCCGCCCGCGTCGGCGACTGCGCGGCCGTGAACGCGGACGGGGCCGGATGCCCCGCCGGGCGACCCGTGGGGTGTCGGCCGGGCCGGGCTCCGTACGGGTGGGTGCGGCCCGTCGTCCTCCGGCCAAAACAGGCGGCGCCGGCCCGCGGTCCCGTTCCGTAGGGCCCTTGTCGCTGTCGGTGGCCGGTGATTAGGCTCCGGCTCACTTTCGCACTTCGTACACATTTTCTGCACGTGCGGGCCGGCCGGACGGGCCGGTCCGTCGGTTCCTGACGCGCTGCGCGACCTCCTCGACCGGGAGCGTCGCCGGCCGGACCGGGGAGCACGGGGGAGGTGGAGATGGCCGACGAGTGTGCGGCGTCGCGGCAGACCGCGGACTCACGCGGCGAGCGCCGCAGGAGCACCGCCTCCGCGGCCCGGCGACCCGCCGACCGAGGCCGGCGCGATGTGCGCCTGCTGTGGCTGACCAACGCGGTCGACGGACTCGGTACCCAGACCTCCGGTGTCGTGTTCCCCCTGCTGCTCCTGCACTTGGGCCACAGCCCCGCCGTGGCCGGGGTGTTCGCCAGTGCCGCCGCGCTCACGGGCGTGGCCCTCGGACCGCTCGTCGCCGTCCCCGCCGACCGAGGGCATCGGCGGCGCATCATGATCGCCTCGGCGGTGCTGGCCGCCGCGGCCATGGCGGGGCTCGCGATCGCCGCGTCCCAGGGGCGCACCCCGTTACGGATTCTCGTGGCGCTCGCGCTGGCCGAGCGGCTGTGCGCGGTGACCTACGAGGCTGCCGCGCGCGGTGCCCTCGCCCATCTCGTCGCCCTCCCGGACGAGTTGCCCCGCGTGGCGGCCGGGATCCAGACGGGCGACCAGGTCGCCCTGGTCGCCGGGCCCGCCCTCGGCGGCGTGCTCTTCCAACTCGCCCGGCCCCTGCCCTTCCTGGCCGACACCCTCTCGTACGCCGTGACGGCGCTCGGCGTCCGCGCGATCCGTACCCCCGTCGACGAACCACGCGAGGAGCGCGGCCCGCGCCCCGGCGTCCTCGGGACCCTGCGCGCGCTGCCGGGCGACGTCGGAGGCGGACTCGCCCTCGTCGCCCGCTCCGCCGTGCTGAGACTCGTCGTGACC
Organism: Streptomyces sp. NPDC005141; assembly: GCF_053599975.1. Taxonomy (NCBI): domain Bacteria; kingdom Bacillati; phylum Actinomycetota; class Actinomycetes; order Kitasatosporales; family Streptomycetaceae; genus Streptomyces; species Streptomyces sp. NPDC005141. Next base: position 20,713 of record NZ_JBSFYW010000052.1, on the reverse strand, counting down.
TGGACGTCGGTGGCGAGCGGCGTGGTGACGCTGCTGTCCTTCACCGTGCTGTTCGTGCTCGGCGCGCACGGCGGCACGGCGGCGACCGGCCTGGTCCTGGCGGCCTCGGGAGCGGCGGGACTGCTCGGTTCGCTGCTGTCGGTGCGCGTGGTGAGACGGTTCGGACCGCGCCGGGCCCTGGTGACGGCGACATGGCTGCTGATCGCTCCGACGGCCGCGCTCACCGCCGCCCACGGACCGTGGGCCTTCGGAGCGGCCTTCGCCGGACTGTGCGTCCTGGTGCCGGTGATCACCGTCGTGCTGTCCAGCGCCGCCATCGCCGCCACTCCGCGGGAGACGCAGTCGCGGGCCGGCGCCGTCATCGGGTCGGCGGCCGCGCTCGCCGCCGCCGGCGCACCGGCCGCCGCCGCGGTCCTGGTGACCGAAGTCGGGCCCCGGGCACCCGCGTTGCTGTGCACCGCGGCCGTGGTCGTGCTCGCCGGATACACCCATGCCGCCGCTCGCGGGACGCTCACCCCGGCCACCGCCGACGGAGTCCGGCGACCCGATCGCGCGACCGGGCCCTCGACCGGAAAGGAGCGGCAGCCATGAGTGATCCGTACCAGGTGTTCCGCGGCTCACTGCCGGACGTCTGCCCGAGTGACCCGACACGCATGGTGTTCGCCGGTGACGCCGAGGGGCGCTGCGAGGTGTTCACCTGGGACGCGGGCGCCCGCCGGGCCCGGCAGGTCACCGACCGCGCCGGCGGGACGGCGCACTGCGCGATCGACGCCGACGCCTACGTGTGGTGGTTCGAGGACGACGCCGAGGGAAACGGCCGCTGGTGGTTCCGCGCCTTCGACGGAGGACCGCGGCTGCCCGGCCTGCCCGGAGTACCCGCCGGACAACCGCGCGGTCTCGCCATCGCACAGGACGGAACGGTCGCTGCGGCCGTCGCAGACTCCGACGCCACGACCCTTCTCGTCGGACACCGCGGGCGCGCGGCACGCACCCTGCTGCGCACCCCCACCCCCTTCCGGCTCGCCGGCATCAGCGCGGACGGCGGCCTGCTGGCCGTCGCGACAGCGCCCGGGGACGCCGCGGCCGTCACCGTCCTGACCGCGCGGGGCGAGACGGTTGCGGTGCTCCCGGGGACGGGAGAAACACGCGGGCCCGAGGACCGGCTCGCCCGTCCCACGGACCGGGGCGCGGCGGGGCGGCTGTGGTGTCTGGGGTTCTCCCCGCGGCCGGGAGACCGGGAGCTGCTGCTCGTGCGGGAGAGCGGGCACCGCTACGTCCTGGCGACCTGGACGCCCACGGCCGGAACGATCACACACCCGTGGTGCTCCTTCGACACCGAGATCACCGCCCGCTGGTATCCCGACGGACGTGCGGTACTGGTCCGTCAGGAACGGCACGGCCGCTCCCTGCTGCACCGCGTCGAGCCGCGCACCCGCCGCCGTACCCTCGTCCCCACGCCCGCGGGCAGCCTGCTCGACGCGGCACCCCGCCCCGGCGGAGCCCTGCACTACGTGTGGACCGACACCGCGCACCCGCCCGTGCCGCGCGCCACCGACGCGACCCCGCTGCCACCGGCCGGCCCCGCGACCGTCGTGCCCGGCCACCACACCAGCCTGTGGACACCGGTCCCCGACGGCCGCGTCCACGCCCTGCTCAGCCTGCCGGAGCGGCACACGGCGGTACCCCCGCCGGCTGTCTTCCTCGTCCACGGTGGACCGGCCGACCACGACCGGGACGCCTACGACGCCACCGTGCACTCCCTCGTCGCCTCCGGCTACGCCGTGGTGCGCGTCAACTACCGCGGCTCCACCGGATACGGCCCGAACTGGCGACAGGCCTTCCCGGACGGCGTCGGACACACCCAGGTCGGGGATCTCGCCGCCGTCCGCGCCGAGCTCGTACGGCGACAGCTGATCGCCGGGGACGCCACCGCGCTGTGGGGCGTCTCGTGGGGCGCCTATCTGGTCCTTCTCGCCCTCGGCACCCGCCCCGGCCTCTGGCGGGCCGGCGTCGCCGTCAAGCCCGTCGCGGACTGGGTCGCCGCCCATCGCTCGACCACGCCGGCGCTCCGGGCCCTGGACGTACGGCTGTTCGGCGGCACCCCCGACGAGATGCCCGAACGCTACGCGCGGAGCTCGCCCCTCACCTACGCGGCCGAGGTCGCGGCACCGCTGCTCGTGGTGGGCGCGACGAAGGACACCAAGTGCCCGCCCGGGCAGATCCGCAGCTACCTCGAAGCCCTGGAACGGGCGGGGGTGCCGCACGAGGCGATGTGGCTGGACACCGGCCACGACGGCTACGACGGCGCCGCCCATGTCTCCGTGCTGCGCCGGTCCCTGCGCTTCCTGCACATCCACCTGCCCGCCGCGCACCGGCCGGCCGGCCCACAGCGTCCCCCGGCACGGCTCGGGGGATCCCGGTCCCACTGATGCACCAGTGGGACCGGGCCACGCACAGCACCACCCCACCGAAGGAGGAACCACCGTGCAGAAGGACATCATCCACAACGACCCGCTCGCGGGCGACGAGGAAAACCGCAAGCCGGGCATCGGCATCACCATCACCATCCCGTTCCGCAACGCCGACGAGGGCGGCGACGACGAAGAGTGACCCACCGCCCGGCCGGCCCGTGGTCCGCCACGGGCCGGCCGGGCTCCCCTGCCGTGTCCCGCGCCCTCACAAGGAGTCGTCCGTGCGCGTCCTTCTGGTCAACATGCCCTGGTCGCCCATCGACCTGCCCTCCCTGGCCCTCGGCATCCTCAAACGCAGCGTCGACGAGCGGGTACCCGGCGCCACCTGCGAAGTGCTGCACGCCAACCTGGAGTTCACGGACTGGATCACCAGCCGCACCGAATTCTCCGCCGAGGACTACGAGTACTACGCGCTGTCGTCCTACTTCCTCGGCTGCGGCGACTGGGTCTTCTCCTCGGCGCTGTACGACGACCCCGGCTGGAAGGACGCGGAGTTCACCCGCGTCATGGAAGGCAAGCTGCGCAAGTCCCGGATGCGGATGACCCGTCAACTGCACGAGCAGGTGCCGGAGTTCGTCGCCGCGATCGCCCGCCGTATCGTCGAGGCCGAGCCCGACGTGGTCGGCTTCACCTCCACGTTCCAGCAGAACACCGCGGCGCTGGCCGCGGCCCGCCAGGTCAAGAAGCTCGCCCCGCACATCGTCACGGTCATGGGCGGGGCCAACTGCGACGCGGAACAGGGTGCTTCGGTCCACCGCAACTTCCCGTTCGTCGACTACGTCGTGCGCGGAGAGGGCGAACAGGCCTTCCCCCAGCTGCTGACGGCACTGCAGGACGAGAAACCCGAACCGGCCGCCCTCGCGGGACTGTGCCACCGGGACGCCGACGGCGTCTCCGTCGCCAACCCGATGCCGAGCGGTCCGCTGCCGCCCGCCGCGATCCTTCCCCCGGACTACAGCGGCTACTTCGAACGCCTCGCGGCGTCCGTGGCACGCAACTGGGTCGAGCCCAAACTCGTCGTCGAGGGAGCCCGCGGCTGCTGGTGGGGCGAGAAGCACCACTGCACGTTCTGCGGACTCAACGGCTCCTTCATGCAGTTCCGCAGCAAGAGCCCGGACGTGTTCTACGAGGAGATCATGGACCTCGCGCGCCGGCATCGCGTCCTGGACATGTACGTCGTCGACAACATCCTCGACATGGGCTATCTGAAGACCGTGCTGCCCCGCATCATCGACAGCGGCCACGACCTGCGCATGCACATCGAGATCAAGGCCAACATGCGCCGCTCCCAGCTCCAGGTCCTCGCCGACGCCGGCCTCATCTACGTCCAGCCGGGCATCGAGAGTCTCAACAGCCGTGTGCTCGAACTGATGGACAAGGGCGTCAGCGGCTGCCAGAACGTCCGGATGCTCCGCGACGCGGCCGAGACGGGACTGTCCGTCTCATGGAACTACCTGCACGGGTTTCCCGGCGAGACCGCGGAGGACTACGAGCCCGTCATACGTCAGCTCCCGGCCCTGGAACACCTCAACCCGCCCGTCGACCTGTCGGCCCGCATCGCCATCGAGCGCTTCAGCCCCTACTTCAAACAGCCCGAACTGGGCTTCACCGGCCTGCGGCCCGAGGAGCACTACCGCTTCACCTACGACCTGCCCGAAGCCGAACTGTACGATCTGGCCTATGTCTTCGAAGCGCCCGAACGCGGGATCGCCGAGGAGACGGTCGACCAGCTCAACGCCGGGATCGCGGCGTGGAAGAAGCGCCATGTCGACGCGCGCCTGACGCACACCGATCTCGGCGACCGGGTCGTGCTGGTCAGCCGCCGTGAGGCCTTCGACTGGCGGACCCTGTGCCTCACCGACCCGCTGGAGATCGCCGCGTTCCGGCTGCTGGACCAGCCCCACACCTCCGTGGCCCTGCTGCGCAAACTGAACGACGGCCCGACGGGTTTCCCGGACACCACCCGGACGGACCTCCAGCGCCTGCTGGACTCCTGGGTCGAGCGGGGCCTGGTGTTCACGGACGCCGGACAGTACGTCCACCTCGCCCCGGCCGCGGTCAACCAGGACCTGCTCAGGCTGGACTACATGGCCCACACGCACCGGCGCCCGCGCTCCGAGGAGCCCGTCACCACCACCCCGGCACGGCAGGACCGCTCGACGCCGACGCCGTCCCCCGCCCTTTCCTGACGGTCGCCAACGCCCGACCAGCGCTGCCGACCGGTACACGACGACCCCGACGGAGACCGCACACGATGACAACGCAGACCGCACCGAACCCGGCCGTGCGGGCATGGCGCGACCTCGACGCCGAGGCCCGCCTTCTGCCCGGCATGTCGCTCGGGCGCATCCCGGTCCCGGCCGGGGCCGACGTCGCCGACCGGCTCTGGGAGATGGGCGTACGGCTCGTCGAACTGGAGGAGCCGGTCGATCTGGCCGCCGAGGACGCCGCCGCGCACCGGCGGGCCGTGGACCTGCTCTGCCTGATCCGCGACCTGACCGCCCGGGCCGTCCAGGTCGACTGGGACCTGAGGCTTCCCCCCGAAGGCAGCGCCGAACAGTGGAAGCTGCTCTCCCATCTGCACCCGCCCCGCGGCATCACCGGTCTCACCGACGGCGACGACGCGCTCCACGCCTGGCGGACCCGGCACTACCTCTGCAAGCTGGTGTGGCGTCAGGGTCCCGGCTTCGTGCAGATCCGCGACCGCCGCTGGGGCGACCTGCGCCGCTTCACCGCCGACGAGCCGCACTACATGGAGGCCATCGCCCTCCTCGACCGCGGCACGGCCCGAACCGCCGTGCCCTCCGACGTACTCGACGACTTCACCACCGAGCACCTGGTCCTGCACGTGGGGGAACTGGCGTGGTGGCTGCCGTACCGCGTGTCTCGGTGGCTGCAGGAGGCCATGGCGGTCTGAGGGGCAGGGCGGGGCGCTCGTCAGCACAGGTACTCACCCGCGAACCGGGAGCGTCGAGGCACCTCGCTCCAGGTGGGACCCTCGCCCAGTTGGGCCGTGGGCTCCCGGGTGGTGCTTGCGGTGGTGGCGGGCGGGGCGGCAGGGTGCGGGGTGTGCCTACTCTGCTGATCGTGCATCACACGCCCTCGCCCAACTGCCAGGCCCTGTTCGAGGCCGTGGTCTCCGGCGCCACGGCGCCCGAGATCGAGGGCGTCCGGGTGGTGAGGCGGGCGGCGCTCGGCGCGACCGCCTCGGATGTGCTCGACGCCGACGGATATCTGCTCGGCACCCCGGCGAACCTCGGCTACATGTCGGGCGCGCTGAAGCACTTCTTCGACCAGGTCTACTACCCGTGCCTGGACACGACGGCCGCGCGCCCCTTCGGCTACTACGTGCACGGCGGGAACGACGTGACGGGGGCGGTGCGCGGCATCGAGTCGATCACGACGGGCCTGGGCTGGCGGCGGGCGGCCGAGGCCGTGGCGGTGACCGGCGAGCCGGGCAAGGCCGACATCGAGGCATGCTGGGAACTCGGCGCGACCCTCGCCGCCCGATTGATCGACTGATCCCGGCGCGTCGCGGCCGCCGGGGGCGGCGCCGCTACGTCCCGGCGTTCGGGGCGAACGTGCGGGCGAGATGGGCCGTCAGGCGTGCCGCCGTCGGTGGGGAGAGGCGGGCGCCGATGTACCCGTCCGGGCGGACCAGGAGGGCCGCCGGCTGGTCGCCGAGTGCGTAGAGACGTGCGAAGTCGCCGGCTGTGTCGACGTACGCGGGTGGGCCCGAGGAGTCCGGAGGGGTGCCGGCGGGCAGGATCACGCAGGTGTCGACCCGTCCCTCGGAGAAGTCGCTCGCCGCGTCGGCGAGTTGCCATCCACGGTCGCCGTCCCCGTACAGCAGCAGCACATGCCCGCGGTCCCGCAGAAGGTCGTACAGACGCAGGGGATAGGCGGCGATGTGTGCCGAGAGTCCGGCGCAGTCCGGTGCCCGGTCGCCCGGCTGGGGGCCGGGCCCCTCGGCGGCCGGGTCCACCAGCGGGCTGCCGCGGTAGCCGACGAGGAGTTGGGCTTCACGCAGCATCATCGTCCGCGGGTCGACCGGGTCGGCCTGAACGCCCTGGGTGGCGTGCCGGACCGTGCGGTCGACGACCTCCTCACCGACCGGCCGCCGCTCGGCGTCGTAACTCGCCGCTAGCTCGGGGTGTGTGCCGCCCTCGATGGCGAGGGCGAGTTTCCAGGCCAGGTTCCAGGCGTCCTGGACACCGGTGTTCATGCCCTGGGCGCCGGTCGGCGGGTGGATGTGGGCCGCGTCCCCGGCGACGAAGACACGGCCCTCGCCGTACCGGTCGACGATCCGGTGGCTGATGCGGAACACCGAGGACCAGCGCAGGGCCGAGGCGGTCGTGGGCTGCGGGGAAAGCCGGTCCAGCACGGCCTGGATGTCGGAGAGCGCGGGTGTGTGGCCGCTCTCCAGCCCGTGGACGACACGGTCGGCCGGCTCGGCCGTTCCGTCCCGCCGTCCCGCCGCGGAGAGTTCGGGCGGGACCATCATCGACATCCGGTACCGCTTCCGGCCGGGCAGCGGGATGCACACCAGCAGGTCGTCCACCTCGCCGGCCGCGTTCCGGTGCATGGCGCGGACGCCGTATCCGGACGGCAGGTCCCAGTCCACCTCCACGTCACCGAGCATGTACTCCTCCGGGAACGCGCTGCCCTCGAAGGTGAGACCCAACTGCTTGCGCACCGCGCTGTGCGCGCCGTCGCAGCCCACCAGGTACCGCGCCCTGACCTCTTCCTCGGACCCGGATGCGGACCGCAGCGCGACTGTCACGCCGTCGGCGTCCTGGCTGAATGAGACCATTTCGGTGCCGCGTTCGATCCGGGTCCCGAACCGAGCGAGGAACGCGTCGAGGATGCGTTCCGTCTCGTACTGCGGCAACGCGGCGAATCCGTACGGCACTTCGGGCGGAAGGACGAGGTCGATCCGGGCCTGTTCGACACCGTTGACGTACGCCAGTTGGCCGTTCATCGGTACGGCCGCTTCCAGGACCGTGCGAGCGAGCCCCATGCGGTCCCAGAGTTCCAGTGTGCGCGGCTGGATGCCCACCGCCTTCGCGTACGGCAGCCGTGCCGGAAGCCGGTCGACGATACGGCAGCGCACCCCGCGTCTGCGCAGCTCCGCGGCCGTGGTGAGGCCCACCGGGCCGCCGCCCGCGACCACCACGTCGGTTCCGAAGGTGTGCGCCACGGGAGCCTCCCTGCGTACGCCCCCTGCGTCGAGTGGATCTCCTTCCATCGTGGCCCCGGCGCGACCGGCCTGGCTACTCGATCACGAGCGCGAGGAGCCCGTGCGCAGGCGGGCGGAGCAGGGCAGCGGATGCGAACAGGGCAGGTGGAAGCCACGATGGTTCGTGATGGGAGGGGCGCCGAGCCTCACCCTGTACCGCCCCCCACCGGAGGTGCGCAGTGGCAGGCACCGAACCGGGCGGACGAACGGGCAACATCTTCTTCGCGTTCGCGCCGTGGATCATCTTCGACATCGTGGCGAGCCCCAGTACGTGGAAGTACGCGGCGCTGGCGGCCCTGGTGGCATCGGTCGTGCTGAACATCGGTGACATACGCCGCGGCCGGCCGAAGATCCTGGAGGTGACGGGCATCGTCTTCTTCGCCGTCCTCAGCGTGCTCGCTCTCGCCGTGGACCGGCACGACCTCATCTGGCTCGAGACCTACGCCCAGCCACTGGCGAACGGTGTGATCGCCGTAGTGGCCCTGGTCTCCCTCGCCTTCGATCCGTTCACGGCTCAGTACGCCCGTGAGACGACACCGCGCGAGTACTGGGACTCGCCCGTGTTCCGGCACATCAATGTCGTCCTCACCGCGGTCTGGAGCGCCGTCTTCGTCGTCATCGCCGTGCTCGGCGTCGTGGCCGTCCACACCGAGGGCTCCTCGGACTGGCTGAACTGGGTCATTCCGGTGGCCCTGCTGGTTCTCGCCGTACGTTTCACCGAGCGCTACCCGGACCAGTACGCCGCACGACACGCCACCGAGCGGGCCGCTGTCTGACCGTCACGGAATCCTGAGCACACGCCGTCTCCCGTCGCCCGGCGCGCAGTCGGGTCAGCGCTGTGCGGGAGGAGGCGCTCCGTCGGTGTGGATCCGGTGGTGGCCGTCCGGAGGACGGTGGGGCAGATGGAGGTGGTGGGAGGCCAGGCGTTCGATGACGAGGAAGGCGGCGTCGTCGCCGGGCTGGTCACCGATGTGACCGACCAGGTCGTCGTGGATCCGGCGCAGCAGGGCGTCGGGGCCGGAGGCGGGAAAGGAGGCGACGCGCTCGGCCAGGGGGTAGAAGGCCCCGGCCGGGGAGCGGGCCTCGATCACGCCGTCGGTGTACAGGAGCAGGAAGTCGCCGGTCTCGAAGACGAACGGGTCGGTGCGGTGGCTCTCGGCGGGCAGCTCGCACATGCCCAGCGGGGGAACCGGGTGCCGTGCGTGCAGGACCGTGACCTCGTGATCGCGCAGGAGCAGGGGCGGGGGATGGCCGCAGTTGATCATCTCGGCCCGCGTACCGTCGTCGGGGATGTCGAGAACGAGCGCCGTGATGAAGTGTTCGCCCGGGTCGTGCCGGGTGTCGGCCACCTCGTCCATGTCCCGGCACACGCTCACCTCCAGGGCCGCCGCCAGTTCCGGCAGGGTGGCGTAGCGGTGGGCGCCCTCGCGGAAGGCGCCCAGCGCCACCGAGGCCTCACCGATGGCGGCCAGCCCCTTGCCCCGGACGTCGCCGATGATGACGCGGGTGGACGGGCCGGCGGCGCGGGTGACCGCGAACAGGTCGCCGCCGATCTGGGTGTCGTCCTCGGCCGCCAGGTACAGCCAGGCCACCCGCAGCGGACCGATCCGGCGTGGTGGTGGCCGCAGCAGGACCCGCTGAGCGGTCTCGGCGACCGATCGCGCGCGCACCAGCTCCCGGGCGCGCCGCTCCCGTACATGGCACACGAACACCACGAGCGCGGAGAGCACCACCAGGGCGATGAGCTGTGCGATGTGGTTGGTGGTGCCGAGTCCGCCGTGCAGGACGGCGATGACCACCTGGGCGGCCACGGCCAGCACCCCTACCAGAGCCGTCAGCGCGGGGCCGGCGAGCGAGGCGGTGAGGGTCGGCGCGATGACCAGCAACGGGCCCAGGTGGACGTCGGTGGGGGAGCGGATGTCCACCACGGTGATCATGACGATCAACGCGAGGGGGATCGCCACCAGACGGCGGCCCGACGGTTGCTCCACGAGACGGTCCACTGACATGCGCCGGTTACCCACATGCCCCATTTTGTACCTATTCGCGCGGCTGTGAGCTTCGGCGCGACCTCTGCGGTCGGCGCGTCCGGCGCGACCGTCGGCCCGAGGGGGTGATCCCGGAGCCCCCTCGGGCCGGATGTGTCAGCGCGCGATGCCGGTTCCCCGGCGGGCGGACGTCAGTTCCACAGCGGGTAGGTGACCGTGTGCGCGTATCCCTCCGGCCGGTCGCCGGTGTACACCAGCGTCATCTGCGCGTAGTGCTGCACGTGTGGCTTCTTCTTCCACGGCTCCGGGTGGTCCAGCAGGACGATGACCGGGTACGAGTGGAACTTGCCCGCCGCGCAGTACGGCTTGCAGTCGTTCACCATGTTGACGCCCTCGGCCACCGCCGACTTCTGGTTCCAGTGCGACCAGTGGAGCGAGACGAGGCGGCTGTTGCCGTCGCCGCAGGCCAGGATGAAGTCGGCGGGCCGCACGTCCGGGTGCCAGAAGCAGTCGACGAGTACGGGTGTCGCCTGTCGCTGCTTCGTGGTCCCCGCGGCGGGAGGGGCGGCGGACGCGGTTCCCATGACGGCGGCGAGGGACGCGGCCGCGCAGAGGGTGATCGCTGTTCTCACTGAAATTCTGCGCATATCTGCTCCGTGCGGGATGCTCTGCGATTCGGTCACCAGCGTTTCGTCTCTGCTCAGACGGTACGGCCGTGACGTGTGATGTACCACTCATACGGATTAACGACACCATTTCGTGAGAAGTACCCAGGACCGCACTGCTCCGGCCCCCGGGACAAGGGGCGCTCCGCGTGCGCCGCGGCACTAGAATTCGTCCGTGATGAATAAATCCGGGCCGCAGCGCGGGCGCAGGCCGGGAAGTCCGGACACCCGAACCGCGATCCTGGATGTCGCGCGGCGCCGCTTCCTCGAGGACGGCTATCACGCGGTGACCCTGCGATCCGTCGCCGGTGAGGCCGAGGTCGATCTCGCCCTGATCAGCTACTACTTCGGTTCCAAGAAGGGGCTGTTCGGTGCCGCTCTGGCGCTGGGCGCGAACCCGGCCGAAGTCCTCGCGCGGGTCGTGGAGGAGGGTGACCTCAGCACCTTTCCCGAACGGGTCGTCCGTCAGGTTCTCGCCGTCTGGGACGACCCCGTGACGGGCCCGCCCCTGCTGGCGATGCTGAAGAGCGCGATCGACGACGACGCTGTCGGCGAGCTGGTCAAGGAGGCGGTCGAGCGCGAGATCGTGGACCGGATCGCGGGCCTCGTGCCGGGACGGAACGCCCGGCAACGGGCGGCCTCGTTCACCACCGTGATCGCCGGATTGATCGCCACACGCTATCTGCTGCGCCTGGGGCCGATCGCTTCCATGACACCCGACGAGGTGGTCCGCCTTGTGAGCCCGCAGGTGCGACAGGCGCTGCGCGGGCCCGCACGCCCGACGCCCGGAGCCCGGCCGGCGGCGCGTTCCTGACCGGGCGGCCGGGATCCGTCACCGGCCGGGCTCCGTCATAGGTGTCGCGGTCCCCGACACGCCGAAGCCGGCGTCTGTGCGAGACGCCGGCCCGGAGCTCTCAGAGGTACGACGGCTGCTTCTCCGTACCGACGGGACGCGGTGCCTCGTGGTCGTCGGCGGCCGGCTCCGGCCGCGGAGCCGAACGCAGCAGCAGGGCGACGGCCAGCGCGGCGAACAGGGCGGCCGCACCGGCGCCCAGGAGCGCGAGGTGCATGCCGTCGATGAAGGCGGTCGTCGCCCGGCCGGAGACCGGGCCGCCGATGGCGTGGGCGGCGGCCAGGGAGGAGCGCGCCGCGTCCGCCATGTGGTCCGGCAGTCCGGGCAGGCTCAGGTGGTCGCGGTAGGCGGCACTGAGCAGGCTGCCGAGGACGGCGATCCCCAGGGCGCCGCCGAGCTCACGCGCCAGGTCGTTCATGGCCGAGCCGACGTTCTGCAGCGAGCGCGGCAGAGCGTCCGTGATGGACGTCGTGGCCGGAGTCATGGCCAGGCCCATGCCCGCGCCCAGCGGCACGAGACCGGTGGCGATGAGCCAGTACGGGCTGGACGCGTCGAGCCGTGAGAGCACCCCCATGCCCGCGGCGACGCCGAACAGGCCGGCCACCCAGGGCCCCCGGAAGCCGAACCGGGCCACCAGGACAGGTGCGGCGCGGGAGACCGGCACCATGGTCACGGCCATCGGCAGCATGGCGGTGGCGGCCATCAACGCGCTGTCACCACGCACCAGTTGGAGGTACTGCATCATCACGAAGATGAACCCGAAGAACACGAAGAACTGAAGCATGATCGACAGGGAGCCCGCGGCGAAGTGGGGGTTGCGGAACAGCCGGGGGTCCAGCAGCGGGTTGTCGCGGCGCAGTTCGAAGAGGACGAATCCGATCAGCACCGCGAGGCCCAGCCCGATCCCCGCGAGCGTGACCGGGTCTGCCCACCCGCGGGTCGGCGCCTCGATGACCGAGTAGACGAGCGCGACCAGACCGACGACGGCGAGGAGAGCGCCTCCGATGTCGAGCCGGGGCTGCTTCGGTTCCGCGGACTCGGGCACGAAGAGCAGCGTCCCGACCAGGGCGACCAGGGCCAGGGCGACGTTCAGCAGGAACACCGAGCGCCATGACCAGCCCTCCAGCAGCGCTCCGGTGGCGAACAGGCCCACCAGAGCGCTGGCTCCGGCGACCGCGGCCCAGACGCTGACGGCCCGCGCCCGCTGAGCCCGCGGGAACGTACTGGTGATCGTCGACAGGGTGGCCGGCATGACCAGCGCGGCGCCCACTCCGAGAACGCCTCGCAGGGCGATGAGCGTGGAGGGTTCGGTCGTCAGCGCGGCGGCGGCCGACCCGGCTCCGAAGAGTGACAGTCCCGCGAGGAGGGCCCGCCTGCGACCGAAGCGGTCGCCCAGGGCGCCGGCGGGCAGCAGCAGCGACGCGAAGACGAGGCTGTAGGAGTCGATGATCCAGGACAACTGCGTCTGCGTGGCGTGCGTCTCGCGAGCGAGATCGGGCAGTGCCACATTGAGCGAGGCCATGGCGGCGACCACGGTGCCGAGGGCGAGGCACGTGACCACCAGGATCAGGTTCTGTCGTGCGGCCGGCGCGGAACCGGCGGCAGGGGCGCGCGTGGAGGGCATGGTGCTCTGTCCTTCGTCCGAGCGGTCCGGGGGGATCCCGGTGCCTGGTCCCAGAGTCGGCCGTCCGATGCTCGATTTCCACATTGATGAATTCGGTGCGCGGTCTCGCGGCCGGTGAGGAGAGGCTGTGTCCGGGTGACACCGCTCGGTGTCGAACCGGGGAAAAGTGCTGGTCGGAGGCCCGTAGCGTGCACTGTGGCGGCCCGCCGCGGACGGGCACGCCCACCTTCCCGCCCCCGGATCCGAGCGAGAAGCCGGCCCCTGTTGAATTTCTCGTCCAGGTCGTACGGCGGACCGGGCGAGGCTCTCCGACGGCGCCCGACCGGAGGCCCGCGCCCGTCCGCGATGTCACCCTGTTCCGCCCGGCTCGGGGCTTACGCCCGGCTCAGGCGTTCCTCCCGGCCGGATGGCATCTCCGGCCAGGTGGCGTCTCCGGCCGGGTGGCATCTCCAGCCCCTGACCCGCGTGGACGCGGGGGCACCGTCATGTCGCTCATCGTCCCTTTGGCGCTTGCCGCCGCGAACGGGCCGTCAGGAGCCTTCGGGGAAAACGACCTTTCGCGTCAGAAAGGCCAACTGGGCCCGCTTCTCCGGCAGTTGTACATCGGGGAGGTCGATCCTGGGGAGTACGACCTCCGGGCCGGCGACGAAGCCCTGTCTCAGCAATCGGCTGATCGCCAGCAGGGCGTGGCGGACGTGCTCTCCCGGGCGCTCCTGGAGGAGAGGCCCGAGGACCTGGCCGTCCTCCTCGTGGACGTCAAACACCCCCGTGTGCAGGCCCTGTACGAGGACTGGGGCTTCCGGAAGATCGGCGCGCGTCAGCCCTTCCCAGACTCTCCGCTCTACGCCGTCATGCTCGCGGACCTGCCGCTCTCATCCTGACCCGGGTGGCCCGCTGCCGTCGCCCTCCGGAATGGCGCGTGCCGCCTCGATGGGGGCGTTGCGTTGTGTCATCAGCACGCGGTAGAGGTCCTGATCCTCGGAGCAGCAGGCCGACGAAGACTCGTCCTCCGGACACGAAGTCCGCGTATGCCGTGACGCGGGGATTCCCGTCGCTCGTGGACGCTCTCGAAGCGACGTTGCCACGAGCTGCCTTCTTCTCCTTGGCGCTCGTTCACGATGTCCTGATCGGCGGTCTACGGGCGCAGCGCCCACGGCGCCATCGCCGGCGGACAGGACCATGCATTCCAGCGTGGCCCTGCGGACGCCGGTAGGCCACCCCATGGTGTCCGTGTCGTTCAGTCGGCGGAAGCCGAAGGCTACGAAGTGCGCCGCCCACGCCCCCGCCAGCCGACGGCTCCCGGAAACCTTTTGGCTCTGGACATCGAGCCGTCCGGTAGGGCGTTGACCTGCTGTGGTGGGGGCTGTGGTCGGGGGTCGGGAGCCCGTGGTCGGGGGAGGTCGGAAAGCGATGTACCTGATGAGGGACCTCGTGGTCGGTTCCGTGGTCGGGGTGGCCGTGTCTACGGTGCAAAGCCGATCGGGACGCCCTCGTCCGCCACAGTGGGAGGTGTCTGAGCATCCCGTAGCCGCGGCGGATCTGGCGCCACTGTCGGCAAGCACCAGCTTGTCTCGGACCCGGCGTCGCGCGGTCGGGGAAGCGTCTGCGTGGAGGAGTCGTTCTCCGCGGTGCGCAGATGACGCCGTGCCGTGAACAGGACCATCCACCGCACTGCGCAGACTATTTGCGCAGCTCGCTCCCTGCTGTGCGCACTGCGCAGCCTCCCTGCGCAGTGCGCAGCCGACCTGTGTCGACTTGAACAAGAAATCGAATTGGTCCAGCTGCAAGGGGCCTGGAAACGCACCTATGACGCCCTCGCCGCGCCCGCCCCCACCGTGGGGAACACGGTGCTGCGTCGTCGTTTGCTGATGTTGTCGATGGGGTTGTGGTGGCATCCGTTCTGGTCGGGGGTTGGCTGTGCGGGCGGAGTTGCGCAGTCGGGCCCGCGCTGGCGTGGATGCGCAGCGGTGAACCGGCGTGGCCTGCGCAGATGACTGTGCGGGAGGAACAGATCCTGCGCATTATCGGCTTGTCCATCGAGGGGCTGACCGTGGCGGAGCTCGGCGCTGTAGTGGGACTGCGCAGCAAGGATCGGTGGCCTACTGCCTGCGCAACCGGACGAGTGCGGTGCGCTGGTCCGCGACGGATGGAGCTGGCGCACCCGCCAGCTCCGCCGCCGACGGTTTACTTGCCGGTGATCGGGTCCTGCACCTGATGGCGCGCGTGGCGGGCACGGGAGTCCGGCGGCGTCGCCTGTCTTCCGCTCGTGATGATGCTTGAGTCGCGCCCCGGTACTGAGGACACCGTCCGGAGCGTGGTCGCTCCAGTACGTGTGGGCGACCATCAGCGCCGCGCGTTCATGCCCCTCGTCCGGAGCCAGATCCCAGCCCGGGGGAGGAGGGACGGGATGACGTACGCCAGGCGTTCTCGTGCCTCTCCCCTGCATCCAGCGGTTCGGTCGACCCCGGCACCCGCTGGAAGGGCGTCCGCAGATCTGCGCAGGCCTGACCGAGTGCGTCCTGAACGCCGATCAGAGTCGTACGAGGATGCCATGATCTGGCGGAACTGTTGTTCGAACCACATGTCGGGTACGCCTCGTGACGACATCTCTTGCATCAACTCTTGCTGCATCTCTTGCGACTTCTCTTGCGCGAGGATCGCTCCGCATCGTGGAATCCGTGCAGGTCACCTCCCCGTGCAGTCGTAGTCGGGTTTCTGACATCCCGGTTGGGGCCTGTCCGATGTATCGGACGGAGCCATTCATGGATGCGGACTCGTTGGTGAAGGCAGGCGTGACCGACTATGCCCGCCACCGGCAGCGACCATCGGGGCGAAGCTGTCGGCGACCGCCGCAGCGTTCCCAGCCTGAGCCCGAGGAGCCCGTGAAGGTGGACGACCAAGGGTGCGACGCCATGCGGTACGTCGTCGCAGAGCTGGACTTCGTGGGCATGTTATCCGTGAAATCGCCAGCACGCGGTGCCGCGTGCCTGCCGCTCGAACGGCTGGTCCATCAGAGCAAGGTACCATCGCCCCAACTGGCCGATTCTGTCGCGAAGTTCGAGGCAGGACAGCCCTTGCAGGACCTGGAGCACACAGACCATGGCCAGCTGAGCTGGCGACAGGCCCGGCCGGCCATCCTGCGGATACCAGGCGACGAAGTCCCGGTCCCGCCACAAGCCGATCCCGCACCCATATCGCCGTCGTCCCGCCGGGATTGCTCGCCCGTGCCACCTGCGCAGTCAGTGGCGGGATCTGGACACCGGAGCGCGGGCGGATGGACATCGAACGCCTCCCGTACGGCCGTCGATCTCATGAACCATCCCCGAGCATGCCCGCGGAGCAAGCCACCGCGCCTGAAGTCCTCAAGATTCCCGACAGAGTCCCTCAGTGTCGTTGTCGTTCCGGCTTCCTCGCACTTCCCCTGCGGCCGAGATCCTCACGCTACGAGGTGTCAGTGCGCCGCATCGAACGGCGATTGGCGTAGTCATTCATCTTTACGAAACTGATACTCAATCAGATGCAACCGTGTTCAACGTCACGCAACCCTCACGCTGATCGTCCGAAATGCCCATACAACCACCACTGGATCTTCATTCCCGTCTCACTTAAGGTCCAAGACTGACCTCCCTTTTAAGGGATTCTTCATTTAGTTGTTCGTTCGGAAACGGGGTGTGTATGCGGCGGCGCATACGAATGCGTAGACGCCTGGCGTTGATGCTGGCGGCAGCAACGGTGGTGGGGGTGGCACCGGCAGCGGCTAGCGCCTTACCCCATGTGCTTAGCGCACGCTCAACTGTGGGGGACGAGATCGGTTCTGGGGCAGAGGCGACCACAGAAGGTGCCCTGTCCGAGGCGAGACAGACCGGCAAGAACGTTGAGATCGGGTCACTGCGTGGCGAGAGCAGCGATGTTTATGCCACACCCGACGGCAACCTGGAAGCTCGGGAGTACATACGGCCCGTGCGGGCGAGGGTGGATGGCGAATGGAAGCCTGTTGACACCCAGTTGGTGAAGTCGGCAGAGGGCATGGTGGCCACGAAGACCACTACTGTCGGCTTGGAATTCTCGGCTGGCGGAGACGCTCCGCTGGTGCGCATGGCGAAGGCTGGCCGTGAGCTTTCTCTGTTCTGGCCAGGCAAGCTGCCCCTACCGGAACTCGACGGAGCCACGGCCACGTATCACGATGTCTTGCCTGATGTGGACCTGCGGATGGGGGCCCAGGAGGACGGGTTCACCCAACTGCTGGTGGTGAAGTCCGCAGAGGCTGCATCCAGCAGCGAGCTCTCTCAGCTGCGGCTGAGGCTGGCCGCAGACGGCATGGACGTGAAGGAAACCGCGCAGGGCGGTTTGGAAGCAATCGACCAGGGCGCCAAGAGTCCGGTATTCGAGGCGCCCAAGCCGGTGATGTGGGATTCCAGCCCGAGTAACGAGGAGACCGAGGCGAGCGCGTCCTCGCAGGCGCGAACAGCCTCTTTCAGTGCCAACAGCGCAGCACAGACCGTTTCTGATGAAGAACCTGCGGCTGGAGAGTCGGCGAAACTGGCTCCTGTCGATGTCGAGGTCCCATCGGGCGGCCATGAACTGGTCCTTACGCCGGACGCCGATGTGCTGAAGGGTAAGGACACCACATATCCCGTGTTCATCGACCCGCAGTGGTATTCACCGCGGGCGACGTCGTGGACGATGGCGTCAAAGTACTGGGCGTCCTCGCCGCAGTGGAAGTTCAACGGTGAGAGCAACGCCGGGATGGGCTACTGCGGTTGGGCCTACTGCCAGCCTCAGGACACCAAGCGGCTCTTCTATCAGATCCCGGTCTCGAAGTTCAGGGGCAAGAGCATCCTGCAGGCGGAGTTCGTGGTGCGGAACGTGTGGTCGGCTTCGTGTGACGCCCGCGGGGTGCAGTTGTGGCAGACGAAGCCTATCTCCGATTCGACGACCTGGAACTCGCAGGACAAGTCCGATTTCTGGATCAACCATTTGAAGACGGAGTCATTCGCCTACGGCTACGAGGGTTGTTCGGCCAAGGACGCCGAGTTCGATGTGAAGTCGGCTCTGCAGCAGGCCGCAAACGGCAGCGGGCCGACGATGACGTTCGGCATGCGGGCCTCAAGCGAGACGGACCGCGACGGCTGGAAGCGGTTCTCGGACAAGGCGTTCCTGCGCGTGAAGTACAACCGCCCGCCGCCGCAGATCAAGATGTCGCAGCTGACCATGCAGTACGGCGGCACCTGCAAGAAGCCCGACAGCGCGGCGCGTACGCGCACGCTGGGGACGATCTACGCCAACAATGTGACCGATCCCGACGGAGACAGCGTATCCGTCCAGTTCCGAGCTCAGTGGGACTCGGGCGAATGGAAGCCAGAATGGACCGGGTTCAAGAAGTCCGGCTCCGACTTCGCGATCAGCCTGCCGACGTCGATCCCGGAGAACAAGCAAATCCATTGGTACGCCCGGTCGTACGACAGAGGCCAGTACTCGCCGTGGTCATTCACGGGTAGTGCCACCGCTTGTTACTTCTACTACGACACGAAGGCGCCGAAGCTACCCACGATCTCCTCGGATGACTACCCGCTCTCTCTCTCGGGAGACCCGGGCGACCCGTGGTACGACGGTATCGGCAAGTACGGCACGTTCAATGTGGGCGGCAATGACGGGTCGACAACGAAGTACTTGTACGGCATCAACGTCGACCCTTCACCCAAGAACCCCATTCCCACGTCCAATGGGGCGGCCAAGACTCTCAGCCTGCTACCGCCACTCATCGGCCTCAACACCCTGTACGTCTCTTCCGTCGACTCGGCCGGGAACGTCTCGGCACCTGCCGGGTATCGCTTCCGCGTCAAAGCAGGCCAGCCGGAGCGGGCGATGTGGCAGCTGAACGAGACGGACGGGGCGAAAGCGGCCGAGGGGACGGCGCCGGAGCGCACTGCCGAGCTGAAGGGCGGTGCAACACCCGGCGTGTCCGGGGCCAAGGGCACGGCCGTGTCCTTCGACGGGGTCGACGACTACGCAGTCACCGCCATCCCCACTGTGGACACCGAGACGGGTTTCTCGGTGTCGGCGTGGGCGAAGTTGTCGAAGATGCCGGACGGGGCTGCCATCGTCGCGGCCCAGCCGGGTAACCACGCTCCCGGTTTCGAGCTCTACTACTCCAAGACATATGACCGGTGGGCCTTCAACCAGTACAAGGCCGATACGCCGGACGCTGGGATCGTGCGGGCCATGCAGGCCTCCGCAGGGGGTGTCAAGGCTGGTGCGTGGACCCATCTTGTGGGCACCTACAGCGCGAGTAACAACGAACTGAAGCTCTACGTCAATGGCGAGCTCGGAGGGAGCACGGTGTATGACTCGCCGTGGGACGCGCGGCGCGGGCTGCAGATCGGCGCTGGCTCCTACAACGGCCAGCCGGGCTCGTTCTTTCCCGGCGCCATCGACGAGCTGCAGATCTTCGACAAGCCGTTGTCGTCCGGCGAGGTGACCCGGCTGTATGGCAAGGACTCGCTCATCTCGGGCCGTCCCGCACGTGCTGTGTTCCCGATGGACGAGCCTGCCACCGCGACACAACTGACCGGAAAGGCCGAGGTGTCGCCCGCAGCGCTCGTCGGTGGCGCCACCGCCGGACAGCCGGGTGTCGCAGGCCAGGCACTGACGCTGGATGGCATCAACGACTACGCCACTACCGACCGTCCGCTGCTGAACAACCAGCGCAGCTTCGCGGTCTCTGCCTGGGCCAAGCTGCCCAAGACCAAGCCCGACCACGCCGCCGTCGCAGTGACCCAGGCGGGCGAGCACCGGCCGGGGCTCGAGCTGTACTACTCCAAGACGTACGACCGGTGGGCCGTCAACCAGTACTCGGCCGATTCCGCGGATGCCACACCGATCCGGGCCATGCAGGCCGAGGGCAAGACCGCCTACGGCGACACATGGACCCATCTAGTCGGCGTCCACGACACCGTCGCCGACAAACTCACGCTCTACGTCAACGGTGTCGAAGCCGGATCCGCTGATCTGCAGGCTGACTGGTACGCCGGCGGCGCGACACAGATCGGCGCCGGTTCGTATGACGGAAAGCCTGACTCCTTCTTCCCCGGCCAGCTCGATGACGTTCGCCTATTCGACAGGCCTGTGTCCGCCGGCGAAGTGCAGCAACTGTTCAAGCAGAGGCCGGTGCTCAAGGGGCGCTGGATGTTCGACAAAAGCAGCACCACCAACCCCGCCACCACTCCGGATGCCGCGCATACACACAACCCCCTCACGCTGAACGGCGGTGCGACGCTGACCGATGCGGGACAGATCGACACCGCGGGCCGTACCAGCTCCCTGAGCCTGAATGGCACCGGCGCCTATGCGGCAACCGGCACCGTTCCCGTCGACACCAGCGCAAGCTTCACCGTGACTGCGTGGGTACAAGCAGCCGCCATACCCAGCCACGACGCGGCAGCGCTCAGCGGCGATGGAGTGAACCAGAGCGCTTTCGACCTGCGCTTCGTGCCCGACACGAAGGATCCGGAAGCCCTGGGTCGCTGGGAACTCGCGGTCCCGGACAAGGACGGCACCGACGCGTCGGTAACACTGGTCAACAGCACTGAGTTCTACGACGTCAGAGACTGGAACCACCTCGCCGTGACCTATGACGGATTCACCAAAGAAGCCGGCCTCTACGTCAATGGCGTCCTACAGGACGTGGCGTGCGAGGACGGCGACGGTGACGGTTCAGCGGACGAGTCCGGCTGCAGGGACCTGCTCGCCTGGGCCGAAGACGTACTGACGTTCAAGCTGCCGCCGAAGGCGTCCGGGAAGCCGCCGCCCATCGCGACGTTCAGGATCAGGAAGTAGCCGTGGTTGGTGGCGTTCGTCCAGGTGGCCGCGTCGA
>NZ_JBSFYW010000051.1:0-63029 GCF_053599975.1 Streptomyces sp. NPDC005141 | reverse complement strand
TCCGATTTCCTCGGTGCTTTCCAGGTTCCCGCTTCCGCGTTTCCCTTTCCGGCGAGTCCGACTCTATCAGATCCTTTCGGGCCTGATTTCCTCGGCGCTTTCCAGGTTTGCGCTTTCGCACTTTCCTTTCCGGCGACTCCGACTTTATCAGAATGTCTGAGCCGGATTGACCGGCGACCATTTCTGAATCATCAGGAGGGGCTTCTGCTGAATCGACGTATCGATTGCTTTGAGAAGCGAGCAGACTCTAACTGCCGCCGCCGGATGTGTCCAGCTCTAGGCAACTGTTCAAATCTACCTCCCCGCTCGACCCATGTCAATGGGTCCTGTGGGGCAAAGAGGAGACTAGCAGGTCAGCGGGTGCGCACGCACATCAGGCGGCCGTCGGGAGAGTGGCGCTGCGCTCCCATGCCGCGACGTCACCGGTCTCGCCGGAGCGTGCCGCCCGACCTCCAAGGACATAGACGTAGAGAAGAAAGGCCAGTTCAGCCGCGATTCCGATGCCGATTCGGGCCCATGTGGGCAGACCCGACGGCGTCACGAAGCCCTCGATGGCACCGGAGACGAAGAGGATCAGGGCCAGGCCTATCGCCATACCCAGCGCGGCGCGGCCCTCTTCCGCGAGGGCGGTGCGACGGGATCGCGGGCCCGGGTCGATCACGGTCCAGCCCAGTCGCAGTCCCGTGCCCGCGGCGACGAAGACGGCGGTCAGTTCCAGCAGACCGTGCGGGAGGACGAGCCCCAGGAAGGTGTCCAGGCGGCCGGCCGATGACATCAGGCCGATACCGACGCCCAGGTTCAGCATGTTCTGGAAGAGGATCCAGAGGACCGGGATGCCAAGGAAGACGCCCAGGACCAGGCACATCGCCGCTGCCTGGGCGTTGTTCGTCCACACCTGGGCGGCGAAGGAGGCCGCGGGGTGGCTGGAGTAGTAGGTCTCGTACTCGCCACCGGGCCGCGTGAGGTCACGCAGTTCGCTGGGGGCGGCGATCGAGGCCTGGACTTCGGGATGTGTGCCGATCCACCACCCGAGGAGGGCCGCTATCGCCGTGGACAGGAGCGCTGTGGGCACCCACCAGTGGCGGGAGCGGTAGACCGCTGCCGGGAAACCGTGCGTCAGGAAGCGGGTGACATCGCGCCAGGAGGCTCGGCGGGTGCCTGTCACCGCACTGCGCGCGCGTGCCACGAGCTGGCTGAGGCGCCCCGTGAGCTGGGGGTCCGGCGCGCTGGACTGGATCAGCGAGAGATGGGTGGCGGTGCGCTGGTACAGCGTGACGAGTTCGTCGGCCTCGGCTCCGGTGAGGCGGCGCTGGCGGCGCAGCAGGGCGTCGAGTCTGTCCCACTCGGCTCGGTGGGCGGAGACGAAGACATCGAGGTCCATCGGTTTGCCTGCTCCTCGGCTGCTCGTCTTGGATGTCAGCTTGTCTTACTGCGGCGCGATGTGCCCTCAGCTTGGCAGACTGGCGGTTCTCGGGGCAGGTCAGGGGAAGGACGGCACGCGTGAGTGAGCTAGTGACGGGCGAGGCGGTGGCGCTGGAGCTGCGCCCCGCGAAACTGCCGAGCCGGGCGCTGGCCGTGTTGCTCGATCTGGCCGTGGCGGTGGTGGTCTACATCGTCGTGACCATCGGTCTGGTCGCGTCGACCGCCGCCCTGGACGAGGCGGCTCAGATCGCCGTGTCGATCGCGAGTTTCCTCCTTGTGCTGGTCGGGGGGCCGATAGCCGTCGAGACGCTCAGCCACGGCCGGTCCTTGGGGAAGCTGGCCTGCGGGCTGCGGGTGGTGCGGGACGACGGCGGGCCGATCCGGTTCCGGCACGCGCTGGTGCGCGGAGCCGTGGGGGTGGTCGAGATTCTGATGACGTTCGGAATCGTCGCCTGCATCGCCTCGCTGGTGTCGGAGCGCGGACGGCGGCTCGGTGACGTCTTCGCGGGGACCCTTGTCGTACGGGAACGGATACCGGTGGGACGCATGCCGTACGTCCCTCCACCGCCGCCCTGGCTGGCGGGGCGGTTCGCGGAGCTCGATCTGTCCGCCGTTCCGGACGGGCTCTGGCTGGCCATTCGCCAGTACCTGACGCGGATGCAGCAGCTGGATCCGCAGGTCGGTGGGGCGATGGCGGAACGACTCGCCGTGGATCTTGCCGCTCGTACCGGAGTTCCGGCGCCGCAGGGGGTGCCGGCGGGCGCGTATCTGGCGGCCGTGGTGCAGGAGCGGCAGACCCGGGAGGCCCGTCGGGCGTTCGGGAGCGCGCCGGCCGGATTCGCGGCCCCGGGACCCGGTGGCTATCCCGCCCAACCGGGTTATCCGATCCAGCCGGGTCATCCGATCCAACCCGGCTATCACGGCTATCCCGCCCAGCCGGGCGGCCCCGTCGGCCAGCCCGGCCGACCAGGTGTCCCCGCCGGCTATCCCTTCCAGCCGGGACCCGGCGCCCCCGCCGGACATCCAGGCCCCGCCGGGTATCCGAGCCCCACCGGCTATCCGACCGGGCCGGGCCCCGCCGGGTATCCGGTCACGGCTCAACAGCCGGCGGCCCCACAGCCCTCGCCGCCCATGGCCGGTCCTGCCGGTCCGGTCGAGCAGGGCGACCAGGCTGAGCGCCCGACGACCGGCTTCGCCCCACCCGCGTAGCCGCGTTCACCGCCAGCTCCGCATCCCCGCGTCCCTGGCCCCCCGGAGTGCGAACCCGCCGTCAGGGAAACACCGACGGCGGTGATTCGAGGTGCTCCAGTTCCATGCCGGGGGCCGCGAGCACCACGTCTCCCGCGATGTGCACGGCGTGCTGCTCCCCCGTGTCCAGTGCTGTGACCCGGTATTCGTCCACGGTCAGCGGACCGTTGTCAGTGGCGTGTGTTTCGCTTGCGATCAAGGCCCAGGACTGGTCGAGGGTGCGCGGAGCGAGGACCGGGTCGGTGAAGGCGACGAGGCGTACGCGGGTCGCCGGGGCGTCCGCGGAAGGGGTGAGGCGAAGGAGACGGGCGGTGGCGACGAGAAACGCGGGGGACGTGCCGGTGAAGGCATGGGCGGGCACATTGCCCTCCGTGGCCTCGGTGCCGGCGGGGTCGGTGCGGACCCAGGTCACGCCGTCGAGGGCGGCGGCGCGCACCTGCCAGTTGGCGGCGTGCAGTTCGAGACGGATCGGGCGGCCGAGTTCGTCGAGGGTGAGGTCGACGGAGCCGGTGACCGTGCCCTGCCGGGAGGCACTGTCGGGCTCTGTACCGGAGGGGGTGGTGAGTTGGGAGACATAGCGCCAGCCGGAAGGGCCGGGCGCGCAGTGGAAGTGCTCTTCGGCGAGGGGGGTGTGGTCGTGCGGGTCATGGAGCGAATAGCGGCCGCGGGGCATGGGCGTTCAGGTCCTCATCGGGGACAGGCCCCCGCCGGGACGGCGAGGGCCTGCTGACATCCGGACGCCGAGCGGTGGTACCGCTGCTCGGCGGGCGTGCTCAGTAGCGGTAGTGGTCCGACTTGTACGGGCCCTCGACCTCGACACCGATGTACGCGGCCTGCTCGGGGCGGAGCGTCGTGAGCTTCACGCCGAGCGCGTCGAGGTGGAGACGGGCGACCTTCTCGTCCAGGTGCTTGGGCAGCACGTAGACGTCGGTCGGGTACTCCTCGGGCTTGGTGAACAGCTCGATCTGGGCCAGGGTCTGGTCCGCGAACGAGTTGGACATCACGAAGGACGGGTGGCCGGTCGCGTTGCCCAGGTTCAGCAGGCGGCCCTCGGACAGCACGATGAGGACCTTGCCGTCGGGGAACTTCCAGGTGTGGACCTGGGGCTTGACCTCGTCCTTGACGATGCCGGGGATCTTGGCGAGGCCGGCCATGTCGATCTCGTTGTCGAAGTGACCGATGTTCCCGACGATCGCCTGGTGCTTCATCTTGGCCATGTCCGAGGCCATGATGATGTCCTTGTTGCCCGTCGTGGTGACGAAGATGTCGGCCTTGTCGATGACCTCGTCGAGGGTCGTGACCTGGTAGCCGTCCATCGCCGCCTGCAGGGCGCAGATCGGGTCGATCTCGGTGATGATCACGCGGGCGCCCTGACCGCGCAGGGACTCCGCGCAGCCCTTGCCCACGTCGCCGTAGCCGCAGACGACGACGGTCTTGCCGCCGATCAGGGTGTCGGTGGCGCGGTTGATGCCGTCGATCAGGGAGTGGCGGCAGCCGTACTTGTTGTCGAACTTCGACTTGGTGACGGCGTCGTTCACGTTGATCGCCGGGAACAGCAGGGTGCCGTCGCGGTACATCTCGTACAGGCGGTGAACGCCGGTCGTGGTCTCCTCGGTCACGCCGCGGATCTCCGAGGCGAGCTGGGTCCACTTCTGCGAGCCGTCCGTGATGGTGCGGTGCAGGAGCTCGAGGACGACGCGGTGCTCGTCGGACTCGGCGGTGTCGACCGAGGGGACCTTGCCGTCCTTCTCGTACTCGACGCCGTTGTGGACGAGCATGGTGGCGTCACCACCGTCGTCCAGGATCATGTTCGGGCCGCCGGTGGGGGTGTTCGGCCAGGTCAGCGCCTGCTCCGTGCACCACCAGTACTCCTCCAGGGTCTCGCCCTTCCAGGCGAAGACCGGGACGCCCTGCGGGTTCTCGGGCGTGCCGTTCGGGCCGACCGCGATGGCGGCGGCGGCGTGGTCCTGGGTGGAGAAGATGTTGCAGGAGGCCCAGCGGACCTCGGCGCCGAGGGCGACCAGGGTCTCGATGAGGACGGCGGTCTGCACCGTCATGTGCAGGGAGCCGGTGACGCGGGCGCCCGCGAGGGGCTGCGCCTCGGCGTACTCCTTGCGGATCGACATCAGGCCGGGCATCTCGTGCTCGGCGAGGGTGATCTCCTTGCGGCCGAAGGCGGCCAGGGAGAGGTCGGCGACCTTGAAGTCCTGTCGGTTGTCGACAGTCGTCATACGAGCTGCTCCTCGGAATCGGGGCGAGGTGGGTAGGGCTGTTCTGCGCGGCGGTGGGTACGAACGCATGCCCGACGGGGCACGGACGTGCCCCGGCAGGGCACAGCAGTGCCCGGTGCGCGCAGCGCAGTCCGTCGGAGGCCCTCTCTCCCTCGGCCGGTCCGCGGTGGGACCGCCCGACCGCCATCAGCAGCGACGTCTGGCTCACCGACCAAGCTACACCGGTGGGCCCGTCCCTCCCCAGTCCGCCTCTGGACGGAGCGGGGTCCGGCGGCCCGGCACCGGGCCGTTCACGGGGTGGGCGGTGCCCGTGATGCCTCCGGGGCCGTACTGCGGACCGGGTCGGGCGAGTTGGCCGGCGGAGCTGAACAGCGGAACCGATCGGCAGGGCTGAACGGCGGAGATGAACGCCGTCGGGGCCCGCCTGAGATCTCAGGCGGGCCCCGACGGCGTACGAGCGGGTGGTGTCAGTGATCGGCCGGCGACTGCGACGGTCCGCCGGGAGTCGCCTCGCGGTCCGCGCCCTTGGCCGCCTCCGTCTCGCTGTAGATGTCCGGCTCCAGGTAGATGACCCGGGCGATCGGGACCGCGGTGCGGATGCGGGACTCGGCGGCGTCGATCGCGGAGGCCACCTGGGCGGCCGTGTCGTCGTGCTTGACGGCGATCTTCGCCGCGACCAGGAGCTCCTCCGGGCCGAGGTGGAGCGTGCGCATGTGGATGATGCCGGTGACGGTGGCGCCGTCGACGACCGCCGCCTCGATCTTCTCCGTGTCCTCGGGGCCCGCCGACTCGCCCAGCAGGAGGGACTTGGTCTCGGCGGCGAGGACCAGCGCGATCAGGATGAGCAGGACACCGATGCAGACCGTGCCGATGCCGTCCCAGACGCCATTGCCGGTGAGCAGGGCCAGACCGACGCCGGCGAGCGCGAGGACCAGACCGATGAGGGCGCCGAAGTCCTCCAGGAGGACGACGGGCAGCTCGGGGGCCTTGGCGCGGCGGATGAACTGGGACCAGGAGTGCGAGCCGCGCAGCTGGTTGGATTCCAGGATGGCCGTACGGAAGGAGAAGCTCTCGGCGATGATCGCGAACACCAGCACGCCCACCGGCCAGTACCAGTGCTCGATCTCGTGCGGGTGCTTGATCTTCTCGAAGCCCTCGTAGACGGCGAACATGCCGCCGACGGAGAACAGGACGATCGAGACGAGGAAGGCGTAGATGTAGCGCTCGCGGCCGTAGCCGAACGGATGCTGCGGGGTCGCCGCGCGCTGCGCCTTCTTTCCGCCGACCAGGAGCAGCGCCTGGTTGCCGGAGTCTGCGAGCGAGTGAACGCCCTCGGCGAGCATCGAGGAGGAGCCGCTGAACGCGAACGCCACGAACTTCGATACCGCGATCGCGAGGTTGGCGCCGAGTGCCGCCACGATCGCCTTGGTGCCGCCTGAAGCGCTCATCTGCTCCTGCTGTCCCTTCGTACGCCGTCCGGACCTCGTTCGTACCCTGGTACCCCGGTCCGGGCTTTGCCCGCCCTTTGCGGTGCGCCATTCTTGCAGCCCGGTCCGTCAGCGGCGCCTCAGGCCAGCGCAGTCGCCCCGTCAGGCCACCACTGTCGCACGGAAGATCGTGCCGGAACCGGACAGTTCGGCCTTTTCGCCGGCCGGTACGAAGACCGATCCGCCGGGGGTCAGGTCGATGCCGTCGGCGCGCACGGAACCCGAGGTGCAGAGCAGGATCTGCGGGGTCTCGCGGGTGAGGTCGTGCGGGTCGGCGCCCTCGGCGACGACATACCGGGAGAGGCGGAACTCGTCGATGGGGGTCGCGTAGACCTCCTCGCCGTCGGGGGACGCCTCGGGGCGCAGGACGCCGGGGTCGCCCGCCTCGAAGCGGACCACGCGCAGGAGTTCGGGGACGTCGACGTGCTTGGGGGTCAGACCGCAGCGCAGGACGTTGTCGCTGTTGGCCATGATCTCGACGCCGAGGCCGTTCAGGTACGCGTGCGGGATGCCCGCGCCGAGGAACAGGGCCTCGCCGGGCTGCAGCCGGACGTAGTTGAGGAGCATCGCGGCGATGACGCCGGGGTCGCCCGGGTAGTGGTGGGCGAGGTCGGCGTACGGGGCGTAGGCGCCGCCGAGGCGGGCGCAGGCGGCCGTGGTCTCGGTGACCGTACGGGCCATGTCGTCGGGGTCGGCGCTCAGGACCGCCGTCAGGACCTCGCGCAGCGCCGCCTCCTCCGGATGGGCGCGCAGCAGGTCGACGTACGGCTTGAGGGAGTCGACGTCGAGGGCCTCGAGAAGTGCGGCGGCCTCCTCGGGGGCGCGGAAGCCGCACAGGCCGTCGAACTCGGTGAGAGCGCAGATCAGTTCGGGCTTGTGGTTGGCGTCCTTGTAGTTGCGGTGCGGGGCGTCGATCGGGACACCGCGGCGCTCCTCGTCCTCGTAACCCTCCCGTGCCTGTTCGAGGTCTGGGTGCACCTGGAGGGAGAGGGGGGCGCCGGCGGCGAGGATCTTCAGGAGGAACGGCAGGCGGGGGCCGAACTTGGCGACGGCGGCGCGGCCGAGTTCCTTCGCCGGGTCCTCGGCGACGATCTCGCTGAGCGGACCGCGCTCGGTGCGCGAAGGTGCGCCCGGGTGGGCGCCCATCCACATCTCCGCCTGCGGCTCGCCGGTCGGCTCCAGGCCGAGCAGCCGCGGGATGGCGGTGGTCGAACCCCAGGCGTAGGGGCGGACGGTGTTGTCGAGGCGGTCCATGGCTGTCTTCTTCTCCATACGTGCGCTGCTCGGCCCGCTCCGTGCGGGCGCTGTTCGGGAGGCGTGGCGTCAGGGGCGCCGGTTGCGGGGTCCGGCGGCGACGGGCGCCTGCCGCGGGGTCCCGCCCAAGATCAGGCCCCGGAAGCGAGCGCCAGGTAAACGGCGGCGAAATCCGTGATGGCGATCAGCTCCGCGAGGGTTTCCAGTTCGCCGCCCTCCTCGGGTTCGAGCTCGCTGATCGCGGTGTCGTGGCCGAGGGCGAGTTCGCGGGCGGCGGGTGCGGCGCTGATCCCGCCGATCGGACGGTCACGGAGGAGCACCACGCGCGCGTGCAGCGCCTGTGCCTCCTCGACGCGGTCGCGGAAGAAGTCGTCGGGGTCCGCGCCGGCGGCGAGCGCGCCGGAGAGCAGCACGCTGTGCGAGGCGAGCGCCTCGGGGAGTTCGGCGGTGAGCGCGGGGCGGCCGGCGAGTTCGGCGAGCGCGGCGGTGAAGCGGCGGCCCGCCGGGCCCGCAGAGGTGCCCTCCGTCCAGATCACCGGGAGCGCCTCGGCCAGTTCGGCGGCGAGGGTCTTGGCCGGGTTGCTGTACGCCGCGATGGCGGGGCCGCAGCGCTCGGCGACGCGGTCGAGGCGGTCGGCGACCTTCTGCAGGGCCTCCGGCGGGGCCGAGACCAGGCCGGTGCGGTCGAGGAGGGCGAGCAGCGGGGTGAGCAGCGCCCAGAGCACGCCGGGGGCCGAGGCAGCCAGGGGCTCGTCCTGCTCGTACGGGGCGGTCGCCATCGGTACGAAGAGGCCGTGGCTGCCTTCCACCCACTCGGCGAGCGGGGAGCCGCCGGGGGCCACCGCGGCGACGGTGCTGCCGCGCCGGTAGGCCTGCTCGATCAGCAGCTCCAGGCCGGGTTCGCTGCCGTCGGGGGTGGCGATCAGCAGGAGGTCGACGGGGCCCGCCCAGCCGGGCAGTTCCCAGCGCAGGGCGCCTCCGGCGGGAGCGACGCCCGTGGGCGTGAGCCGGGTGAGGGGGCAGCTCGCTCCGGCGAGGGTGCCGAGCAGTTCGGCGACGCCGGTGGCGGCCATGCCGGGGCCGGCGATCAGGACGGCGCGCGGGCGGCCGTCCGGCTTCAGCTCGGAGATGCCGGCCTCGGTGGCGTGCCGGACCGCGGTGCGCACCCGGGCGCCGGCCTCGGCCGCGCCACGGAGCAGCGACCGCCGGTCGGCCCGGGCGAGCGCGTCGGGATCGTCGAGGAGCGATTCGTCGAGCATGGGGTCGGGAGCCTCCGGTCGCCGGGGCGGCGCTTGCGCGTGAGCCGCCGGGGTCGCTTGCACGGGGTCGCTCGCGGGAGCTGCCGAGCGGCGCTGGGTCGGACCGGGTGCCGGCCGGGGGTGCGCCGGTCGCCGATCGGTGCGGCGGCGCCGTCGTCCGTGCGGGCGGCGGCGCTGTCGCCTGTCGTCGGGTGTCGTCGTGCTTGCCGCGCCGTCAGCATGCCCGCGGGCGAGGACGGCGCCGCTGTCGCCTCGCGCGCGGCGGTCGCGGCGCCGTTGTCCGCGGGGCGGCCGCGTCGGTCACGCGGGGCGGCGGGCCTCGTCGACCAGAAGTACGGGGATACCGTCGCGGACCGGGTAGGCGAGGCCGCAGCCCGCTCCCGTGCAGATCAGCTCGGTCTCCTGCTCCTTGAGCGGGGCATGGCAGGCCGGGCAGGCGAGGATCTCCAGGAGGCCGGCTTCGAGCGGCATGGGGTGTCCTTCCGAAACGGTGGATGCGGCCTGGTCAGGGTACCGCTGCGGGAAGCCGGATGCCGGGGTGCGGCACTGGCTGGTGGAGGCGCGTGGGCGGGTGCGCGGGCCCTCTGCGGCCCGCGCCCCGTGTTCGTCCTCGCCGGCCGCCGGCAGCCGATCCCCGACGGTCCGGACGAGGAGCCCTCAGCCTCGGATGATCTCCAGTACCTCGTCCCGCACCTTCGTCATCGTCGCCTCGTCGCGGGCCTCCGCGTTGAGGCGGAGCAGGGGCTCGGTGTTGGAGGGGCGGACGTTGAACCACGCGTCCTCGGCGGTCACCGTCAGACCGTCGAGTTCGTCGATGGTGACGCCTTCGCGGCCCTCGTAGGCGGCCCTGACGGCGGCGAGGCGGGCCGCCTGGTCGTCGACGGTGGAGTTGATCTCGCCGGAGCCGACGTAGCGGTCGTACTCCGCGACGAGCCCGGAGAGCGGGCCGTCCTGACCGCCGAGGGCGGCGAGGACGTGGAGGGCGGCCAGCATGCCGGTGTCGGCGTTCCAGAAGTCGCGGAAGTAGTAGTGGGCGGAGTGCTCGCCGCCGAAGATCGCGCCGGAGCTCGCCATCTCGGCCTTGATGAAGGAGTGCCCGACGCGGGTGCGGACCGGGGTGCCGCCGTGCTCGCGGACGACCTCGGGGACCGACCAGGAGGTGATGAGGTTGTGGATGACCGTGCCGCCGCCGTGCTTGGCCAGCTCGCGGGCGGCGACCAGCGCCGTGATCGCGGACGGGGAGACCGGCTCGCCCCGCTCGTCGACGACGAAGCAGCGGTCGGCGTCACCGTCGAAGGCGATGCCGAGGTCGGCGCCCTCCTCGCGGACGCGCTTCTGGAGGTCCACGATGTTCGCCGGGTCGAGCGGGTTGGCCTCGTGGTTCGGGAAGGTGCCGTCCAGCTCGAAGTACATCGGGACGAGCTCGAGCGGCAGGCCGGAGAACGTGGTCGGGACGGTGTGTCCGCCCATGCCGTTGCCCGCGTCGACGACGACCTTCAGGGGGCGGATCGAGGTCAGGTCGACGAGGGAGCGGAGGTACGCCGCGTAGTCCTCCAACGTGTCCCGCCGCGTGATCGTTCCGGGCGTCGCGTCCGAGGCCGGGGCTCCGGAGTCGAGCCAGGACTCGGTGAGTTGGCGGATCTCCGTGAGGCCGGTGTCCTGGCCGACGGGGGCCGCGCCCGCCCGGCACATCTTGATGCCGTTGTACTGGGCCGGGTTGTGCGAGGCGGTGAACATGGCGCCCGGCAGGCCGAACGCGCCCGACGCGTAGTACAGCTGGTCCGTGGAGCACAGGCCGATCTCGGTCACGTCGACCCCGCGCGCCGCCGCACCGCGCGCGAAGGCGCGGGACAGTCCGGGCGACGACGGCCGCATGTCGTGCCCGATCACGATGGCGTCCGCTCCGGTCACCTGGACGAAGGCGGCGCCGAACAGCTCGGCCAGCGGCTCGTCCCACTGGTCCGGGACCACCCCGCGTACGTCGTACGCCTTCACGAGCTGCGACAGATCAGCAGTCACGGCCAACCCTCCAGAAGTCCACTTCGGTCACCCCAAACTACCCGTCCGCGGTGACAGCGAGCCGTGGCCGACCCGAGTGGAGCGCATCCGTGACCTGCGAACAGTCCTCGTCATCCGGGGGAAACCCGTCTGTCTCAAGGCGGCGGCGGAGCTGTTTCGGGGCGGCATCCAGCACCGGTCAGGACCGACGCCCGTACGGACTCGGAGGCGGGCACGCGCGCGGGTACGGCGACCAGGGCGGCGGCACCGGCCAAGGAGGCGCCGATGTCGGCGAGTTGCGCGGAGACGTGGTTCGATGCGGCGAACTGGGCGGCGGCGAAGGCCACTCCGGGGTCTGCCGGCGCGGTGTTGGCGTCATCCGGTACACCCACAGGGCGTTGACGACGATCCACGGGATGGGGAAGAGGCCGAACGCGGCGCCCTGAGCGGCGCTGGAGAGCGTCTGGGTCATCGGCATGCCGTACGGCGAGCCAGGCGCCCAGCGAGGCCGCCAGGAGGCCCGTCAGGTGGCGGAACGGAGTGCGGAGAGGAGAACGGAGTGCGGTCATGTGGAGCGGTGCCCAGTTGCGCGTGGAGCGGTGCTCGGTCGCGCGGCTGGAGCGGTGCTCAGTTGTCGGGCGAGCGCAGGATCCGCAGGTGGCCTCGGCGCGCGACCTCCATCGGGTCCACCGAGCGGGCGCTGCCGCCGCCGGCCTCCGCCGCGCGCCGCTGCGGGCGGGCCGCCTCGCGCACCGCGTTCGCCAGCGCCTCCAGATCGTCGCCGCTGGGGCGCGAGGGACCGGAGGAGTCGGCGAGCCGGACGACCTCCCAGCCACGCGGCGCGGTGAGGCGCTCGGAGTGCTCGGCGCACAGGTCGTAGCAGTGGGGTTCGGCGTAGGTGGCGAGCGGGCCGAGGACCGCGGTCGAGTCGGCGTAGACGTACGTCAGCGTCGCGACGGCGGGACGGCCGCAAGCGGTTCGCGAACAGCGACGTACAGGGCTCACGACGTTGGACGGTACCGCACTCTTGAGCGGGCCGCGACGACTCTCCCCAGGTCACCCCACCGTGTCGTGCTGTGAGACGCCCCACCCCGCTCTCCGGCCATCAGGCCCTGACCTGGGGCGAGATCACGGGTCGGAACCCCGAACAGACCTGAATACGATCACTACTTGGTACGAACCATGTCAATTGCCATGTCGAAGACGGTCTCGGAAGGATACGGAATCGAGCCCAAGCTTGGCCGGAATGGTCATCGGGCGACATCCGGAACGAATTCGGGACCGGGGCCCTCGGTCCGCCCGCCCCCCGGCGACGGCCGCGTGGGGCCGGGCGGCCGGGCCTGGTGGGGACTACTCTTCGTCAGTGATGGACAACCCCGTACCACCCCGCGCCGCAGCAGCCGGTCCCCGCCGTCGTGACCGCCATGGCAGGGGCATGCGCGGCCCCGTGGCGCCGCCCCAGGTACCGCTCGCGGCGAGCCGTTCCGAAGTGTTCGCGGATCTGGTGCAGGACTCCGTGGAGCGGCTGGAGCGACGCTGGCCACAGCTCGCGGACATCGACTTCATGGTCCTCGAGGTCCCCCGGCTGGAGGGTTCCGGCGAGGGGTGGAGCGACGAGGCGGTGCCCCTGGGCGGCACCGTCGCGGCGCGCGAGGGACATCCCGCGCGCGTGGTCGTCTACCGCCGCCCGGTCGAGATCCGCACCAAGGGCCGCGACGAGCGCGCCGCCCTGGTGCACGAGGTCGTCGTGGAACAGGTCGCGGAACTGCTGGGTCTGACACCGGAGACGGTGGATCCGCGGTACGGCGAGGACTGAGGGCTGACCGGGCCCCGGGCCCGGACCCTCCGGGCTGGTCACCGGTGCTGGATCACTGCTTGAGCAGCACCGAGAGGTCCTGTTCCGCTTCCGGCACCGCGACCGTTCCCCGGTCGTCCGGGAGGGTCTGGACGGTGAAGCCGGGAACGCCGTCCTGTGTCGACGCGAGCATCCGGGAGGCGTGGACCGGGCCTCCGGAGACCGGCTCGACGGTGAGGGCGTACGTGCCCTTGAGGCCGCTCGGGACGGGTGCCTCGACGTTCTGGGTGGTCCCGCCCTTGATGGTGAACGTCTTCGTCACGGCCGTACCGCCCTCGGAGCCCGCGGACGCGGTGACCTTGATCCTGGCTCCCTCGCCGGGGGCGGTCACGGCGAGCGTGGAGCCCTTGGCGCTGTTGTCGGCGGCCGTCGCGCGCGCGGAGACCGGGGCGGTGGCCGGAATGAACGCGGTCTCCTGCTTGTCGCCCTTGCCGCGCACGACCCGCAGGGCCGCGACGACCGGCACGGACGAGCCGGTGGGTGTGAGCACCAGGGAGCCCGCTTCACCGCGGGTGACGTCCCCGAGGTCGAGGGCGGAGGTCATGCCGGCCTTCACGTGCAGCGTCTCGCTCCCTGCCGGGGTGATCAGCCCGGTGGGCGAGGCGAGGCGCACCTTCAGGTCGGCGTCCGTGTCGCCGGGCGCGAAGGCGACCAGGCGCACGGAGGTCGCGTCCTTGGGGATGCCCGGCAGGACGAGGGTCCCGGCGGGGTCGGTGGAGGCGGCCAGCCAGTCGCCGCCGATCTTGTCGTCCAGTGCCTGCACGGCGGCTCCGACGCGACCGCTGCGGACCGTCACGTGCACGGTCAGGTTGGTCTGCGGATCGCCGGTCAGCGTGCTCAGCAGGATCGGCTCGGTGGCGTGCGGCTGGACCGTGATCCCGTCGGCCACCGAGGACTTGAGCTTGCCGTCCTTGCCGTACAGATCGATGTCGACGACGGCCGCGGAGTCGTCGGGGTTGGTCAGGTGCACATAGTCGCTGCGGTCTTCGGCGGTGCTGGCACCCGGGAACCAGAACTCGGTGTCGGGGGCGGTGCAGTTGGTGCCGAGCAGGCCGCGCCCGGTGCCCACGGCAACGTCCGTGGTCTCCTGAACCGTCCAGCCGGGCGCGAACTTTCCCTCGGCGGTGCCGACGAGAGCGGGTGTCTGCGCACCCGAGGTGTCGCCGGTCGCGGGCTTGCCGGGCTCCTTGGGACGGACGACGGGCTTGGCGGTCTTGCCGCCGCTCTTCTTGCCGTCGGTGCTGCCGTCCGACTCCTCGGTGGCGGCCCGGAGTTCGGCCTTGCCGCTGCCGCCGGCGCCCTCCGCGACGGGCGTGAACGACGTGTACGTGGTGTCGGCGATGTCGGAGGTGCTCGGCTGCGGGCAGAGCAGGCTGGTGCGCTCCACGGGCAGCCGCGCGGCCGTCCTGGCCGTGTCGTCGCCGGAGGCGTCCGCCGTCTTGAGGGTCGCGAATCCGGTGACGGCGGCGAGCGCGGTCGCGCCGGCGATCAGGGACAGGGTGGTGCGGTTCACTGCTGGCTCCCGTCGGGGCGCTCACTGTCGGTGCCGTGCGGGGGCTGCGTGGGGTCGTACGCCGGGTCGTAGCCCTGGTCGCCCGTTTCGTAGCCCTGGCCCTGGGCGTCGAAGGCCTGGCCGTTCGCGTCGTAGCCCTGGCCGTACGTCTGGTCGTACGCCGCCGTGCCTCCGTAGGCGTACGGGTCGTACTGGCCGCCCTGGTAGGGGTCCGCCTGGTACGGCTGCTCGTAGGTGCCCGCCGGGTACTGCTGCCGGCCCTCGTACTGCTCGTCGCCGTACGTGCCGTACTCGGCGCCCGCGTAGCTCGGGGTGTCCCATTCGCCGTACGCCTGCTGCTGGGGGACGGCGGCGGCCGGGAACTCCTCGTCCCCGGGCGACTCGCCGTCGAACTCCTCGGCCGACTGCTCGGCCTCGGCCTCCGCCTCGGCCTGAGCGCGCAGACGGCGGGCGCGGCGGCCGTCGCCCGTGACGTCCTGGGCGGGCGCGGCCTCCTCCTCGGGGAGGTCGTCGTCCACGTCCCGGCGCCGCCCGGGCAGGGCGAGCACCACGAGGACGAGGGCGAGTCCGCCCTGGGCCCACAGCCACGCGGTGTGGCTCAGCGGGGCGTCGAAGGTGATGTCCAGCCTGCCGCCGCCGGAGGGCAGTTCGAAGCCCTGGGCCCAGCCGTCGACCGTGGTGCGGGTGAGCGGCTTGCCGTCGAGGGTCGCCGTCCATCCCGCGTCGGCGCTGTCGGCGAGGCGCAGGACGCGGCCGTCGGCTCCGGTGGGGACGGTGGTGTGCACCTCGACCGGCCCGGCGGCGATGGACTCCGGGGCACCGGAGGCGGGGACGATGGCGGCGCGCGAGACCTGCTGGTCGACGCGCCACAAGGCGCTGCCGTCCTGCTGGCTCAGCCGGGTCAGGCCCGGGGTGGCGTCCAGGACACGGCTCACCTCGCGGGGCGCGCCCTTGCGGACCAGGACGTACCGCACGGCGAAGCCGCCGAGTTCGTCGGCCTGGTCGGCGCCGGAGCCCGCCACGAGGTTGGCGACGACCTTGTCGAGCTTCTTGTTCTCGCCGCTGGCCGAAGCGAGTTCGGCGTCGCCGAGACGGGCGCCTGAACCGCGGACGAGGACGTAGCCGACCCTGGCGGCCGAGCGGCTGTCGAGGACGAGGGTGCGGGCCTGGTCGCGGCTGCCGCTCTCCTCGGCGACGAACGCGGGCACCTGTACCGGGTCGCGGCGTTCCACGGGTCCGTCGGCGCCGCGGATGATCCACCCGGCGGCGACGAGCAGCGGGCCGGCGGCGCAGGCGAAGGCGATGAGCGCGGCCACCGGCTGACGCCAGCCGAAGCTCTGCTCGGCCACACGCGCGCGTGCCCCGTCGGCGCCGACGGCCGCGGCGGCCAGCAGCGCGAGGCCGTAGACGAGGGTCGCGGGCCCGGCCCAGGTGGAGCTGTTGGACAGGACGGCGAAGACGAGTGCCACGAGGGCGACGGCCCAGGCGGTCCAGATCCCCGCCTGGCGCTCGGTGCGCATCAGGGCGGCCAGCGCGGCGAGCACGACGCCGAAGAGCATCAACCCGCTGACGGTTCCCGGGCCGCCGGGGCTGGCGCCGAGCAGGTCGAGCGCGGAGGCCGCGCCGCCGCCGTACTCCAGACCGGCTTCCTTGAAGAAACCGAACGGCAGCAGGGTCAGGGACCAGGGGGCGAGGACCAGCAGCGGGGTGCCGAGCTGGGCCAGGAAGCGCAGCCCGTAGGCGGGGATCTCCCTGCGGCGCACCGCGAGGAGTGCGATGCCGAGGACCAGCGCGATGGGCCACACGATCGGCGTGAACGCCGTGGTGAACGTCAGCAGCAGTGCGTACGCCCAGGTCGCGCGC
The DNA here is from genome assembly GCF_053599975.1 of Streptomyces sp. NPDC005141. Lineage (NCBI taxonomy): Bacteria > Bacillati > Actinomycetota > Actinomycetes > Kitasatosporales > Streptomycetaceae > Streptomyces > Streptomyces sp. NPDC005141. The sequence goes on along the minus strand of NZ_JBSFYW010000051.1, from coordinate 46,899 downwards.
CAGCTGCCGCGCGACCGGGAGGCGTGCGCGAGACCGCTCGCCGCGATGCCCGCGCGCGCGATGAGCGGCAGCAGGATCGCGAGGACGGCGGTACCGATGCGGCCGCCCGCGAGCGCGCCGGTGGCGGCGGGCAGGAAGGCGTACGCGACGGAGGCCCAGGCACGGAGCAGGCGCGACTCGACGAGGGGGCGCGAGGCGAAGTACGCGGCGAAGCCGGCCAGCGGCACGGATCCCACGAGGAGCACGGTGACCGCGAGCCCTGTGGAGCCGAGCAGCGCGGAGGCCAGCAGCGCGACCAGCGCGAAGTAGGGCGGTGCGGACTGGGTGTCGCCCGCGCCGACCGGATGCCAGCCGTCGAGGTAGCGCGCCCACAGCTCGGAGGCGTCGACGGGCGCGGGAAGCAGCGCGCCGCCCGCGAGGGCTCCGCCGCCGAGCAGTTCGCGGCAGGCGAGGAGCGAGACGAACAGGAGCACCAGGAAGAGCATCGGGCCGGGGTTGCGCGCGATGCGCTTGAGCCGGACGAACTGCTCGACCTGCAGGAATTCGGCGTCGTCGCCGCCCGGTCCGGACTCGACGGCGCCGCCGTGCCGTCCGGCGCCCGTGGTGAGCTCGGCGTCGGAGCGGCTCACCAGATTGCCGGCGACCTGCTCGACGGTGGCCCGTACGGTGGCGCCCGGCGGCGGGAACAGCGCCCGCAGCTCGCCCTTGTCGACCTGCGGACGGCCGCGCCTGCGCCGCCCGGCGATGATCCGCTCGGGGCGCAGCAGGGTGCCGAGCAGGCCGCGGATCTCGTCGACGGCCTGTCCGGGGACCTTGCCCACGAGGTAGGCGACGGTACGCACCAGGGTGCCGAGCACGAGCCGGATCAGGATCCAGGGCAGCTGCGCGGTTCGGGCGTTGACGAGGAGGGTGTAGACGGCGCCCGCCTTGTCGACCTTGTGCGGGGACGCGGAGGTGCGGCCCACGCAGTCGACGGTGCGGCGCTCGCGGGAGGCGGCCTCGGCGTGCCGTACGACGGCTTCCGGGGCGACGAGGACACGGTGGCCGGCGGCCTGGGCGCGCCAGCACAGGTCGACGTCGTCACGCATCAGGGGCAGTCGGCGGTCGAAGCCGCCGAGTTCCTCGAAGACGTCGCGCCGGATCAGCATCCCGGCGGTGGACACGGACAGCACGGGGTGGACGTGGTCGTGCTGGCCCTGGTCCTGCTCGCGGCGGTCCAGGCCGGTCCAGCGGCGGCCCGAGTTGGCGATGGTCACGCCGACTTCGAGGAGCTGCCTGCGGTCGTACCAGCCGCGGAGCTTGGGGCCGACGACGGCGACCTCGTGGCCGAGCTCGTGCTCGTTCTCCACGACCCGCAGGAGCTGGGCCAGCGCGTCGGGCTCCGGGGCACTGTCGTCGTGCAGCAGCCAGAGCCACTGCTCGGGCTCACCGTGCGGGAGGTCCGGCAGGTCGTACGCGTCGTCGCGCCAGCTGCGGGTGACGGGGTCCCAGCCGCTCGGGCGCTTGAGGTAGGGCAGGTCGTCCGGGGTCAGCACACCGGCGGTGCGGGACACCTCCTCGACGGCCTGGCCGAAGCCGGTGCGCCGTGCCAGGTGCAGCACGCGGTCGGCGCCGAGCGCATCGGTGAGCAGTTGGGCGGAGTCGTCCGCGCTGCCGGTGTCGGCCGCCACCGCGTTCTGCACGGGGCGTTCCTGGCCGAGCAGCCCGGCGAGCGCCTCGGGCAGCCAGCGGGCGCCGTCGTGGGAGACGAGCACCGCGGTCACCACGTGGCGCGGGAACTCAGGAGCGGCAGCGGCGTCGTGACGGGCTGCCGAATGGCTGTGCACGGACATCGAGGTACGGGCCCCGGTTCGATGGACTGCGGTGGACGTCTGTGTCCGGCGGGGACAGCGGGACGTCTCGGACGAGGGCCCACACTAACGGCTGGGCAAGACGGCGGCCCGCCGCCTGTGGATAACCCACGTGCGACGGGCCGTTCGTTACGTAAGTGTGTGTGCCGTTTGTTCGGCGGCACCCACGTGTGTGGACGACTGTTCCGCGTCCGTTCTTCCGTACGACCGATTTCAGACAGCGGCCTTCTTCAGACGACGCCGCTCCCGCTCGGACAGACCGCCCCAGATGCCGAACCGCTCGTCGTTGGCGAGCGCGTATTCGAGGCACTCGGAGCGGACCTCACAGGCGAGGCAGACCTTCTTGGCCTCGCGGGTGGAGCCGCCCTTCTCGGGAAAGAAGGACTCGGGGTCGGTCTGGGCGCACAGCGCGCGCTCCTGCCAGCCGAGTTCCTCGTCCGCGTCGTCGACCAGCAGTTGCTGCACCAGCTCGGTCATGTGCGCCCCTCGTCGTCTTTCGCGTCCCCGTGATGCTGCCGTTCCCGATTTCGGCTGAACGACACGAGTGAAATTACAAGTGTGCCGATCCGGGCCAGTCAAGCCGAGATCTGCTATTGGGCCCCTTATTCACTCTGCGGAACCAAGGCTTTGCGGAAAGTGTTCAAATCGGCATAAACCCTGACAGCCCAAGAGGTCCAGGTCAGACGCCCGCCCCCTCGCAGGGGAGGACGTCCAGGAGTTCGATCTCGTTCCGACGCGAGCTCCGAAGCGAATCTGATCACATTTGGATCACGGGGCCGCGGCGAGGTTTGTTCACCCGGTTGTGCGCCATGTGTCCGGGGAGGCTCCTGAACAAACCTTTCGCCTGCCAGATGAACCGGATGAGGTGAAACATCTCCCACATAACGGACATGAAGTTGACAGTCGAGGTATGAACCGGTGTCCTTGTGGGCATGCTCGTGAACTTGGTACTCGCCTCGACCCGCACCGCCGGGTCCCGCGGTGCTGCCCACGTTCGCTGTAGCTGTTGTTGCTGTTCCAGCTGTTGAGCCTCACCACGCTCCGGCTGCCTCGCCGCCACTGAGGCGAATCCCGTCCCGCACCGGGACGACCGCCCGCACCAGGGCTCCTCTCCCCGCCCGTGACCCGGACGGAATCCCCGCTCGTGACCCGGGCGGAAATGGCCAGCGACACCCCAGCACTCTCCCGCCGAGGAACCACCGCATCCATGAACAGCAACAGCGACCTCCAGATCGCCGGCGACATCCTCGAAGTACCGCACCTGCTCCAGCCGCCGCGCGAACACCCCGCCACCGTGGCCGAGTTCGTCGGCCTGGCGCGCTCCATCGCCGCCGACCGCTCCCAGTGGGAGCACCTCGTCCGATACGACGCCACCTCGCGCTGGTACCACCGGCTGCGCACGGGGCCCGGCTACGAGGTGTGGCTCCTGTCCTGGGTGCCCGGGCAGGGCAGCGGGCTGCACGACCACGGCGGCTCCTCCGGCGTACTGACCGTCCTCGACGGCGCGCTGACCGAACGCACCGAGCGCGGTACACGCGCCCTGGGCTCCGGCGCGGAGCGTGTGTTCGCGCCCGGCTACGTCCACGAGGTCGTCAACGACTCGCTCGAAGCGGCCGTCAGCCTGCACGTCTACTACCCGGGTCTCACCGAGATGCCGATGCACGCGGCGCGTTGCGCGGTGGCCGAAACCGTGTGACACGTTTCCGCCGGACCGCGGGCCCGCCGTCGCCTAGGTCCCGTGACCGGCTGACGCGTTGTCGCACCCGCCTGCGAGACTGAACCCCATGCGCATTGTGGTTCTGGCAGGCGGTATCGGTGGTGCACGGTTCCTGCGTGGTCTCCAGCGGGCCGTGCCGGACGCGGACATCACGGTCATCGGCAACACCGGCGACGACATCCACCTCTTCGGGCTGAAGGTCTGCCCGGACCTCGACACGGTGATGTACACGCTCGGCGGCGGTATCAACGAGGAGCAGGGCTGGGGGCGGACCGACGAGACCTTCCGGCTGAAGGAGGAGCTCGCGGCCTACGGCGTCGGACCCGAGTGGTTCGGACTCGGCGACCGAGACTTCGCGACGCACATCGTGCGGACGCAGATGCTGGGCGCGGGCTATCCGCTCAGCGCCGTCACCGAGGCCCTGTGCGACCGGTGGAAGCCGGGCGTGCGTCTCATCCCCATGTCCGACGACCGCGTCGAGACCCATGTCGCCGTCACTCTGCCGGACGGCGACCCGGCCGGGGCCGCGGGCGAGCGCAAGGCGATCCACTTCCAGGAGTACTGGGTGCGCCTGCGGGCCTCCGTGCCCGCCGAGGCGATCGTGCCGGTCGGCGCCGAGCAGGCGAAGCCCGCTCCCGGGGTGCTCGAGGCCATCGCCGAGGCGGACGTCATCCTCTTCCCGCCGTCCAACCCCGTCGTCTCCGTCGGCACCATCCTCGCCGTGCCCGGCATCCGGGAGGCCATCGCCGAGGCGGGCGTGCCCGTCGTCGGCCTCTCCCCCATCGTCGGCGACGCCCCGGTGCGCGGCATGGCCGACAAGGTGCTCGCCGCGGTGGGGGTCGAGTCCACCGCCGCCGCGGTCGCCGAGCACTACGGCTCGGGTCTCCTGGACGGCTGGCTCGTCGACACGGTGGACGCCCCGACCGTGGAACGCGTCGAGGCGGCCGGCATCCGGTGCCGGGCCGTACCGCTGATGATGTCCGACCTCGACGCCACGGCGCAGATGGCGCGTGAGGCGCTGACCCTGGCGGAGGAGGTACGGACACCGTGAACACCGTGGACGCCGCGACGCCCTCCGACGGGGCGCGCCCGGAACGGCACGCAGGCGCGGGCTACCGGGTCCGGGCGCTGGACGGGCTGCCCGAGGTCCGCCCGGGAGACGACCTGGCGAAGCTCATCGCCGCGGCCGAGCCCGGACTCGTCGACGGGGACGTACTCCTCGTCACCTCCAAGATCGTGTCGAAGTCGGAGGGCCGGATCGTCGAGGCCGCCGACCGCGAGGCCGCCATCGACGCCGAGACCGTGCGGGTCGTGGCACGGCGCGGCCCACTGCGCATCGTCGAGAACCGGCAGGGTCTGGTGATGGCCGCCGCCGGGGTCGACGCTTCCAACACCCCTGCCGGGACCGTGCTGTTGCTGCCCGAGGACCCCGACGCCTCCGCGCGCGCGATCCGCGAGGGACTGCGGGACACCCTCGGGGTCGACGTCGGTGTCGTGATCACGGACACGTTCGGACGGCCCTGGCGCACCGGGCTCACCGATGTCGCCATCGGTGCCGCGGGCGTCCATGTGCTGGACGATCTGCGCGGCGGCACCGACGCGCACGGCAATCCGCTCGGCGCGACCGTCGTCGCCACGGCCGACGAGCTCGCCGCCGCCGGCGACCTGGTCAAGGGCAAGGCCTCCGGGCTGCCCGTCGCCGTCGTGCGCGGGCTCGCTCACCTGGTGACCGAGGGCGACGGCGACGGGGCGCGGGCGATGGTGCGCGACGCGCGCGACGACATGTTCCGGCTGGGCACCTCGGAGGCCGTACGGGAGGCGGTGACCCAGCGGCGTACCGTACGGGCCTTCACCGATGAGCCCGTCGACCCCGGTGCCGTACGCCGTGCGGTCGCCGCGGCGGTGACCGCTCCGGCGCCGCACCACACCACGCCCTGGCGGTTCGCGCTCCTGGAGTCGGAGGAGTCGCGGACCCGGCTGCTCGACGCCATGCGGGACGCGTGGATCGCGGATCTGCGGGGCGACGGGAAGAGCGAGGAGTCCATCGCCAAGCGGGTCCGCCGGGGTGACGTGCTGCGCAGGGCGCCGTATCTGGTGGTGCCGTGCCTGGTGATGGACGGGTCGCACAGCTACGGCGACGCACGGCGGGACGGCGCCGAGCGCGAGATGTTCGTGGTCGCCACCGGAGCGGGCGTGCAGAACTTCCTGGTCGCACTGGCCGGGGAGCGGCTCGGGTCCGCGTGGGTGTCGTCGACGATGTTCTGCCGTGATGTCGTGCGCGCGGTGCTGGAGCTGCCGGAGGGCTGGGACCCGATGGGGGCCGTGGCCGTCGGGCACGCGGCGGAGGAGCCCAGAGCGCGGCCGGAGCGGGACGCCGCCGCTTTCATCGAGGTGCGCTGACCGGCCCAGGGCGCCGCTCCCCTCGGTTCGGAGCGGCGTGGCGCGTCCCGGGGCGGTCGGCCGGGTCGTTCGACGCCTTCGGCGTGGGCGGAGCGCCTACTCTCGTAGGGCACCCCGAGTACCTCTAGGACCTCATTCGTGGCTGGACGTTTCGCTCCCCGGCCGACGCGTACGACCGTGCGCGGCGGACATGTCGTGGTGCCCGGAGGGACGCCCGGCGGCGTTCCGGGCGGAGTGCCCCGTCAGACGGCCGAGCCCGGCCGCGCCCGTGCCTGGACGCCCGAAGGCCCCCTCGATCTGGGGCTCGTCCTCGGGCCGCTGCGGCGGGGACCGGGTGATCCGACGTTCAGGACGACACCCGACGGCTCCGTGTGGCGGACCAGCCGTACGCCCGCCGGGCCCGGGACACTTCGGGTCGCGCTGCGCGGCGGGGTGGTCCGGGGCGAGGCCTGGGGGCCGGGAGCCGAGTGGCTGCTCGACCGGCTCCCCGAACTGCTCGGCGCCGCGGACGATCCCGACGCCTTCGAACCACGGCACCGGCTCGTCGCGCTCGCCCGGCACCGGCGGCCCGGCCTGCGGCTGCTGCGGACCGGACTGGTGATGGAGTCGCTGATTCCGTCCGTCCTCGAGCAGAAGGTCACCACCGACGAGGCGTACCGCGCGTGGCGGTTGCTCGTCCGGAAGTTCGGGGAGCCCGCGCCGGGGCCCGCGCCCGAGCGGATGTACGTCATGCCGGCGCCGCGGACGTGGGTCCTGATCCCGTCCTGGGAATGGCACCGGGCCGGGGTCGACAACAAGCGGGCCTCCACGATTCTGCGGGCCGTACGGGTCGCCGCGCGGCTGGAGGAGGCCGTGGGGCTCGATCCCGTGCGGGCGCAGGAGCGGCTGGAGCTGGTGTCCGGGATCGGGCCGTGGACGTCTGCGGAAGTCGTGCAGCGCAGTCATGGCGCGGCGGATTCCGTGACCGTGGGGGATCTTCATCTGCCGGGGATCGTCGGGTACGCGCTGGCGGGGGACCGGGACGCGGACGACTTCGCCATGCTGGAGCTGCTGGAGCCCTATGCCGGGCAGCGGCATCGGGCCGCCCGGCTGATCCTGCTGGCCGGGCGTACGCCGCCGCGGCGTACGCCGAAGATGCCTCGCGGCGACATCGGGCGGCTCTAGGCGGCCTGGCTGCCGCCGTCTCCGTCGGCTCTACCCCGCTCCGGCTTCCGGCTTCCGGCTTCCGGCTTCCGGCTTCCGGGCCATGTTCCGCCCGGCTCCCGGCGGGTGTGGCTTGCGTGCGCAGGTGCCCGCGGCCCGCGTCCTCCTCCGCCCCGGCAGGTTTTCGCCCCCTCCGCCCCTGCCCGTCCCGTACCTGGGGCTCCGCCCCAGACCCCGCTCCTCAAACGCCGGAGGGGCTGAATTGCCCCGCAGCCGAAAGACGTGCCCGGGAGGCGCTGAAGCTTTCCCCGGAGGGGCTGAAGCTTTCCCCGGAGGGGCTGAAGCTGCCCCTCCGCCGAAAGACGTGCCCGGGAGGCGCTGAGGCCTTCCCCGGAGGCGCTGAGGCCTTCCCCGGAGGGGCTGAAGCTGTCCCTCAGCCGAATGACGGCCCCGGAGGGGATGGAATCAGCTCCTCCGGGGTTCCAAGGCAGCTCTTCTACTGGTCCGACGAGAAGCGCACCGCGCCGCCCGGGATGCGGGCGTCGCACCAGACGCGGACTCCCTCGCGGAGTTCGTTGTCGGGGCCGACGACCGCGCCGTCGCCGATGACCGCGCCGGTGAGGATCGTGCGCTCGCCGATGCGGGCGCCGACGCCGACGAAGGAGTCGGTGACGACCGCGCCGGGTTCGACGACGGCTCCGGCGAGAACGGTGCTGCCGCTGATCCGGGCACCCTCGCCGATGCGGGCGCCCTCGCCGACCACCGTGCCGCCGGTGAGCTTGGCGTCGGGTGCCACCGCGGCCGTGGGCAGGACCAGACGGTCGCCGCAGCGGCCGGGAACGGCCGGGGACGGGGCGCGGCCGAGCACGAGGTCGGCGGAGCCGCGGACGAAGGCCTGCGGGGTGCCCAGGTCCAGCCAGTAGGTGGAGTCCACCATGCCCTGGAGGTGGGCGCCGGTGGCCAGGAGATCCGGGAAGGTCTCGCGCTCGACCGAGACCGGGCGGCCCTCGGGGATCGTGTCGATGACCGAGCGGCGGAAGACGTACGCACCCGCGTTGATCTGGTCGGTGACGATCTCCTCGGGGGTCTGCGGCTTTTCGAGGAAGGCCGTGACGCGCCCGGTGGAGTCGGTGGGCACCAGCCCGAACGCGCGCGGGTCCTCCACCCGGGTGAGGTGGAGGGAGACGTCCGCGCCCGTCGTGGCGTGGGTCGCCACCAGGGCCGGGATGTCCAGGCCCGTGAGGATGTCGCCGTTGAAGATCAGGACCGGGCCGTCGGGGCCCGAGTGCAGCCGGGACGCCACGTTGCGGATGGCGCCGCCCGTGCCGAGCGGCTCCTCCTCGGTGACGTACTCGAGGTGGAGGCCCAGCGAGGAGCCGTCACCGAAGTACGGCTCGAAGACCTCGGCGAGGTAGGACGTCGCCAGCACGATGTGCTCGACGCCCGCCGCGCGCGCCCGCGCCAGCTGGTGCGTGAGGAAGGGGACCCCGGCCGCCGGAACCATCGGCTTGGGCGTGTGCACCGTGAGGGGGCGCAGCCGGGTGCCTCTGCCGCCGACCAGGAGGATCGCTTCTGTCACCTGTCGTCTCTGCTTCCTGCCGGGACCGGCCGAACTTTCTTTCGGCCGGCCAGTGTATGCAGACCGTTCGATGGCGCCTTCGATGGCCGTGCGGTGTCCTTCGACGGGCCTCTGTCGTGACTTCAGGTGATCTCTGCCGGTCCCGGTGTGGCCGAGCCGTGTCGGCCCCACCGGTTCCGGGTCCTGCCTACCGGCCCTGGTAGCCGGCCGCCGTCTTCCGGGCCGAGCCGAGCTTGCCGTAGAGGAGCCGTCCGGGGCACTCCGTGGCGAACCCGTCCCGGTGACCGGAGATCACATTCAGTCGTACGTTCTTTCCCTTTCGGTAGAGATTGCCACCGCCCGACGTCAGGTATGTCGTGCCACGCGGATTGGCACCGTAGAGACCGAGCTTCCATGCCGTGAGCCGGGCGATGGCCTTGAGCGCGGCGTCGGACGGCTTCGTGCCGGCGAAGTTGCCGAGGACGGCGATCCCCATGCTGTTCGTGTTGAACCCGAGGGTGTGGGCGCCCCTGACGGCCTTCGCGACGCCCCCGGCCCGGCCTTCGTAGATGTTTCCGCACTTGTCGACGAGGAAGTTGTAGCCGATGTCACGCCAGCCGCTGCTCACCACGTGGTAGCGGTAGATACCGCGGATGAGCGAAGGAACCTGCGAACAGGTGTACTTGTTGCCCGATGCCGTGTGGTGCACGAAGGCCGCCTTGACCTTTTTCGTGTACACGAATCCGCGCTCGCGCAGGTTCTCGTTCGCACCCCAGCCACTGCGCGTGACGATGCGGGGGCGCGGGCCGATGTACGGCTGTGCGCGCCTCTCGTAGGCGGCCTCGGGGAAGTATCTGCGCTCCGTCTCCTGCTGGGAGAGCGCGGCGATCTCGGTGGCGCCGGCGCCCCGGGCCCCGCCCGACGCGCCCGCGCGTCCGCTCCCCGCGCGCGGGGGATCCCCGCCGGGGTCGACCAGTTCGAGGCGCAGGCCCCTGGGGAGCGGGGAGTCCGCCAGGGCGGTCGCGCGGTCCTCCTCCGGGCCCTCCCGCGCCATGCGCTCCGCGTCGACGCGGACTTCGACGCCGTCCGAGTCGCCCACCCACAGCGGGGCGGTGGAGCCGTGCACCCGGCGCGACGCGCCCTCGGCGGTGTCCGGGTCGGCGGCGTGCTCGTGGTTGTGGGTCTCGACGTCCTGCCAGCCCGACCAGTGGCCGTTGCCGGCCGATCGGGTACGGACCTGGACACGGCCGTTCAACTCACTGTTCGGGTCGTCCCAGATGACGCCGACCAGGGAGAACGGCCGTACGTCCCGGGGGGCGAGGCCCTGTTCGGGAGCGGCTGGGCCGAGGGCCCGTTCACCGGTGAGCGGGACGAGTGGCAGGGACTGGGTGCTGCCGGGGACGGCGGTCTCGGAGGTCACCGCCGACGGCCCGGCCTGTGCCGGGGCGGGCAGGGCGAGCGGAAGGGAGAGAGCCGCCGCGCAGGTGACGCCGATCGAGGAAGCAAGGAATCCACGCATGCTCCTGATCATGGACATAGTCATATATATCTGTCCATCGCGGAATTGACGGGCAATCGGAGGCGCTCGGCCGAACCGGTGGCGCTCGCGGTCCGCGCCGCGCGGCGGCCCCGCGTAGGCTTGCGCGCGTGAATGCCACCGACCGCACCCCCGCCGACCTGCTGCGATCCGCACTCTCCGCGGACCCGGCGCGCCCCTTGGTGACCTTCTACGACGACGCGACGGGCGAACGGGTCGAATTGTCCGTGGCCACCTTCGCCAATTGGGTGGCCAAGACCGCCAACCTGCTCCAGGGCGAGCTGTCCGCCGAGCCCGGCGAGCGGGTCGCGCTGCTGCTGCCCGCGCACTGGCAGACGGCGGTGTGGCTGCTCGCCTGCTCCTCGGTGGGCGTCGTCGCGGACGTCGGGGGCGACCCGGCCGCAGCGGACCACGTCGTCGCGGGCCCCGGCCAGTTCGAGGCCGGGCTCGCCTGTTCCGGTGAGCGCGTCGCCCTCTCGCTCGCGCCGCTCGGCCGCCGCTTCCCGACACCGCCCGCGGGGTACGCCGACTACGCCGTGGAGGTGCCGAGCCAGGGCGACCGGTTCGCGCCGTACGCGCCCGTCGATCCGGAGGAGCGGGCGCTGATCGTCGCCGGGGCCGCCTACACGGGCGCGGAGGTCGTGGAGCAGGCCCGTGCCGACGCCCCCGGGCTGGATCTGACGGGACCGGGTTCCCGCATCCTGTCGGCGCTCTCGTACGACACGTGGGAGGGCCTGTCCTCCGGCCTGTACGCGCCGCTCGCCACCGGCGGATCGGTGGTGCTGTGCCGCCACCTCGACCGGCTGGGGGACGACTCGGTCGCCCAGCGGATCGAGAGCGAGCGAGTGACGGCGACGGCTCGCTAGCCCAACACCGCCCCGGCCGCGCGTCGGACGGGGCGGGCCCGGGTGCCGTACGGCCAGTACGGCCCGTACGGGCAGCTGCTGGGCTGTGCGGGTGGCTCGTGCGGGCCTGCCCCGCGGGTCGGCGCGTCCCCCGTTCGGCCCATCACCGGCCCCCCTCACCAGCCACTTCGGGACATGGTCGTAGGAGCAGCCAGACACGCTCGTACGCCATGAGGGGTGGTGGTTCCGACGTGACCGACACCGCAGGCCCGTCCTCCGGGCGCCCGGAAGGGCCGGGGCTGGGAGCGTCGCCCACCGGGGCCGGAGTCGTACGCCGGCGGCGCCGCTGGCTGCGCTACACGGCGACCGGGGTGGCCGTGGTGGTCCTCGGCGCCGTCGGGGTCGGCTGGGCCGCGTACGAGAAGCTGAACGCGAACATCACGGCCGACAACGACGCGGCCGCCGAGCTCGCCCGCTACGAGAAGGAACGGCCCACCGCACTGGTGCGCGACGCGCAGAACATCCTGCTGATCGGGTCGGACTCGCGCTCGGGGGCCGGGAACAAGAAGTACGGACGTGACTCCGGGACCGAGCGGTCCGACACCACGATCCTGCTGCACCTCTCCGCGAACCGGCGGAGCGCGACCGCCATGTCGCTGCCCCGCGACCTGATGGTGAACGTGCCGAGCTGCCGGCGCCCCGGCGGAACCCGCACCGAGCCCATGTTCGCGATGTTCAACTACGCCTTCCAGGTGGGCGGTTCGGCCTGCACGATCCGTACCGTCGAGAAGCTCACGAACATCCGCGTCGACCACCACATGGTGGTGGACTTCCATGGCTTCAAGGACATGGTCGACGCCGTGGACGGCGTCGAGGTGTGCCTGAGCGAGCCGATCGACGACAAGGCGGCGAAACTGCGGCTGCCCGCGGGCAAGGTCGTGCTCAACGGCGAGCAGTCCCTCGGCTATGTCCGTGCCCGCAAGAGCATCGGCGACGGCAGTGACACCGACCGCATGGACCGGCAGCAGCGCTTCCTCGGCGCGCTGGTCAACAAGGTTCGGAGCAACGACGTCCTGCTCAACCCGGCGAAGCTGTACCCGGTGCTGGACGCGGCCACTTCGTCGCTGACCACCGACCCGGGGCTCGCGAGCCTGCGCGGCCTGTACGACCTGGTGCGCGGCATGCGCGACATCCCCACGGAAAACGTGCAATTCCTGACGGTGCCCCGGACGTCCTATGTCCTCAACGCCAACCGCGATCAACTCGTGGAGCCCGAGGCGGCCCGGCTCTTCGCGCGGCTGCGCGCCGACAAGCCGGTGGCGGTCGCGAAGGAACCGCCCCAGAAGCTCACCCAGGGACAATCAGCGCTTTCCGCGAGCCCGTACGGAAACTCCCCCCATGACTACGAAGAGGAGTCACTCGGCAACGGAAAGTCGAGGGTAATAGGGCCCGTCGCACTCACCGGGACACCCGATCCGGCACCGACTTTCCGGGGTAACACGGCGGCCGAGGACGCCTGCGGGTAAAGCGCGCGCCAAGGTGGGGAACAGCTGAGCTAAGAACTCTCCGAGAAATGGGTCGGATTGCCCAGTTGTAGGGACGTTGAATTTGTCACGGCCGTCGCTCGACGCTGAACCGGGCGGATAGTGTGAGCGATCCGGTGCACCCGGCCACGAGGTTCCGTCCTGGAGGTCGCGCACTGTTTGACCGAGACCCGAGCGCCTTTTGAGGGGGAAAGGCGCCGCGTGGCCCCGACGGAGGATTCAGACAACCGTGGACGCGCAAGGCCGTAGGCGGGCGGACGACATCGATCCCGCAGACCAGTGGGTGCTCAACCCGAACACCGGTGAATACGAACTGCGACTGACCCCTTCCGGAGCGCAGTCGGGAGTGCCGCGGCCGCGGAGGGGTACACCCTCCGCGGCGGCACGCGCCCGAACCGCGCCCGGCAGGGATCGCGCGGCACCGGACCGGGACCGTAAGGCGCCGGGGCGGGACAGTGACGCGCCCGGAGCCGTTGTGCCAGGGCCGCGCAGACGCCGCGGCGAGCCGCCGGAGCCCCTTCCGGGGCGGCGGCGCGGGCGTACCAGGCCGCCCAAGAAGTCGAAGGCGAAGAAGGTGCTGCTCTGGACCGGCGGCACCATGGCGCTGGTGCTGGTGGCCGTTTCGGGCGCCGCCTACGCCTACCTCAAGCACCTCGAGGGCAACGTCCAGACACAGGACGTCGGCGATTCGGCCAAGAACGGCTTCAGCAAGGACGAGGCCTTCAACCTCCTCATCATCGGCACCGACAAGCGCACCGGTGCGGGCAACGAGGGATACGGCGACAAGAACAGCGTCGGCCACGCCGACACGAACATCCTGCTGCACGTCTCCAAGGACCGGACGAACGCGACCGCGATGAGCATTCCGCGCGACCTCATCGTCGATGTCCCCGACTGCAAGTCGAAGCAGGAGGACGGCTCCGAGAAGCCCATCGCGGGTACGGACGACGTCCGCTTCAACACCAGCCTCGGCCAGGCGGGCCGGAACCCCGGCTGCACGATGGACACGGTCAAGGCGGTCACCGGCATCACCGTCGACCACTTCATGATGGCCGACTTCAACGCGGTTAAGACACTGACCAGCGCGGTGGGCGGGGTCGAGGTCTGTGTCGCCAAGGACGTCAACGACCCCGACTCGCATCTCAAGCTCTCCGCCGGCAAGCACACCATCGAGGGCGAGCAGGCCCTCGCGTTCGTGCGCACCCGGCACAGCTTCGGCAACGCGGGCGACCTCGACCGCATCAAGGTGCAGCAGCAGTTCCTGGGCTCCCTGATGCGCAAGATGAGTTCGGGCAACACCCTCACCAGCCCCACCAAGCTGTACAAGCTGGCCGAGGCCGCCACCAAGGCGCTGACCGTGGACACCGGCATCGGCAAGGTCGACACGCTCAAGGACATGGCCATGGAGCTGAAGAAGGTGCCGACGAAGAACATCACCTTCACGACGGTTCCGGTGATCGACAACCCTGCCGACGGGGTGGTCCACAAGACCGTCATCGTCAACCCGAACACGTCCCAGCCGGTCTTCGACGCCATCAAGAACGACGTCTCCTTCACCGCCGTGAAGCAGAAGCAGAAGAAGGAGAAGGCCGCGGTGGCCGCCCGTCTCAAGGGCTCCCGTTCCGCCGCGTCCGACATCCGCGTCGACATCTACAACGGGGGCGCCGTCGCCGGATCCGCACAGGAGACTCTTAACTGGCTGCAGAATGATGAGGGCGTGCTCAAGTCCAGCCAGCTCGGAAACGCTGACGAAACACTCAGCAGGACGACGCTGGAGTACTCTCCCGACCAGGCCGACCAGGCACGCAAACTCGCGGACCTGATGGGGCTGTCCGCCTCGGCGATGAAGCCCGGCGAGAGCGAGAAGAACTCACAGGGGCTGCCCGCGATCGTGCTGACCCTGGGCAAGGACTTCAAGGGCGCCGGAGTGCCACTGAGCACTGCGACGAAGGCGCCGGACGTGGACAAGTCCACGGCGGACAAATCAGTGTGCGCCAAGTGATGACCTGACGGGTCCGTCGAGCGTCCTACAGGACGCGAGAAGTGTCCGCCCGGACGTGAAAGCGTCCGGGCGGGCGTACGACGGGCCCGTTTGTCAGGCGCAGGGTGGGGAGGGGCTGGGGAGATGGCGCAGAGCAGTGTGCGTGGGGAGGGAGCACGACCACGTGTCCCGCAGGCCGGCGAACTGGGCTGGGACGACGGCATGTACGAGGAGGGCGGCGAGCCCGTCCGTACGGCTGACGGTGGTTCCGTCCGCATCGACGGCGAGGGTGACGGCGACGGCGTTCGTCCGGCCGACGACACCGCGCCGACCGGTCCGCAGAAGCAGGGACGGCACGGCGGGGGCGGCGGCGGAAGACGCCACGGGGGCGGTGGCCGGCCCCGGCGCAGACGTCGAATACTGCGCTGGTCGGCGATGGTGCTCGCGCTCCTGATACTCGGCACCGCCGGCGCCGGTTATCTCTACTACCGGCATCTGAACGCCAACATCAAGAAGGACGACCTGAACATCGGCGACGCGAAGGACCGCGCCGCCAAGTCGAAGCCGAACGCGGCGGGCCAGACCCCGCTGAACATTCTGCTGATCGGTTCGGACGCCCGGAACTCCACCGCGAACCAGAAGCTCGGGGGCGCGAAGGACACGTTCGACGGGCCGGCCCGCGCGGACGTCCAGATGCTGCTGCACCTGTCGGCGGACCGCACCGACATGTCGGTCGTGAGCATGCCGCGCGACACGCTGCTGGAGATACCCAACTGCACCGACCCCGACACCGGGAAGACGTACTCCGCGAGCACGATCCCCGTGATCACGAACGACTCGCTGCGCCGCGGCGGCCCCGGCTGCACGGTCGCCACCTGGGAGAAGCTGACCGACATCCACATCGACCACTTCATCATGGTCGACTTCGCGGGCGTGGTGTCGATGGCCGACGCGATCGGCGGCGTCCCCGTCTGTGTGGACGCCAACATCTACTCGCACACCTCCACCGGCCACGGCTCCGGGCTGAAGCTCGAAGAGGGCACGACGTCCATCAAGGGCAAGCAGGCCCTGCAGTGGCTGCGGACGCGGTACGGCTTCGAGGACGGCAGCGACATAGGCCGGACCAGGGCCCAGCACCAGTACATGAACTCGATGGTGAACCAGCTGCGCGAGAACGCCACGCTGAGCAGCCCGGGCAAGCTGAAGAGCCTCGCGGAGACGGCCACCAAGGCGCTGACCGTCGACGACGGCCTGGGCACGGTGACCAAGCTCTACGACCTGAGCAAAGAACTGAAGAAGGTCCCGTCGAAGCGCATCAACATGATGACCATGCCCTGGGTGTACTCCGCCGACGGCAACCGGGTGCTCCCCAAGGTGAAGGCCGCCGACAATGTCTGGCGGCTGATGCGCGAGGACATCGCGCTGGACGGCAAGGGCAAGAAGAAGGCCACCGAGAGGACGTCGTCGGACCCGGCCGCCGCGGACGACAAGATCGCGGTGCAGGTGCAGAACGGCACACGCACCAGCACGCTGGCGCCGGTGTCCGGGCGCGCGAACGCGGTGACCGAACTGCTCGTCGGCAAGGGCTTCACGGCGTCGAAGGCCGACCTGACGGCGGCGACCGCCGATGACACCACGGTGATCCGCTACCCGAGCGACGATCTCGAGGGTGACGCCCTGCGGGTCGCCAAGTCCCTCGGGATTCCGACGAGCGCGGTGGAGAAGTCCGCGAACGTCTCCGGCGTCACGCTCGTCGTCGGCGCCGACTGGCGGGACGGCACGACGTACAAGGCACCCGAGGACGACGACTCGACGCCGTCGTCCAAGGAACTGGACACCGGCAAGTGCATGCACGTCGACCCGGACTACACCTGGTCGTAGGGCCGACGGCAAACGGCAGTTGGGCCCCTCTCGCAACGGAGAGGGGCCCAACTCATGTGCGGGTCGGCCCAGTTGGAGCCGATGGCGACCTCGGCCGGAGCCGGGTGGGCTCAGTTCGAGCCGCTGAGGACCGCGGGACGCCGGGACGCGATGACCTTCCTGGCCAGCGCCTTCGGGCTGGTGAGGAAGCCCCAGCCCCACGACATGTGCATCGTCGCGAGGGCCACGGGGATCTGGAGGCGGGCCTTCAGCGGCAGCCCCTTGCCGGCGGGCAGCGAGCCGAGCCCGATGGCCGCGAGATAGCCGGCCGGGACCACGAAGCCCCACGGGGTCAGCGCCGCGCCGACGACCACGCCCGCCGCGATCGCGCAGACGGCGGTCGGCGGGGCGAGGTAGCGCAGGTTGATGGAGCCCTCGTGGTAGCGGGCGACGACATGCCGCCAGCGTCCGTAGTCCTTGTACTGCTTGGCGAGCGCCTTGACGGACGGCCGCGGCCGGTAGGACACCTTCAGCTCGGGCGAGAACCAGATGAGCCCGCCCGCCTCCCGGATCCGGAAGTTCAGCTCCCAGTCCTGGGCACGGATGAACTCCTCGTTGTAGCCGCCCTGCTGCTCCAGCGCCTCGCGCCGGAAGACCCCGAGATACACGGTCTCGGCCGGGCCCGCCTCGCCGCCCGTGTGGAAGGCCGCGTTGCCCACACCGATCTTCGACGTCATGGCGGCGGCCACGGCGTGCTCCCAGTCGTTCTCGCCCTCGGCATGCATGATGCCGCCGACATTCTGCGCGCCGGTCTCCTCCAGGAGCCGCACGGCGGTGGCGATGTAGTTCGGGGAGAGGATGCCGTGCCCGTCGACGCGCACGACGACGGGGTGCCGCGACGCCTTGATCGCGGCGTTCAGCGCCGCGGGCGTCCGGCCGGTCGGGTTCGGCACGGTGTGGACCCGCGGGTCCTCGCGGACGAGTTCGGCGGCGATCTCGTCCGTCCGGTCCGTGGAGGGACCGATGGCGATAACGACCTCCATCTCGCCGTCGTACCGCTGCGCCAGGATCGCTTGGACGGCCCCACGCAGATGCCGCTCCTCGTTGAGGACGGGCATGATCACAGAAACGGCGGGAGACCGCACGTCAGACTTCTCGCTCATCGGACGTCACGTTACCGCGAACGGGGGACACGGTCGCGCGCCGCCCGGCGTAAGGACCGGTCCGCAGATCGTATGGGCCTACCGTGCTCACGGATCCCCACGCCAGCGGAACGCGGCCCCGGCCGGCCTCGCGGAACGCATCCCTCCCCCGTCCAGCCTCGCGGAGGTGTCCCTCTTGCCCACGCCGCCCCGCTCCCCCGTCCGCCCTCAGCGCCCCCCACGGCCGTCTCCCGCACGGCGCCCCGACCGGCGGCCGGACGGACGCCCGGCCCGCCCCGTACGGCGTAGGAAGCCGCGCTGGGCCGTGCGGGTGGTGACCACCATCTCCGTGGTGGTCCTCGCCTCGGCGGGCATCGGACACGCGGTGGTGACCAGCCTCGACGCGGACATCACCCGGGTCGACCCGTTCAAGGACATGAAGAACCGGCCCGAGGCCGGCAACGGCATGAACGTGCTACTGGTCGGCACCGACGGCCGGGACAAGATCACCGAGGCGGAGCGGCGGAAGTACCGGCTCGGCGGCGCGCCCTGCCGCTGCACCGACACGATCATGATCGTGCACATCTCGGAGGACCGGGAGCGCGCCAGCATCGTCAGCCTGCCGCGCGACTCGTACGCCGAGGCGCCCGGGCACACCGACGCGGTCACCGGCAAACAGCACGGCCCCCACCCCCTCAAGCTGAACGCGGCGTACGCGCAGGGCGGCCCGACCCTGACCGTGCGGACCGTCGAGAACATGACCCACGTGAAGATCGACCACTATCTGGAGGTCGACTTCACCAGCTTCATGAAGACGGTGGACGTGCTCGGCGGCGTCCGCATCTGCACCGCGCAGCCGCTCAAGGACAGCTACACCGGCCTCGACCTGGCGGCGGGCTCGCATCTGCTGGGCGGCGGACAGGCCCTTCAGTACGTACGGTCCCGGCACGCCGACGGCTCCTCCGACCTCGGCCGGATGCAGCGCCAGCAGCGCTTCCTGGCGGCGCTCGTCGAACACGCCACCTCGTCCGGAGTGCTGCTGAACCCGATGAAGTTCCGCGACGTGACGCGGTCGGTGCTGGGCTCGGTGCGGGCCGACAAGGGCTTCGGCACGGACGAACTGCTGGATCTGGGCCGGGCGATGCGGAACTTCTCCCCGTCCTCGTCCGAGTTCACGACCGTGCCGATCGGGCAGATGGGATACGTCGTCAAGGGCATCGGCTCGACCCTGAAGTGGGACGACACGAAGGCCGGGAAGCTCTTCCGGGCCCTGCGCGACGACAAGCCGCTCGCCGAGCGCCGGGCCCCGCGGCCCAAGGCCGTCCGGGTCGCGGTGGCCCCGCAGCAGATCCGGGTCCAGGTCGAGAACGGGACCACCACGACGGGCCTCGGCAGGCGGGTCGACAGCGCGCTCGCCGCCACCGGGTTCCGGACGACGGGCCGGCCCACGACGGCCAAGGACCACGCGGTCCGGCGCACCGTCGTCGCGTACGACCCCCGCTGGGACCGCTCCGCGAAGTCCCTCGCGACCGCGCTGCCCGGTTCCGAACTGCGCGCGGTCCCCGGGCAGGGCCCGCTGCTGAAGGTGATCGCCGGTGCGGACTTCAAGCAGGTCGCACGGGTACGGGCGGAAGATCAGCACCAGGGGGAGTTCGGGGTGGTGACGGGAGACCAGGTGGTGTGTCCGTGACCGCGGGCACCCGACCACCCGGGCCTCCTGGCCCCTGACCCCCGCCCTTCGGCCGTGACCGGCCTGACAGGTCCTGGTCCGTGACCGACCGGACCCTGTCGGGTCCTGGTCCGTGACCGACCCGACAGGTCCTAGTCGTCGAGGCCTTCCGCCGCGCGCTTCTCGCGGAGTTCCATGATCGCGCGGCGGCGGGCCAGGCGGTGGGTGCGGCGGATCTGCGCCTCCTGGTAGCGGCGCTCGTCGCGCTCGGTCTCGGCGATGACCGGCGGGACCCGGCGGGGCTTGCCGTCGGCGTCGACGGCGGCGAAGACGAGATAGGCCGAGCCGACCTGCTGGGGCGGCGTGGACTCGTTCCAGCGCTCGGCGAGGACCCGGACCCCGACCTCCATCGAGGTGCGGCCGGTCCAGTTGACCTGGGCCTTCACATGGACCAGGTCGCCCACGCGGACGGGTTCCAGGAAGGCCATCTCGTCCATCGAGGCGGTGACGGCGGGTCCGCCGGAGTGCCGCCCGGCGACCGCTCCCGCCGCGTCGTCGACGAGCTTCATGATCACTCCACCGTGCACCGAGCCCAGAAGGTTCGTGTCGTTGTGGGTCATGATGTGGCTGAGGGTGGTCCGGGACGCGGCGGTCGGCTTGCCCGGAATGTCGTTTTCCGGGTTGGGGGCCTGGTCTGTCATGTCCTCCACCTTATGCCGGGCACGCGTCGGTCTCTTTGCATCAGCTCTGCAACAGGCGTGACCCAGATCTCCCTGCTCTCTTGTAAGACACATGGTGGAGAGCTGCACACTGGTCGGCATGAACGATTGGCCCGACGGGTGGTCCGACGACAACCGCAGCAACGGCGGCAACCGCTACGGACGCGGCAGCGCAGGCGCACAGCCTGAGAGCGCCCGCGTCATGCGCCAGGTCCGCCGCGGACCGGCACCCGCACCGGGCCAGGACGCGCCTCCGTACGGCGGGGTGCCCCGGCAGCCGTCGTACGTCGACGGTCAGGGCTACGACGACGGGTACAACTCCGGCTACAACACGGGTCATGTGTACGGGACCCCCAACGGGCCCGACGGTCCGCAGGGCCCCGGCGGTGGCGGCGCGTACCCGCAGCGCCCCGCGCCGAACTGGCGGCGGCGGATCAAGTGGACCGCGATCACGCTGGTCACCGCGCTGGTGGTGGTCTCCGTCGGCACGTACTTCTGGGCGGACTCCAAGCTCCACCGTGACGTGGATCTCTCCAAGGTCATAGACCGGCCGGAGACCGGCGAGGGCACGAACTATCTGATCGTCGGTTCCGACAGCCGCGCCGGCATGTCCGCCGAGGAGAAGAAGAAGCTGCACACGGGCTCCGCCGAGGGCAAGCGCACCGACTCGATGATGATCCTGCACACCGGGAGCAACGGCTCGACGCTGATCTCGCTGCCGCGTGACTCGAACGTCACGATCCCGACGTTCCGCGGCTCCGAATCCGGCAAGATCAAGGGCCCGCTCGGCACGAACAAGCTGAACGCGGCCTACGCGTTCGACGGCCCCCAACTCCTCGTCAGGACCGTCGAGTACAACACCGGCCTGCACATCGACCACTACGTGGAGATCGGCTTCGGCGGGTTCGCGAGCATCGTCGACGCGGTCGGCGGTGTCGAGATGACCCTCGACAAGGGCTTCAAGGACAAGTATTCCGGAGCCGACTTCAAGGCGGGCAAGCAGACGCTGAACGGCGAGCAGGCCCTCGCCTTCGTCCGTACCCGGCACGCCTTCGCCGCCTCGGACCTGGAGCGCACCAAGAACCAGCAGAAGTTCCTGGCCGCCCTGGCCCACCAGGTCGCGACCCCGTCGACGGTCCTGAACCCCTTCAAGCTCTACCCGACGATGGGCGCGGGCCTCGACTCGCTGACCGTCGACAAGGACATGAGCCTGTGGGACCTGGCCGACATGTTCTGGGCCATGAAGGGCGTCACCGGCGGCGACGGCAAGTCCATGAACATGCCGATCTCCGGCTCCTCCGGCGGCAACCTCGTCTGGGACAAGGCGAAGGTGAAGACGCTGGTGGACGAGCTCAAGAACGACGAGAAGGTCACGGTGTCGGGCAACTGAGCACCACCGTGTCCCCCGTCTCCTCCGGACCGTCCTTCGACGCGGTGCTCTGCGACGTCGACAACGTGATCCGGATCTACGACCCTTCGCCCCTGGCGGCCCTGGAACGGGCCGCCGGGCTGGCCGAGGGCACCACCATGAAGGTGGCCTTCGCGCCGGAGACGGCGCTCCCGCTGTGGCTCGGCCGGATCACGCCCGACCAGTGGGCGCGGTCGACCGCGCGCTCCCTGACCGGGCTCGTGTCCGGGGCGACGGCCCTGGAACTGGGTACCGCGCTGGCCCGGTCCCCGTTCCACGCCGACGAGGACGTGGTCGCGCTGCTGCGGCGGGCCCGCGCCCGGATGCCCCTCGTCCTCGTCACCAACGCGTCCGTCCAGTTGGAGCGGGACCTGGCGGCGCTGGGCCTCTCCGACCTCGCCGACCATGTCGTCAGCAGCGCCCGCGTGGGCCTCGCCAAGCCCGACCGCCGCATCTACGACCTCGCGGTCGCCCGCGTCGGCGTTCCCGCCGACCGGTGCCTGTTCGTCGACGACACCTGGGAGAACGTCGAGACGGCCACCGCGCTGGGCATGCGCACCGTGCACTACCGGGAGGCCGGGGATCTGCGGCGGGCGCTGCCGGGGCTGTGAGTACGGGGCGGCCCTCTCAGTTGCGAAGCGTGATGCGGCCCCTGTTGCGGGGGCCGTCGAATTTGGAGCGGTCGACGACGGGCTTCGGGGCGGGTGCCGCGGCCATGAGACGGATGGTGTCGCGGCCCGCCAGGGCGGTGCACCACTGGGCGAGGTGGGGGCGGGTGCCGCGGGGTCCGGACGCCTGTTCCCACAGGGCGCGGACCGCTTCGGCCCGCCGGTCGTCGAGCACGCCGGTCAGCGGGTGCAGGGGCTTGCCGGGGGCCACGTACGCGTCCTGGCTCAGGACACGGCCCACCACCAGGGCCACCTTGTAGCGGTCGCTGTCCACCGTGACGGTGCCGGGGGCGGCCAGCGGGTCGTGCCAGTCGGGGGTGTCCGCCTGTTCCAGGACCGGGGTCCTGCCGACCAGGCGTACGCCGTCGCAGTCCAGGAGATACGGGCCGGGTGCGGGCCGGACGGTCCACAGCACGTTCGCCTGGGACACGTCGCCGACCACCAGCCCCAGGGTGTGCAGCCACTGGACGAGTCCGACGACGGCGACCACCAGCGCGTACCGCTCGGCCGGCGACGGCTGGGCGACGGTCTGCCAGGCCGGCTTGGGAGCCCGTAGCAGATAGGACAGGTCGGTCAGCCGGGCCTCGCCGCGCGCGGTGCGCCAGGTCATGGCGTCCGGCGCGCGGTTCATCAGGAAGCCCGTCGTCCTTCCGCCGTCCATGACCCGGCACAGTGGCCACGCCGTCTCCCGGTCCAGCCGGTCCCGGTCGGCGGGGGCGAGCCCCTGACGCAGGGCGACGAGCGCCGCGAGTTCCCCGCCGTCGGCCTTCCCCGGCTCGCGGTAGCTCTTGTACAGCAGCCCGCCCGGACCGGCGACGTCGTACACCTCGCCCTGGCCACCGTCGCCGACACGCACGCCGAGGACGAGCGAGCCGAGGGACACGTCCGCGCCGTCGGCGGCGCTCACGGGGCGGCCTCCCACAGGACGACGGCGGTGCGGTCGTCGTCATAGGACTTCACGCGGTACTGCAGCTGCCACAGGAAGTCCGCCGGTGCCGGGGCGGTCCCCTTCCCCCACCCGGACCCCAGGAAGTCCCGCATTCCCGCGTCCCCCGCGAGGGGCGTGGACAGACCGTCCGTGCACAGCACGAGTACGTCGCCGGGCAGGGCCGGGGCGAGCAACTGAGCGCGGGCGCGGTGCCCGTGCGGCAGGGCGGCGGTGCGGGTGTCGATCATTCCGTCGCCGTCGTGCTCCGGGTCCGTGAGGGAAAGGTTCCACGCGCCGGCGCGCAACAGGGCCGTGCCGCCGTCGCCGACGGCCAGGAAGCCGCGGGTACGGACGCGCGGGTCGAGCGGGACGAGCAGGGCGCGCAGGGTGGTGGCGTACGCGGCGGGGTCGTCGCCGTGCTCGCGGGCGCGGTGCGCGAGGAGGGTCGCGACGCGGCCCACCGCGGTGTCCGCCAGCACGGCGAACCGGGGCTGGTCGCCCGCGCGCAGGACCTCGGAGAGTTCCGCGGCCAGGCTGTCCAGCTCGATCGCGGCGAGCCGGCAGGCCTCCTGGGAGCCGACGTGCGAACGGGCCGCGGAACCCACGCCGTCCGCCACCGCGAGCAGCAGCAGCCCATCGGCGCCGGGCGCCCCGAGGCGCACCACGGCCAGGGAGTCCTGGCGCGGCTCGCCCTGATAGCGGTGCGAGTCGCCGCGCACGGACGCCGCCCGCACCGTCAGGGCGCCGTACCCGGCGCCGTCCACCACCATGTCGGGCGTCAGCGCCGCGGTCGGGTCCTGGCGGACCGAGGGGAGCTCCAGGGGCTCGGGCGCGTACAGCGGGGGCTTGGGGCCGGAGTGGAACGGCGCGCCGAGCGTCGGGACGGTCATGTCCCGCGCGGCGGGCTGCTCGGGAGCGGGTCCGGGTCCGGACGCGGAGTCGGACCCGGACGGCACGCAGGCGTGCGGGGGCGACGGCCGCACGGGGCCGGGCGACGGCGGCTGCCGGGCGAAGCCGGGCACGGGCGGCGTCGGTTCGTACGACGAGGACGGCGGTGACTTCTCGAACCGAGGCCGCGGCGGCTGCTGGGCGAAGCCGGGCAGTGGCGACGGCGGCGTCGGTTCGTACGACGAGGCCGGTGGCGACGGCCGGTTCGGCTCGTACGGGACGGGCGGTGGCTGCCGGGTCGGCTCGTACGAGGCGGGCGGTGACGGCCGGTTCGGCTCGTACGAGGCGGGCGGTGACGGCCGGTTCGGCTCGTACGAGGCGGGCGATGGCGGCCGGTTCGGTCCGGCGGGCGGTGCCGCGGACGGCTCGGGCGCGGTGGGGGCCGCGTCGGGCTCCGACGGGTCGTTGAAGAACTGGTCGACGCTCTGCCAGGTCGCGTCCAGCGGATCGGGCTCGCGCGCGTCCGGCCAGCGGAAATCCGGCTGCCGGGCATCTTCCCGACCCGCGTCTGGCCGGCCCCCGTCCGGCCTGCCCGCACGTGCCCGGCCCCCCTCCGACTCCCGCGTGGCGGGCTCCCGCGGGTTGGTCCGGGACGGTCCGGCGGCGTTCATGTCGTTCCCCATCGGTGCGACCTCACAGCTTGTCGAGAGAGACGATGGAGAAGCCGGGCACGGTGTCGTCCACGGCCAGCGTGAACCCGTTGCCGCCGTCCGCCCCGATGCTCCCGGCGGACCGGACGATCGACCGCGTGAGGCTGGAGGCGAACTCGCGCAGTGCCTGGGCCGGTGAAACCGAGGAGTCCTTCTGCATGAACGCCCGGAAGTTGGCGACCCGCGCGATCGTCGACTCCTGTGCCTCGCCGATGCCGAAGGCGATGATCTTCGGGCAGAACCGTGACTGGGTGAGCTCCTTGTACGCCTGGTCCCAGTCCGGGTCGGTGGGAATGCCGTCGGACAGGAAGAAGACCACGGGGCGGTACACCTCGTGGCCCTCCGCCTTCAGCCCCGCCACATCGTCCTCGACGCAGCGCAGCAGGATGTGGAACGCGTCGCCGTACGAGGTGAGCCCGCCCGCGGCGAGCGCGGGGACCGAGTCGATGTCGCTGAGGTCGACGAGCGGTTGCAGCACGGTGGCGGTGTCGGAGAAGCCGATGAGGCAGAAGCGGGTCTTGTCGGCGACCGTCGGGTTGGTGCTGATCTCGTGGTGCAGGTCCGGGAGCGCGCCGTTGATGGCGTCGATCGGCTCGCCGATCATCGACCCGGACTCGTCGCAGAGCAGGTAGAAAGGCAGGATCTGCAAGGTTTCTCGTACCTCCGGGTCAGTACGTGTAGAAGTAGATCTCGATGTCGGCGTGCCCCGAGGAGGCGCCGCCCTTCCAGAAGTCGCGGGTGGTGGCGGCGCGGAACATGTCCGGACGGGCCTTCTCCAGCAGGGCGTTCACGTCGTGGGCGTAGCGGCCCCCGGCGCCCGGGTCGGTGTGGCGTCCGAAGGTCAGCACGAAGGCGGCCTGACGGCCCCGGTAGCGCGCGGTCGCCCCGCGCAGTGCGCGCACGATGCCCTCCTCGTCCCCGGCGCTCGCGTCGACGGCCACCCTGACCGGTGTGCGGACCACCGCACGCGGGCCGGTGTGCCGTGGCTTCCTCTTCGCGGCGGCCGACGTGGCGGAGGACGGGTCGGGGCGCTGCTCCGCGGCCTGGGGATCGCCCTGGTCCCCCATGGCCACCAGGGCGAGAACGAGCAGCATGTCCGCGAACAGCCAGCCCGCCAGGTGCAGCGGCCGGAACCTTCCCCCGCGCTTCATCGGGCCTCGGTCAGGGACGCGGGAGGAAGCTGCGGCGGCTCCCGGCGGGGGTCGCGCGGGCGGGGGTCGGCAGGACCGTCGGTCCCGTCGGCGGGACGGCCACCCCGGTCGGCACCGCTCTGAGGCCCATCGGCGCACCCGGTCCGGCCCAACTGGTCCGCCAGGTCGGCGCGCATCCGGCGGTCCGTCCGCAACTCATCGACGAGCCGGGCGAATTCATCAGCCGTCGCTCGCAACGCGCCGCTCTGGGCGCTCAGTTCACGCACCGCGTGCTGGGACTCCTCGACCGCGCGGGCCGTCCCCTCCGCCACCTCGCCGTAACGGCCCAGAAGTTGGGCGGAGATGTCCGAAGCCACCTCGATGCCGGTGGCGTAGGCACGCTGGGAGGCGGCCAGCACGGTGACGGAGTCCTCGACACGGCCCCCGGCGCCCGCCACCGCGAGCCGTACCTCACCGCTCGCGTCGCGGACGTCGTCGAGCGCCTTGCGGACCTGTGCCCCGCCGTCGCTGACGGCGGCCTCGACGCGCCCCACCGCGGCCTCCAGGGGCTTGACGGAGGTGTCGACCCCGGCCAGCCTGCGTTCGGCGGACTCCACCGCTTCACCGACGGCCGAGGCGGCCGACGCCAGGTCCTTGTGGACCCGGACGGCCTTGTCGCCCAGCCTCCTGAGGGTCGCGGCGGCTCCGGTGAGTTCTGCCGCGAAGCGCTGCGGGGAACTCGACCGCCGCTGGTTCAGGACGAGTTGGGCGCGGGTCAGCGCCGGCACGAGCGCCGCCATCAGCTCCTCGGAGCCCCGGTCGGCGTCCTCCTCGCGGCGGGTGACGGCGGACCGCCGCACGCCGTGCACGAGGACCAGGGTGAAGAGCACCACGATGGCGACGGTGGCGCTCATCGCGACATGGCCGAAGGTGAACGCGCCGGTGAGGTGCCCCTCGAAACCGGACTGCCACAGCTGCAGGAAGGGCCGGGAGGCGGCCTTCGGATCCGCGCCGGTCAGCGCCCCGTAGGCGCTCGACGCCCGGGTCAGCCCGTACCAGGTGAGCATCAGGGGTACGAAGACCAGCGCGCCCAGCACGGCTTCGGCATAGGACCAGACCTGGTGTTCCCCGTCCCGGCCACCGGGCGCCCCGAGGCTCTCGGGACGGGCGTAGGCGGCGAGGAGATCGAGTTCGGACCAGGGGTCCAGCGCGGTGACGTCCTGGTCCCGGAGCGCCGCCGCGAGCGCGGTCAGCTCTTCCTTCCGGGCTCCCAGCGCCGGCCGCTCAGCGAGATCCTTGATGCTCTGCGCGATCACATGACGGTCCATCAGGGCGCCTGACGGCATGCCCACCCCCACAACACGACGGACGCGGGGGTGCGTCGACGGCAGCCATGGATCCCCACCCGTGTCACGTGCCCCCGTGCCCCCGCCGGTTCACACGCACCAGACGCGCGACCGAGGGCACAGAGAGTACTCCAGCTGCCACGCTCCGCGCATGAACTCCCGGCACCCGCCGCTCCCTCCAGGGCGGCGGGACGGAAAAACGAAGAGGTGAGAGGCACCCCGGGTGCCTCTCACCTCTGTTGCCGACCGGCGGCGTACTACGGCAGGTTGCGCGCCATCACGATGCGCTGGACCTGGTTCGTGCCTTCGTAGATCTGGGTGATCTTGGCGTCGCGCATCATGCGCTCGACCGGGTAGTCACGGGTGTATCCGTAGCCGCCGAGGAGCTGGACGGCGTCGGTGGTGACCTCCATGGCGACGTCCGAGGCGAAGCACTTGGCGGCGGCACCCTGGAAGGTGAGGTCCTTGTCGCCGCGCTCCGACTTGGCGGCGGCCGCGTACGTCAGCTGGCGGGCGGCCTCGATCTTCATGGCCATGTCCGCGAGCATGAACTGGACACCCTGGAACTCGGCGATCGGCTTGCCGAACTGCTTGCGCTCCTGGACGTAGCCCTTGGCGTAGTCGAGGGCGCCCTGGGCGACACCGAGGGCCTGGGCCGCGATGGTGATGCGAGTGTGGTCCAGGGTCTTCATGGCGGTCGCGAAGCCGGTGCCCTCCTCGCCGATCATGCGGTCGGCGGGAATGCGCACGTTGTCGAGGTAGACCTCGCGGGTCGGGCTGCCCTTGATGCCGAGCTTCCGCTCCGGAGCGCCGAAGGAGACGCCCTCGTCGGACTTCTCGACGACGAACGCGCTGATGCCCTTGGAGCGCTTCGTCGGGTCGGTCACCGCCATGACCGTGTAGTACTCGGAGACGCCCGCGTTGGTGATCCAGCGCTTGACGCCGTTGAGGACCCAGAAGTCGCCGTCACGGACGGCCTTCGTCTTCATGCCGGCCGCGTCCGAACCGGCGTCCGGCTCCGACAGGGCGTACGAGAACATGCCGTCGCCCTTGGCGAGCGGGCCCAGGTACCTCTTCTTCAGGTCCTCGGAGCCGGAGAGGATCACCGGCAGCGAGCCCAGCTTGTTCACCGCGGGGATCAGGGAGGAGGACACGCAGACGCGGGCCACCTCCTCGATCACGATGACCGTCGCGAGGGCGTCGGCGCCCGCGCCGCCGTACTCCTCGGGGACGTGCACCGCGTGCAGGTCGTTGGCGACCAGGGCGTCCAGCGCCTCCTGCGGGAAGCGGGCCTCCTCGTCCACCGTCGCGGCGTACGGCGCGATTTTCGCCTCGGCCAGCGAACGGATCGCGTCCCGGAGCATGTCGTGCTCCTCGGACGGGCGGTACAGGTCGAAATCAGCCGATCCGGCCAAGGTCTCTCACGCTCCAAGGGATGCTGTGATCGCTGCGCTAACTACCGTTAAGTAACACAAATTTTAAGGGTCTGCCCGCGGGACCGGTACGTGAGCTTGGCGACAGGGGGAAAACCGCCCGTGAAAGCGCTCCCCCCGGCCCCGACTATGCTCGGGCGCGCACCGACGCCGCACACCTCAGGAGCACCCATGGCCCTCAAGATCACCGTGATCGGCACCGGCTACCTCGGCGCCACCCACGCCGCGGCCATGGCCGAGCTCGGCTTCGAGGTGCTCGGGCTCGATGTGGTGCCGGAGAAGATCGAGATGCTCCAGCGGGGCGAGGTCCCGATGTTCGAGCCCGGTCTCGAGGAACTGCTGCGCAAGCACGTGGCCGGGATCGAGGGCTCCACGGGCCGGCTCCGCTTCACCATGGACTGGGCCGAGGTCGGGGCCTTCGGAGACGTCCACTTCGTCTGCGTGAACACCCCCCAGAAGCACGGCGAGTACGCCTGTGACATGTCGTACGTCGACGCCGCCTTCGAGTCGCTCGCGCCGCACCTGCACGGCCCGGCCCTCGTCGTCGGCAAGTCCACCGTGCCCGTCGGTTCGGCGGAGCGGCTGGCGGCCCGGCTCGTCGAGCTCGCGCCCGCCGGCGAGGACGCGGAACTGGCCTGGAACCCGGAGTTCCTGCGCGAGGGCTTCGCCGTGAACGACACGCTGCACCCCGACCGGATCGTGGTGGGCGTGCGCAGCGAGCGCGCCGAGAAGCTGCTGCGCGAGGTCTATGTGACGCCGGTCGCCGACGGCTCGCCGTTCGTCGTGACCGACTTCCCGACCGCCGAACTGGTGAAGACCTC
Source organism: Streptomyces sp. NPDC005141 (assembly GCF_053599975.1). Lineage (NCBI taxonomy): Bacteria > Bacillati > Actinomycetota > Actinomycetes > Kitasatosporales > Streptomycetaceae > Streptomyces > Streptomyces sp. NPDC005141. The sequence continues at coordinate 17,602 of NZ_JBSFYW010000051.1, read as the reverse complement.
CGCGAACTCCTTTCTCGCCACCAAGATCTCCTTCATCAACGCGATGGCCGAGGTCTGCGAGGCCGCGGACGGTGACGTGGCCAAGCTGGCCGAGGCCATAGGGCACGACGAGCGCATCGGGAAGAAGTTCCTGCGGGCCGGGATCGGCTTCGGCGGCGGCTGCCTGCCCAAGGACATCCGCGCCTTCATGGCACGCGCCGGTGAGCTGGGCGCCGACCAGGCGCTGACCTTCCTGCGCGAGGTCGACGCCATCAACATGCGGCGCCGCGGCCAGATGGTGGAGATGGCCCGTGAGGCGCTCGGCGGCGGCTCATTCCTCGGCAAGCGGGTCGCCGTGCTCGGCGCGACCTTCAAGCCGGACTCGGACGACGTGCGTGACTCGCCGGCGCTGAACGTCGCCGGGCAGATCCACCTCCAGGGCGGCCAGGTCACCGTCTACGACCCGAAGGGCATGGCGAACGCCAAGCGGCTCTTCCCGACGCTGGGGTACGCCGACTCCGCGGTGGAGGCCGTACGGGGTGCCGATGTCGTCCTGCATCTGACGGAGTGGCGCGAGTTCCGCGAGCTGGACCCGGCTGTGCTGGGCGAGGCGGCCACGTCCCGGGTGCTGCTCGACGGGCGGAACGCGCTGGACCCGGAGGCGTGGCGCCGGGCCGGCTGGACGTACCGGGCGATGGGCCGGCCCACCGCCTGAGAAGGCTGTCGCGGGTGACGCCGGTCCGGCCGAGGCTCAGTCGGCCGGACCGGCGTCGGTTGCATTCTGCACCACTTCGCTGTGCGCCGACCGGCGACCTCGGGACTCCGTCCGGCTCCCCGCCCCGCCCCCGGTTCGGTTTCCCGTGACCGGGGGCTACTTCGCGCGGTAGCGGCGCATCTTGGCGCGCGCCCCGCACACCGACATCGAGCACCAGCGGCCGCGCCCCGCGGGCGAGCGGTCGTAGTACGCCCAGTGGCAGGTCGGGGCCTCGCAGGCCTTCAGACGGGGCCAGCCGCCCTCGACCAGCGACTCGGCGATCGCGGCGGCGATCCGGGAGGCCAGGGGGGCCGGGGAGGTCCCCGCGGCGGCGGGGACCAGACGCGCGCCGCCGCCCTCCTCGTCGACCGTGACGCACAGGGGCGCCCGGGCGAGGAGCTCCCCGAGCGGGGCCACCTCCCGGTGCGCCGGATGACCCGCGTGCGCCAGGCACACCGCCCGCAGCGACTCGCGCAGCTCGCGCGCCCCCTCCGCCTCGCCCGCCGCCAGTCCGAAGCGCGCCAGCCCCTCGGCCGTGTCCAGGGAGTCGGCGCCCGACTCGATGTCCAGGGTGTTCACCAGGTCCTGGACCAGGGCGAGGCCACCGGGTGCGGGCGCTCGGTCATTCATGCTTGCGACGTTACCTCTTATGCGGGAGCATGCAGTAACCGTTACCTCTTGAAGCGGTTTACAGGTAACTCATCGGCGTTCTGGAATCCCACGGAGGAAGTCATGACTCTCGCCAAGCTGGGTGCCGTCGTCCTGGACTGTCCCGACCCGCGCGCGCTGGCGGCGTTCTACGCCGAGGTGCTCGGCGGCACGGTCACGGGCGACGACGACTGGATCGACCTGGAGCTGCCGGGCGGCCGGACGCTGGCGTTCCAGGCCGCCCCCGGGCACGTACCGCCGCGGTGGCCCGCGCCCGACGCCCCGCAGCAGTTCCATCTGGACCTGACCGTCGAGGACCTGGACGTGGCGGAGAAGGGGGTGCTGGAGCTCGGCGCGCGGCCGCTGGACACCGAGGACAGGTCGCGTTCGTTCCGTGTGTACGCCGACCCGGCGGGGCACCCGTTCTGCCTCTGCGCCTGCTGAGCACACACCCGAACGAGGAGCACGTCATGGAGCAGCCCGTCGCACGTCTGCGTTCCGTCGTCCTCGACTGCCCCGATCCCCGCTCGCTCGCCGCGTTCTACGCGCGCGTGGCCGGTGGCGAGCCACAGGCGGAGGACGACGACTGGGTCGTCCTCCGGATCCCGGACGGGCCACGCCTGGCCTTCCAGCGGGCACCCGGACACGTTCCGCCGCGGTGGCCGAGTGCCGGCCGGGACTCGCAGCAGTTCCATCTCGACTTCGACGCCGGGTCCACCTGGGAGGCCGTCGACGCCGCGCAGGAGCGGGTGCTCGCGCTGGGCGCCCGCCCGCTGGACCTGGACGACGAGGACGGCAGGAAGGACTTCCGGGTGTACGCCGATCCGGCGGGGCACCCGTTCTGCCTCTGCCTGATCGACCCCCTCGAGGACGGGCCCTGGCCCGACCACCCCGCTCCCCCGGGGTGAGCCCTGACAGGCTCCGTGAGGTGGACGGCGAAGGTCGGGGTACCGCCACCGTGACACGGGGCCCGGGGGCTTCCTGGCGGATGACGCGTTCGGGGTACGTCCATGGGCGCGCCCCCGCGCGTCACGCGCGAACGCGGACCCGGTGCATCCGTACGGGCGGAGCGGGCGCCCGCCCGAAGCTACCCGGCACAACCGTCGGGCGCACGCCGAAGGCGCCCGGGCCATCAGCCCGGGCGCCTTCGCAAGCCCCGGAGCCCTGGAGCCCCGTCAGCCGTCAGCCGTCAGCCGTCCAACTGTTCCAGCGTCGCGTTCGACGGGCCCCGCCTGGAATGCAGGTCGCGGGCCACGTCCTCCGCCGCCCCCAGCACACGCACGGCGTTCCGCCAGGTCAGCTTGGCCACGTCCGTGCGCGACCAGCCGCGGTCGAGGAGCTCGGCGATCAGGTTCGGGTAGCCGGAGACGTCGTCCAGGCCGTCCGGGGTGAACGCCGTGCCGTCGTAGTCGCCGCCGATGCCGAGGTGGTCGATGCCCGCGACCTCACGCATGTGGTCGAGGTGGTCGGCGACCGTCGACACGGTGGCGACGGGACGCGGATTCTCCTCCTCGAAGACGCGGTGCACCTTCATGCCCTCGGCGGTGGTGTCGAGATGGTGGAAGCCGTTGGCTCGCATGTTCTCGTCGGCCGCGGCCGTCCAGTCGACCGCGGCCTGGAGGACGAACTTCGGCACGAACGTCACCATCGCCACGCCGCCGTTGGCGGGCAGCCTCTCCAGCACGTCGTCCGGGATGTTGCGCGGGTGGTCGCACACCGCGCGCGCCGAGGAGTGGGAGAAGATCACCGGCGCGACGGAGGTGTCGAGCGCGTCTCGCATGGTCGTCGCGGCCACGTGCGAGAGGTCCACGAGCATGCCCTCGCGGTTCATCTCCCGCACGACCTCACGGCCGAAGGCCGACAGGCCGCCCACCACGGGAACGTCCGTCGCCGAGTCCGCCCACGCGATGTTGTCGTTGTGGGTGAGGGTCATGTAGCGGACGCCGAGCGCGTACAGCCCGCGCAGGACGCCGAGGGAGTTGTCGATCGAGTGACCGCCCTCCGCACCCATGAGGGAGGCGATACGGCCCTCGCCGCGCGCCGCCTCCATGTCGGCGGCGGTCAGCGCGGCACGCAGGTCCGCCGGGTGACGGTCGATCAGCTGCCGTACGCAGTCGATCTGTTCGAGCGTCGCGGTGACCGCGCCGGGCAGGTCCGAGCGGACGTACACCGACCAGTACTGGGCGCCGACGCCGCCGGAGCGCAGCCGGGCCAGGTCCGTGTGCAGGTGGGCGCTCTGGTCGGTGGCGATGTCCCGGGCGTCGAGGTCGTAGCGGACCTGCTCGCGCAGCGCCCAGGGGAGGTCGTTGTGCCCGTCGACGACGGGGAACTCGTCGAGCAGGGCACGGGCCATGTCGAGCGAGGAGAGGGAGGGCGAGGACATCCGCGTCACTTCCCGAAGCCGAAACCGCCGCCGGCGCCCTCGACCTTGGCGCGCAGCCGCTTGCCCTTCTCGGTGGCCTGGTCGTTCAGCTCCTGCTGGAACTCCCGCATCCGGCCGAGGAGTTCCTCGTCGTGGGCGGCGAGCATCCGGGCGGCCAGCAGACCGGCGTTGCGGGCGCCGCCCACGGAGACGGTCGCGACGGGCACACCGGCCGGCATCTGCACGATGGAGAGCAGCGAGTCCATGCCGTCGAGGTACTTGAGCGGGACGGGCACACCGATGACGGGCAGCGGGGTGACGGACGCCAGCATCCCCGGCAGATGGGCCGCGCCGCCCGCGCCCGCGATGATCGCCTTGAGCCCGCGCTCCGCGGCCTGCTCGCCGTACGCGATCATCTCGTGCGGCATGCGGTGCGCGGAGACGACATCCACCTCGTAGGGGATCTCGAATTCGTCGAGTGCCTGGGCGGCGGCCTCCATGACCGGCCAGTCGGAGTCCGAACCCATGACGATGCCTACAACCGGGCTCATTCGGTGATGGTCCCTCTCAGGTAGCCGGCAGCGTGACGGGCGCGCTCCAGCACGTCGTCCAGGTCGTCGCCGTAGGTGTTGACGTGGCCGACCTTACGGCCGGGCTTCACGTCCTTGCCGTACATGTGGATCTTGAGCTGCGGGTCGCGGGCCATGCAGTGCAGGTACGCGGAGTACATGTCGGGGTAGTCGCCGCCGAGGACGTTAGCCATGACCGTCCACCTGGCGCGCGGGCGCGGGTCGCCGAGCGGGAGGTCGAGGACCGCGCGCACGTGGTTGGCGAACTGCGAGGTGATCGCGCCGTCCTGGGTCCAGTGGCCCGAGTTGTGCGGGCGCATGGCCAGTTCGTTGACGAGGACGCGTCCGTCCTGGGTCTCGAAGAGCTCGACGGCCAGGTGCCCGACGACGCCGAGTTCCTTGGCGATCCGCAGGGCCAGTTCCTCCGCCTTGAGGGCCAGCTCCTCGTCGATGCCGGGGGCCGGGGCGATCACCGTGTCGCAGACGCCGTCGACCTGCTGGGACTCCACGACGGGGTACGCGACCGCCTGGCCGTGCGGGGAGCGGACGACGTTCGCCGCGAGCTCCCGGACGAAGTCGACCTTCTCCTCGGCGAGGACGGGCACGCCCGCGCGGAACGGGTCGGCGGCCTCCTCCAGGGAGCGGACGAACCACACGCCCTTGCCGTCGTAGCCGCCGCGGACGGTCTTCAGGATGATCGGGAAACCGTCGCCCTCGGCCCCTTCGGCGAGGCCCTCCGCCGCGAACGCGGCGACGTCCTCGACGTCGGTCACGATGCGGTGCCGTGGGCAGGGCACGCCGATCGCGTCGAGCTTCGCGCGCATCACGCCCTTGTCCTGGGCGTGCACGAGCGCGTCGGGGCCGGGGCGGACGGGGATGCCGTCCGCCTCCAGGGCCCGCAGGTGCTCGGTCGGGACGTGCTCGTGATCGAAGGTGATCACGTCGCAGCCCCGCGCGAAGTCACGCAGCGTGTCGAGGTCGCGATAGTCGCCGACGACGACATCGCCGACGACCTGCGCCGCGGAATCCTGGGGAGTGTCACTGAGGAGCTTGAACTTGATGCCGAGCGGGATGCCCGCCTCGTGTGTCATACGAGCGAGCTGTCCACCGCCGACCATGCCGACTACCGGGAACGTCACGCTCCAAGAGTATCGGCCACGCCGCGGTGGCTGATTTCCGCACCGATACGCCCGATTTTCCGTGCCGGTGACCTCGTCTTTTCTTACCTGTGCACCCATGCACGGGCGCCGCGCAGGGGCGCTGGTTAGCATTGGGTGGTTGACGTATCCATCCACTCAGTTGACGACATGACCCACCGACGGGGGCTGGCGACACCATGGGCAGTGCTACCTCGGGGCCTCAGGCGGGGCCTCGCAGCGCGTTTCGCCGCCGCTTCGACCTGCTCTTTCGTGAGGTCGCCAAGTTCGGTGCGGTGGGTGGCGCGGGCCTGCTGGTCAACCTGCTCGTGTTCAACCTCGTACGCCATGTCACCGGCCTGCAGGTCGTGCGGGCCAGTGTCATCGCCACCGTCGTCGCCATCGTCTTCAACTACATCGGGTTCCGCTACTTCACCTACCGGGACCGCGACAAGGGTGGCCGCACCAAGGAGCTGACGCTCTTCCTGCTGTTCAGCGCGGTGGGACTGGTCATCGAGAACGGCGTCCTCTACGTGGCGACGTACGGCTTCGGCTGGGACAGCCCGCTGCAGAGCAACATCTTCAAGTTCCTCGGCATCGGCGTCGCGACCCTCTTCCGCTTCTGGTCCTACCGCACCTGGGTGTTCCGGACGCTTCCGGCCCGGGAAGCGGTGGCCAGTGCGGAATCGTTCCTGGACGAGGAGCCCGAGCCTCGGCGGGCACGGGCACGGGCGAACTGAGCCCGACGGGCACGGGCGGACCGGGCCCGGTGCGGGGCGGTCCCCCGCCCGCTCCTACCTGACCGTCCGTTCCTCGCCGTCCTCCGGGATCCGCGCCGGCCGCTTCAGCAGGGTGCGGGACAGGAACAGGCCGAAGACCGGGGGCTGGGCCTGGAGCATCTCCAGGCGGCCGCCGTCGGCCTCCGCGAGGTCGCGGGCGACGGCGAGACCGATGCCGGTGGAGTTGCGGCCGCTGATGGTGCGCTCGAAGATCCGGGCGCCCAGGTCGGCGGGAACACCGGGGCCCTCGTCGGTGACCTCGACGACGGCCTGGTTGCCGATGACGCGGGTGCGCAGGGCGACCGTGCCGCCTCCGTGCATGAGGGAGTTCTCGATCAGCGCCGCGAGGACCTGGGCGACCGCGCCCGGGGTGCCCACCGCCTGCAGATGACGTTTGCCGGAGCTGACGATCGCGCGGCCCACGCTGCGGTAGGCCGGGCGCCATTCCTCCAGCTGCTGCTTGATGACCTCGTCGAGGTCGAAGGAGACGGCGGAGCCGGTGCGCGGGTCACGGGCGTTGGTGAGCAGGCGCTCGACCACGTCCGTGAGGCGTTCCACCTGTGTCAGCGCGATCGTCGCCTCCTCCTTCACCGTGTCGGGGTCGTCGGTGAGGGTGATCTCCTCCAGGCGCATGGAGAGCGCCGTGAGGGGCGTTCGCAGCTGGTGGGAGGCGTCGGCGGCGAGCCGGCGCTCGGCGGTGAGCATCCGTGCGATGCGCTCGGCGCTGCCGTCCAGGACGTCGGCGACCCGGTCCAGCTCGGGGACGCCGTACCGCTTGTGGCGCGGGCGGGGGTCGCCCGAGCCCAGCCGTTCGGCCGTCTCGGCGAGGTCGGTGAGCGGGGAGGCGAGACGGTTGGCCTGGCGTACGGCGAGGAGGACGGCGGCGATGATCGCGAGCAGCGCGACCGCGCCGATGATCAGGAGCGTGCGGCCGACTTCCTTGGTCACCGAGGAGCGGGGCTCCTGGACGGTGACCGTCTCGCCCTCCTCGCCCTTGGCGGTGTAGTGGATGACGTCGCCGGTGGGCTCCTTGCCGACCTCGATGGGATCGCGGCCCGGAATCCTAATGACGGCGTAGCGCTGGTCGGTGACCTGGTTCTTGAACGTTGCGCTGGAGATGTTCTCGTCGCCGAGGATGCGGCTGTCCACGATGCTGGCCAGGCGCAGCGCCTCGGAGTCCACGCGCTCCTGGGCGCTGTTGCTGATCGTGCGGGTCTCGACGATGACGAGGGAGACGCCGAACACGGCGATCACGACGAGCACGACGGCGAGGGTGGACTGGATCAGACGGCGACGCACGGGGCCCTCCGGGCAGGTGGCTGTACGGGGACCAGTGTGCACGTTCGCCGCGTCCCGCCGGCGGGGCGCCGGGCCGGGGCGCGGTTTTCCGCCGCCGCCCCGCCGCGTCCTGTGCCGGATGCCGGGGCGGAGCCGGGGCTCTGGCGGCGTGCCCCCCGTACGCGCGACAGGGCGTCCGGGGCGGGATGGCCGTCGCCGTCCCGCCAGGTCCCTTGCGCGGGGCTCCGCACCGGACCCGGTCCGGCGGAGCCTCAGCTCTTCTCGAAGCGGAAGCCGACCCCTCGTACCGTCGCGATGTAGCGGGGGTTCGCCGCGTCGTCGCCGAGCTTCTTGCGCAGCCAGGAGATGTGCATGTCGAGGGTCTTGGTGGACGACCACCAGGTGGTGTCCCAGACCTCGCGCATGAGCTGGTCGCGGGTGACCACGCGGCCGGCGTCACGGACCAGGACCCGCAGGAGGTCGAACTCCTTAGCCGTGAGCTGGAGTTCCTCGTCGCCCATCCAGGCGCGGTGCGACTCGACGTCGATGCGCACGCCGTGGGTGGCGGGCGGCTGCTGGGGCTCGGCCGAGCCGCGCCGGAGCAGGGCCCGTACCCGGGCGAGGAGTTCGGCGAGCCGGAACGGCTTGGTCACGTAGTCGTCGGCGCCCGCGTCGAGACCGACGACGGTGTCCACCTCGTCGGCGCGCGCGGTCAGGATGAGGATGGGCACGGTGTGCCCCTCGGCGCGGAGCCGGCGGGCGACCTCCAGGCCGTCCATGCCGGGCAGTCCGAGGTCCAGGACGACGAGGTCGACACCGCCCTGCATTCCGGCGTCGAGCGCGGTGGGTCCGTCCTCGCGCACTTCGACCTCGTAACCCTCCCGGCGCAGGGCACGGGCCAGCGGCTCCGAGATGGACGCGTCGTCCTCGGCGAGCAGTACACGGGTCATGGGGTGATGGTAGTCCGCCGCGCGCGGCGCCCGGGCAGTGATCGGCCTCCGTGATTCACACCCACCATCCGAGTGTTTCTTACCTGTGGGTGTGGGATGCAATCATGCCGAGGACCTTCGAATGATCGCCTACGGTTCCATGATCGCCTGTGATCCATATCTCAAGTCCTTCCATATGCCTCATTGCCATGTCGTATGGTGACCAGACGCCTGTAGCACCACATGAGGACCTTTGGCGCTGGCTTGATGCTGAAGGTCTCTTTTGTGTGCGGGCTGGTATTCGCCAGCCTTGAAAGGAATGACCTGTGGCCGGGCCCGAGCGCACTGACGCGTGACGGGCGTGGATCCCGGTGGTCGCCGTCCATCGCTTCGCAATCCGGAGCGGACTCCCCGTGGGCGTGGGGACGGACGCCGAACCCCGCCGGTGCCGGCCGCCCCCCATGGGCGCGCGAATCCCCCGGTTCTCGACTCCGGTCGAGCCGGAGGACCCCCACAGCGCGTCCCGACCAGCAAGGAACGACCATGGCGTCCAGCCTGACGAAGGACTCGGTCACTCCGGGCACCCCCGGTTCCGAGAAGACCTTCTTCGGCCACCCCCGCGGACTGGCCACTCTCTTCATGACCGAGATGTGGGAGCGGTTCTCCTACTACGGCATGAAGGCACTGCTCCCGCTGTACCTGGTGGCACCGGGCGGCCTGCACATGAACGCGGCCTCCGCGACCGCGATCTACTCGGTGTACCTCTCCCTGGTGTACCTGCTCGCCCTGCCGGGCGGCTGGTTCGCCGACCGTGTCCTGGGCCCCCGCAAGACGGTCGCCGTCGCGGGTCTGATCATCATGCTGGGCCACCTCACGCTGGCTCTGCCCTCCTCCGGCACCTTCTACGGCGGCCTCGGACTCGTCGCCATAGGTTCCGGTCTGCTGAAGGCCAACATCTCCACGATGGTGGGCCACCTCTACGACGGCCCGGACGACCCGCGCCGCGACGGTGGCTTCACGCTCTTCTACGTCGGCATCAACCTCGGCGCCTTCGCCGCTCCGCTGATCATCGGCACCGTCGGTGAGAACGTGAACTGGCACCTGGGCTTCGCCCTCGCCGCGCTCGGCATGGCGCTGGGCCTCGCTCAGTACCTGCTCGGCGGCCGTCACCTCAGCGCCCGCTCGCACGAGGTCCCCACGCCTCTGTCGGCCGAGGAGAAGGCCTCGACGCTGCGCAAGTCCGCGCTGTGGGCCGCTGTCGCCGTCGTCTTCTACGCGATCGTCGGTTTCTCGGGCCACTACACGCTGAACTGGCTGTTGGTCCCGATCACGATCGCCGGTCTGGTCATCCCGGTCATGGTCATCGGGCGCATCAAGCGCGACAAGACCCTGGGCCGTGCCGACCAGTCGAAGATGTCCGCGTACATCTGGTTCTTCGTCGCCGCCGCCGTCTTCTGGATGATCTACGACCAGGGCGGCTCGACGATGTCGATCTTCGCCGACTCGTCCGCCGAGAACACCATCTTCGGCTGGGAGTTCCCGGTCTCCTGGTACCAGTCCGTCAACCCGGTCATGATCATGGCGCTCGCCCCGGTCTTCGCCTGGGCGTGGCTGTGGCTGAACAAGCGCGGCAAGGAGCCGAGCACGGCCACGAAGTTCGCCTCGGGTCTGATCCTGGTCGGCGCGTCGTTCTTCCTCTTCCTGGCCCCGCTGACGATCGCCGAGGGCGGTCACAAGGCGGCCGCGATGTGGCTGGTGGCGATCTACTTCGTGCAGACCGTCGGTGAGCTGCTGCTCTCCCCGGTCGGCCTCTCCGTCACCACGAAGATGGCTCCGGCGAAGTACGCCTCCCAGATGATGGGTGTCTGGTTCCTGGCCGTCACCGCCGGTGACGCCACGACCGGTCTGCTCTCCATCGCCGAGGTCGACCTCAACAAGACGGGCATCGTCGCCCTGGAGGCCACGCTCGCCGTGATCGCCGGTGTCGCGGTGTGGATGTACCGCAAGAAGGTCAAGCAGCTCATGGGCGACGTCCGCTGACGTCGGGCCGTACCCACGGCGAAGGGCCGTCGCACCGTCCGGTGCGGCGGCCCTTCGCCGTATCGGCGGGCGGCCGGTCGGGGAGGAGCCGCGGGAACCGCAGCAACCGCCCGACGATGCCTTCCTGAGCGGGGTTCTCTCCCCCCGTCAGCGCGTGCGCCGCCCCGGCATGAAGGTGAACACCGCGCCGCCCAGCAGGATGACCGTGCCCGCCACCAGTCCGAGCGCCTTGAGCGCGCTGTGGCTGTCGGAGCCCGTCTCCGCGAGGCCGCCCGAGGTGCCGGCGGAACCGGAGCCGGAGGAGGTGGACCCGCCGCCCGACGCGCCGCTCGCCTGTTCCGAGGTGTCCAGGGTCAGGGACACCTCGGACCTGGTCGGGGTGCAGGTCGTCGTCGTGCCCAGCGCCTTCACCGTCAGCACGCCTGGGGAGAGGGTCGACTCACCGGTCGCGCCCGGCTTGTAGGTGCCCGTCAGGTCGGGGACCTCGATCGGGTCGCCGGACTTGATCGCCGCGGAGTTGGTCGGGCCCTCGACATGCACGGTGCCCTTGTCCGCGCCCCCGAGGGCCACCTCCATCGACGGCTTGACCGAGTCGGCGGGGATGTCGGCCGGGCTGTCCATCACGGACTTCTTGAACTGCACGGTGAGGTCGTAACTCCCGCCGTTCTTCTTGGCGTTGATCTGCACGGGAGAGGTGGCGTCCTTGTCTCCGATGGGCGTCTTGCACGCGTAGGGGACGGAGACCTCCTTGCCCGTGAAGTCGGTCTGCCCGCCGCCGCCCCCGTCGGAGCCGCCGCCGTCGGTCCCGCTGCCGCTCGGCGACGGGGTCGCCGACCCGGTCGGCGACGTCGGCGGGCCGGTCGGGAGGGTCGGGGTCGGGGTCGGGGTGCCGCCCGCCCCGCCGCCCGTCACCTTGATGGTCGCGGAGGACTTCACCGTCTCCTTGGGCGTGCACTTGGTGTCGGTGGAGATCGGCTTGCTGACGTTGATGCCGTACGCGTCCGGGGTGAGCGTGACGTCACCCGCCGCCGTCAGCTTCAGCTTGCCCGTCATGTCGGACAGCTTCATGTCGCTGTTCTTCGGGATCGCCGGGTTCTGGCGCGGTCCCTCCATCGCGATGTCCGCCGTCTGAGCGCCGCCCGCCTTGAGGGTGCCGGTGGGCTTGACCGTGTCCTTGTCGAGGTCGAGGACATCGGGGTTCTTCGAGGCCGCCTGGGTGAACTTCCAGGTGATGGTGACCTCGTCGCCCACCTTCGCCCCGGCGGGCGCGGTTATCTCCACCTTCGTGGTGCCCTGCACCGGGGGCAGCCCGGAGATCGGGGGCGGAACGCACTCCGTCTTGTACGACACCTCGGCGGCCTGCGCCGGGGCGGCGGCCACCCCCAGCAGGATGCCCGCACCGCCGAGCATCAGCGCGACCCCGGCCGCGCCCGCTCTGCGTCGGCCGGTCGGTACCACTCTCCGTTGCGTGCTCACGTGTGTCCCTTTCTCGTCTGCGTCGTCGGACCGTTCTCTTGCGGTGCGGAGAGCTGACCGTTCGTCGCGGTCCCCGGATCGTTGTCCGGGGTGAACCACGGCAGGGCCGGGACCGGGGAGGCCGAGGGGTCCGCCGGTGTCTTCGGGGTGGAGCCCGCCCTGGGCATGCGGAGGGCGAGCTCGGCCGGCCGGAAACCCCGGTGCCGGCCGGCCCGGCCGGTCGACCTGTGCGGGCGCACCCGGTCCACCACGGCCATGCCGACGCGGAACACCGCGGCCGGGACGACGACGCAGAGCAGGATCCAGAAGAGAGTGACGCCCCAGGGGCGGCCCACGCCCCACGGCTGCTCGGCGAGCACCTTCCCGCCGTACTTCAGCGAGACCGTGTAGTCGCCGTGCGCCCCGGCCGACAGCTCGACCGGGAGCTTGATCCGCGCCTTGCGGCCGGGCGCGATGGAGCCGCGCCACTCCTGTTCCTCCCACTGCGGGGCGAACACTCCATGGGAGGTACCGACTTGGAAGACGGGGTTCTTCACGGCGGCGGTGCCGACGTTGCCGACGGTGAAGACGAGGGTGCGCGCGGGAGGTGAGCCGAACCAGGTCAGCAGACCGCTCGACCCGTCGAGCCGGGTGTCGGTCAGCACCGACAGCCGGCCGCCGCTCTCCTCCTTGGGCAGCGGCTCGACCGAGTGCCCGGCCACCATGAAGAGGGCGTCCGCCTCGGCCTTCTCGCCCGTGACGGTGGCGACGTGCACCACGCAGGGACACGGCTTGGGCGGCTCGGCGACCGGCAGCTTCTTGCTGAAGCCGCCCTTGGCGTCGGTGGTGACGGCCCGGCCGTCGGCGTTGGCGCAGGAGTTGGTGCCGCCGATCACCCCGCGCGAGGGCACGGACTGCCCGCAGATCAGCATCATCAGCAGCGCTCCGGGCCGCCAGCCGCTGCCGGTCACGGTGATCGAACCGCCGCTCCCGGCCTCGGACTTGGACAGCTTCACGCTCGGTCGCACGGCGGCCGACGCCGGGGACACCGAGGCCGTCCCCGCCAACAGGACCAGGACGAGGGCCGGTACCGCCCCCAGGACCGTCATCCGCATCTTGCCGCCCAGGACGCTCACGACACCGCTCCCGTCAACTCGACTTCCGTGCGGGGCAGTTCGCTCGCCCCGTCGTCACCCGGCCGGCGCCCGCGACGCCATGGCCCCCACACCCCGGTCCGCCTCCGACGCCGTACGGCGAAGAAGGCGCCCACCGCCGCCAGGGCGACCCCGGCCCCGGCCACCGCGCCCCACGGCACGAACCGGACCGACACGGTCGCCGTGGAGCGCGCACCGCCCGCCGCCGTCACCGTCAGCCGCACATCGACCGCGTCGAAGGCCGGAGAGCCGGTCCACGGCTCGCGGAGCGTGACGCGGCGGCCCGGCAGGAGTTCGACGGGCAGGGTGCGCGGGGCGCGGTCGAGCAGGGTGCCGAAGACACCGTCGGCGCGCACGGCGAGCCGCGGAGCGAGGACCGTGGTGCCGCGGTTCACCAGTTCGTAGGAGATCCGGCCACCGCGCACCCTGACGTACTCGACGGTCAGTGCCGACAACGCCGGTCCCGCCACCCGCAGGTGGACCCGGACCGCCGCGGTGCGGCCGCCGCCGCTCGCGACGATCGCGCCGGGATGGTCGCCGGGTGCCGCGCCGGCCGGGACGGCGACGGTGAACGGCACATCGGCGCGGGTGTGCGGCGGCACCCGTACGGACAGGTCCCGCACCGCGGCCCGGCGGCCGTCCGCGCGTCCGGCGAAGGCGATCCACGCGCCCGCGTCCGTCGGCCGTTCGCGGACGGTGAAGGCCCCGTCCGCAGTGTTGTCCGCGTCGGCGCCGCGCAGCCGGACGGTGAGGGGGCGCGTGCCCGGATTGAGAACGGACACGGAGTCCTGGAGGACCGTGCCGGGCGCGCCCTCCGCGTAGACGGAGGGCCGCCCGTCGGCCGCCCCGCCCGCGGCCGGCACGACGGACCAGCCCTCGGCGGCCCGGGCCGCCGGTGCCGCGCTCAGCAGCACCAGGGTCAGGCCCAGCGCGCGGGCAGCGGGGAGTGCGTACGGCATGCGGCGGCTCCAGGTCGTGGTGCGGGAAGGTCAGCGGCGTACCGCCTGATGCCTGCGCGTCAGCCACAGCACGCCCGCCGCGCCCGCGAGCAGGACCGTGCCGCCGAGGGTGCCGAGGGCGATCGCGGAGTCCTCGGGGCCGGTCTGCGGAAGCTGACCGCCGGAGTCGGCGCCGCTCTGGGTCCCGCTGGAACCCGAACTCGACGAACCGGAACTCGACGAGCCCGAACCGCCGGCGGCCGTGACGTCGAGGGTCAGCGAAGGCTTGGGACTGTTCGAGGGCGTGCACGTGGTCGTGGTGCCGAGGGCCTTGATGGTGAGGACGCCCGCGGTGAAGGTGACCTTGCCGGACTTCTTCGGCGTGTACGTGCCGCTCAAGTCATTGATCTTGATGGGGGTGTTGGCGGGGATCGCGGCCGCGTTGGCCGGTCCGCTGACCGCCACCGTTCCGCTGTCCGCGCCGCCCACCTTGATGACGGCGCTCGGCGACATCGCGCCCTTGCCGAGCTCGACCGGGCTGGAGGAGACACCCTTCTGCCAGGACATGGTCAGCTTGTAGCCGCTGCCGCTCTTGACGCCCTTGATGTCGATGGGCGAGACGGCGCTCTTGTCGCCGATCGGTGTCTTGCACTGGTAGTTGACGTCCACCACATCGGCCTGGGCTGCGGGGGCGGCCATCAGCACCGCCGAGCCGGCCAGGGCCGCGGCGAACGCGAGCGCGGCGGTTCGTTTCTGGTACGTCCGGTACGACACGGGCCTGCCCCTCATTCCTGACGGCATCCTTGGCGATCTTGGCGATTTCCTGACGGAACATCAGATCGGCCGTCAAGGTACGCCCGGGGACTTGTGGAGGGAAGACAAAGTGCGCGCCGGATCCGTGGGGATCCGGCGCGCACCGGGTGACGTACGAAGAAGGTTTCGAACCGCGGGTAACCGAAGGCGGGCCTCGGACGGGCCGGTTCGTCCGAACGGCTCCGCCGGTCGGACGGCTCCTCCGGGGAGGGGGCTGCCGGTCAGTTGGTTCAGCCGGGCGGGGCAGCCCGACGATCGGTTCGGCCGAACGGGCAGGCCGACGATCGGTTCGGGCGGGCGGTTCGGCCGGGCTGCCCCGGAGAGAACTAGGCGGGTGCCCCGAGCTCCGCCCATACGGTCTTGCCCGCGACCCCTGGGGTCCGCACGACCCCCCAGTCCAGGCAGAGCCGCTGCACGATGAACATGCCGTGGCCGCCGGGGCGCCCGGCGCGGTGCGGGGTGCGCGGTGCGGGCTGGCCGGCGCCGCGGTCGGAGACCTCGATGCGCAGCACCTTGTTGTCGCAGGAGATCCGGAGTTCGTCCGGACCCTCGGCGTGCAGACAGGCGTTGGTGACCAGCTCGGAGACGACCAGCAGGACGTCCTCGGCGGCCGCCCGCCGGTCGGCGCTCGGGGCGGGCAGCCAGCCCCACGCGTACAGCGCCTGCCGCGCGAAGTCGCGGGCGAGCGGCACGACGCCGCTCTCGCCGTCGAAATTCAGTCTCCGGGCCTGGCGGCCGGTGGGGGCGAGGGCCGCGCCGTCCGAGGAGGCGCCGTCGCCGGGCGCCCCGCCGTCCACGGGTGTCACGCCTGTCGCGGACACCCCGGAAGCGCCGCCGTCGCCCGACTCCGGGCCGCGGTCGCCCGGCGAGCAGGGCCGGGTGGTGCTCATCAGCGCTTCACCTCACCGATTCACCGGTTCACGATTCAAGACTCAGTACGCAGTACTCAGTACGGATGGATCAACGGCTTTCGCCGCTTGTGGATCAACGACTTGCGCCGCGCCGGCCGCCGACACCCGTGCCGCCGACCCGTCCAGGATGTCTCCTGCCCGACGGAACCGTCCGAACACCCACTTTTTCGGCACGGAACCTGTGACGCGAGTAACGCGTCGATCACGCAGGGGCAACCGGGACATAACGGCGTCACGATCGAAGGCCCGCCGGATCAGTCGGCCAGGGCCGCTTCGAGCGTGTCGTGGACGGTGAAGACGGCCTCCGCCCCGGTGATCTCGAAGACCCGGGCCACCACGGGCTGCATCGCGGCCAGATGGACCCCGCCACCCGCGGCCTCGGCCTTCAGCCGGGCGCCGAGCAGCACATTGAGCCCGGTGGAGTCACAGAACTCCAGGCGCGAACAGTCGACGACGAGCCGCGCGTACCCCTTTTCGAGGCACCCTTCGAGTGGCTCACGCAACAAATCGGCCGTGTGGTGATCGAGCTCACCCGCGGGGGTCACGACGGCACTAGTGCCCTCTTCCCGCACCTCGACAAGAAGCCGGCCAGACTGTGCGCTGCCGACCGTCCCGCGGTCCATGCCGTCTCTCTCCCGAGCGTCGCTACTACCGATGTACGCACTCGAACACTACGCCTTCTCTACGTCACCCGACACCCGAACAACCGCCCTGAAATGGACATTTCGTCATAGAAGGCACTTGCGGCGAGTTCGCGAAAGCGGGTAGGGCTAGTAGAGACACCTATCCGACACGGCCGGCTTTGGAGGCGCCGCACACCGCAGTGCACGTATTGGCATCGGCGGCCATATGCCGAGAACGATGGAGGACACCATGTCACCCCGGCTCGACGCATCGCAGACCCAGACGGCGACGTCGACACTCCCTCTGGAACGCCCGGAGCACGTCGACGACGCCGGAACCGACGAAGTCGACGGACTCGCCGGACTACCGGAGATCCCCCCGTACGACGAGGTGGGGCCGGTGGACGCACGCGCCCTGTCCAAGACACTCTTCGCGCGGCTCGAGTCCCTCGAAGAGGGCACGCACGACTACGCCTACGTCCGCAACACGCTCGTCGAACTCAACCTCGCGCTGGTGAAGTTCGCCGCCTCCCGCTTCCGCTCCCGCAGCGAGCCGATGGAGGACATCATCCAGGTCGGCACCATCGGCCTGATCAAGGCGATCGACCGGTTCGAGCTGAGCCGCGGCGTCGAGTTCCCCACCTTCGCGATGCCGACGATCATCGGCGAGATCAAGCGCTTCTTCCGCGACACCTCCTGGTCGGTGCGGGTACCCCGCAGGCTTCAGGAGCTCAGGCTCGACCTGGCCAAGGCCGGCGACGAGCTGGCCCAGAAGCTGGACCGCGCTCCCACCGTGGGTGAGCTGGCGGAACGCCTCGGCATCAGCAACGACGAGGTCGTCGAGGGCATGGCGGCCTCGAACGCCTACACGGCCAGTTCGCTGGACGCACAGCCCGAGGAGGACGACTCCGAGGGCGCGCTCGCGGACCGCATCGGCTACGAGGACAACGGGCTCGAGGGCATCGAGTACGTGGAGTCCCTCAAGCCGCTGATCGCGGAACTCCCGCAGCGCGACCGGCAGATCCTCTCGCTGCGGTTCGTGGCGAACATGACCCAGTCCGAGATCGGCGACGAACTCGGCATCTCCCAGATGCATGTCTCCCGGCTGCTGTCGCGCACCCTCGTGCGACTCCGGAAAGGCCGCGCCCGGTCAGTGGCGCGGGCGCGTACCGCCGGTGCCGCCGTGCGGCGGGGCACCGGACACGGTGACGGAGTGGCGGTGAGCCACGGGCTG